>CAXTPY010000250.1:0-2000 GCA_964246195.1 uncultured Acidobacteriaceae bacterium | reverse complement strand
CCACCAGGTCGAGCACCGATACAGCCAACCCCTCACGTCTCTCGCTCATACCCGATTGGATGAAGCACCGACAAAAGCGATGCGGACGGGTAACTCCTGCTCCGCATCGCGTCACACCCTAACACTCGAGCGAAATAGGCTCAAATCCGCATTGGCATCAAAATATAGCGGTACTTCACGTCCTCGTTCCCATCCTCTGGCCGCATCTGCCCCGCGCTTTGCGCGTCCTTGAACTCCAGACGCACCTCGCCCGTATTCCCCGTAGCCTTCAGGAAGTCGATCAGGTACTGGCTGTTGAATCCCACCACCAGCGGATCGTAGTTGTACGGCGTCTCGATCGAATCCTCCGACTCTCCCGCCTCGGTCGACGAGGAAGACAGCTTCAACTCGTTCTGCTCCAGCCGAATCTTGATCGCCCCACTCCGCTCATCCGCGAACTGCGCCACCCGTTGAATCGCGGCCATTAGCTCTTCGCTGCGCACGATCACGAACTTGTTGTTATCCCGCGGCAGCACCGCCTCATAGTTCGGGAACTGCCCGGTCAGCTTGCGGCTGGTCAACACCCGCCCGCCTACCCGGAAGAACAGCGTCTGGTCGTCGTCGCCGAAGTCCATCGTCTCGGCCTCGGTATTCGACAGCAGCCCCGACAGCTCGCTCAACGCCTTGCGCGGAATCAGCGTCTTCTTCTCTCCCGAGACCCCCTCCAGCACCTCACCCAGCTTCTCGATATGCGCCAGCCTGTGCCCGTCGGTCGCCACCATCGCCATCGACTCCGCCTTCAGCACCAGCAGCGCCCCATTCAGCGTGTACCGGCTCTCCTCGTTCGAGATTGCGAAGATCGTCTTCGACACCATGTTCTTCAACGACGACACCGAAATCCTGTACATCCCACTCGCCGGAAACTCCGGCACCTGCGGGAAGTTCGCCCGCGCCATCCCTACCATCTTCGTATTCGATCGGCCCGCGCGAATCTGCACCCAGTGGTTGTCCATCAGCTTGATCGAAATCTCGCCTTCGGGCAGAAGCTTGATGTAGTCGTACAGCTTACGCGCCGGAATCGTACACGCCCCGGGCTTCTTCACCTTCGCCTTGCAGCTCGTCCGCAGGCTCTGGTCTAGGTCCGTCGCCGTGATCGTCAACGTGTCGTCCGCGGCCTCGAACAAAAAGTTCGAAAGGATCGGAATCGTCGTCTTTCGCTCCACCACAGACTGCGCCGCCGTCAACTCCCGCAGCAGCTCAGCGCGCGAAACCGTGATCTCCAGGTTGCCTGTGGGCGCCGCGGTTGCCGTCATCTCGTTCTCCTGCGCTGTTATGGCCACTTTGGTTCTCTCCGTCTTCTGCATCGACTCGGACGCTTGGGTCGAATGTACACCGTAACTCCCCGGCGATGCACCTGTCCGCGCCGCTTCCGCCTGCTCGATTCTAGGGTTCCCAGCACCCCAAAGGCGACAGAATTGTTTGTGGATTACCCCGGGCCGATTGTGCATGCTCCGCCGGCATGAGGAGCCATCCCAAGCCCCCGCGCACAACGTTGTCAACTCCCAGAAAGTGCTATTGCTTCTAAGAAACAGACACAAAAGTTGTATTTTTAAGAGAAGTAGTAGACGTTGTCGCTGGAAAAGTGGAGAACAGGTCCTCAGCCCCTGAGCACGCGGCTTAGAAGGCACGTCCCGTTTTAGAAAACCGGGCCCGCCAACCTCGAACCTGGAGGAAGACAATCCTCCTACACTCGCGATGCCTCCCGCTTATCCAGACTTTTCACAGGTGGGCCCGGACCTCACGCGTCGATGGACGTCCCCCAGGTGGGAATGTGGTCAAAACCCAAGGAACGCCGGCCTCTCCGCCTCCCCAGTTATCCTCCTTCGCCACCCAGCCCGGGTGGATAACTGGACACTCGTCTCTTCAGGCCGAATGCCCAAACCAGGCACCCACGCCAGCCGTCACGGCCATCGCCAAAGCCCCCCAGAACGTCACCCGCGCCGCGCCCCCCAGCACCTTCG
>CAXTPY010000249.1:0-2077 GCA_964246195.1 uncultured Acidobacteriaceae bacterium | reverse complement strand
GCGCGGGCTCGATATGGGGCGCTAGGGGTGCGGTGAGGGAGGGGCCGTTGGCGACGAAGCCCACGCCGCAGACGATCAGCAGGATGCCGAGCCAGCGGGAGAGGGAGATGTGCTCGTGCAGCCAGAAGTGAGAGAGCAGCGCGACGACGACGTAGCCGAAGGCGGTGGAGGGCAGGACGAAGGTGAGGTCGGCCCAACTGAGCGCGGTGAGGTAGCTGGCGAAGAAGCCCAGCAGAAGCAGGATGCCGGCGATGACCCAAGGATTGGAGAGCGCGCGCAGCAGAGCTCCGAGGTGATCGAGGCTGACGGCACCGACCTGGGACATGCCGTGCGACAGCAGCGTGTCGCCTACCGAGGCGGTGAGCATGACGGCGAGCAGGACCAGGTAGCGCTGCGGTGTGAGGGTGTGCTTCATGGGGGTTGAGTTCTGGCAGAAAGAAGCGGCCAGCATGGGGGATGCTGGCCGCTCAGGTTGGTTCGGCGGGGCTACGCGTTGAGGCTGACGGACTCCTGCGCCTTGAGCGCGTTCTCTTCGCGGGCCTTGCGAGAGGCTTTGTTGCGCTGCGACCGAAGCTTCATGAAGGAGACGGCCTCCGTGTAGAGGCGCGGGACATCGCGGTTGACGACGGCCTTCCAGACCACGCGGAAGGCGGCTTTGGGGCGGAAGTAGTACTCGTCGTAGAAGCGGTGAACCATCTCCATGACGTACTCGGTCGGCAGGCCGGGATACTCGATGTGAGCCATCTGGTGGCCGCCGTGGTCGTTCATGGCTTCGTTGGTGATGAAGTTGTTGCGCTTGGCGTAGTCGTAGAATTCGGTGCCTGGGTAGGCGTGCGCGATGGAGACCTGGATGGTCTCGCAGTCGAGGGTTTTGGCGAAGTTGATGGTGTTGCGGATGGACTCTTTGGTCTCGCCGGGGAGACCGAGGATGAAGTCGGCGTGGATGATCAGGCCGAGGTCATGGCAGTCCTTGACGAAGTCGCGGGCGCGCTCGACGGTGGCGCCCTTTTTGATGTTCTTGAGGATCTGCGGGTCGCCGGATTCGAAGCCGACGATGAGCAGGCGGCAACCGGCGTCTTTCATGGCCTTCAGGGTATCGCGGTCGGTGGTGACGCGCGAGGTGCAGGACCAGGTGAGGCCGAGCGGCTTCAGCTTCTCGCAGAGCTCGACGGTGCGGGCCTTCTGGATGTTGAAGGTGTCGTCGTCGAAGAAGAACTCTTTCACGTGCGGGAAGAGCTTTTTGGCGTGGGCCATCTCGGCGGCGACATCGTCTGTGGAGCGCTTGCGCCAAGCGTGGCCGGAGAGGGTTTGAGGCCAGAGGCAGAAGGTACACTGCGCCGGGCAGCCGCGGGTGGAGTAGAGCGAGACGAAGGGGTGGAGCAGGAAGGGGACGTTGTAGCGGGTGACGTCCATGTCGCGTGCGTAGATGTCGGTGACCCAGGGCATGGCGTCGAGGTCTTCGACCTGGGGGCGGTCGGGGTTGTGCTGGATGGCGCCGCCGGCGTCCTTATAGCTGATGCCGAGGATCTCGTTGAGAGGCTTGCCGTTGGCGAACTCGACGACGGAGAAGTCGAACTCGCGGCGGCAGACGAAGTCGATGACGGGACATTCGTTCAGGGCGCGGTCGGGGTCGGTTGTAACCGGGGGCCCGACGAAGGCGATCTTGATCTTGGGGTTCGCGCGCTTGACGGCTTCGGCGAGGCCATGGTCGCCGTGCCAGCCTACGGTGGAGGTGAAGAGCACGAGGAAGTCGAAGCTCTTGGCGATCTCGATGGTCTCCTCCGCCGAGACGTGGTGGGGTGGGGCGTCGAGGAGGCGGGAGCCCTCGAGCATGCCGGCCGGGTAGGCAAGCCAGACCGGGTACCAGTAGGACTCGATCTCGCGGGTTGCGGGCCAGCGTGAACTGGCGCCGCCGTCGAAGTTTTCAAAGGAGGGCGGATTCAGGAACAGCGTTTTAAGAGGCATCACAGTCATGTAGTTTACCATTTCGGCATTCCGTCTGCCGCGCGAAGCGCATTTCGAAGCACCTGGCGGGCGGGCGGAGAGTAGGACCGGATGGTTGGACGTCGCCGGGGCT
>CAXTPY010000248.1:0-2149 GCA_964246195.1 uncultured Acidobacteriaceae bacterium | reverse complement strand
ATCCTTTGCGCGTGGCGCAAACACCCCTGCGGAATCCCTACAATAGAACTATAAGCTTCGTACTTCGAGAGCTAAAGCCCGGCCCCTAAACTCCACTCTCTTCATTGCCCAAAGAAAATCGGCCGTTGCCCTTGCTGTCGTCTGTACTTGACACCATCCGCAAATCCGCTCCAGCCCGTATACAACCCGCAATTAACCCTCCACGTCGAAGCCCTGAAGCTTCTCTAACCCGTTCAGATTGAATACTTTGCCCATAAAGTATCTGGAATGAATAGTTTACACTTCGCCTACAGACCTAACTACTTTTTTTAGAATACTTTAGCACTTAACCGGGGGGGGAGGGGGGTACTACTGCTGCTGTGCCATCTGCTGCTGCCGTGTCAGCGGCGGCGGAGCATCCGGCAGCGCCTGCGCCTTCTCCACCAGCATCGACCAGTCCTCCGGCACCGGCAGCTCCTGGTCGAGCGAAGGCGTGCCTTCGCTCGGCGTCACCCGCACCGCCACCGTCAACTCGCTCTTCGCCCGGCCCCGAAACATCCCATGCGTCGGCGGCACGTCCGCATAGTCCCGCCCGATCGCCGTGCGGATATGCCGATCTCCCGCCACCAGCCAGTTCGTGGGATCGAACCCCACCCAGCCCAGGTGCGGCACCAGAGCCTCCACCCAAGCATGCGTCGCCGAGTTCAAAGACCGGTCCGCATCGCTCTCACCATGAAAGAGGTACCCGCTCACATACCGGCACGGAATTCGAAGCCTCGTCCGCACCAGCGCGATCATGATGTGGGCGAAGTCCTGGCACACGCCCGCCCTCGTGCTCAGCGCCAAATCGATCGGAGAGTCCACCTTGGTCGACTTCGGCTTGTACGCGAAGTACTCATACATCTGCCGGTTCAGATCATGCAGCACCATCAGGGGATCGTCCCGCCGCCCCACGCCGAACTCCACCGCCAACTCCTCCAACCGCCCCGTCGGCGCCGCAAACTCGCTCGCCAGCAGCATCTCCCAATAGTCGCCTTGAGCCACCATCGCATCCAGGTCCGCCCACGCGTCCGGAGCCAAAAACGCCGGAACCGGTGCGGCCGGCTGCACCTCCACCAGCGACTCCGCCACAATCACCAGTTGCCCATGCGGCGCGGGAATGTCGAAGTGATGCACCTGGTTCGCCAGGTGGTCCCGGTAGCTGAACGCACGGCACCGCGGACTTACCGCAAGATGAAACGTCAAGCAGCGCTGGTTCTGGTCGCTGCGCGGATGCATCCTCGTCTCCATCATGCTCTCGCTCACCGGACTGCTGTAGAGGAACTTCGTCAGATGCCGGATCGAGTAGTACATCGCCCCTCCTATCGCGCCGCCCGCCGTATCGGCCGCGCGCAACGCCTTCACGTCCGCAGCCTAACACGCACCACGAAAGGAACCTCCATCCTCCCCACACACGCCACCACAGCAGCCCCATCAAGTCGTATGGTCCACCACGATCTTCCACCCCTGATCGGTCTTTTCGAGCACCAGGGAGAAGATCCCATCCGCATTCCCACCCTCCTTCTTCCCGCGCTCCAGATGATACTTGCCCACGCAAACCGCAACCTTCTCATCGATGCCGTACACCTCCAGCTCCGAGAAGGCGAGCGTCCCCATGGCCGCCTTGGTCGGGTACTCGAGCTTGTACTCCTGCACCAGGCCGTCCCACCCGCGCGAGATCTGCCGCGTCACGAAGAGCGTATCCGGCGAGTGCTTGTACCCCTGCGCGAAGCCTTCGATGTCTCCGCGGTTCCACGCAGCCTCCTGCGTCAGCAGCACCTTCACCACGTCCAGCTCCGTCCGGCTGGCCGTATGCAGCGGCGTCTGCGCCGTCAGCGGAGCGCACGCGAGCGCGCAGGAGAGGAGAAGCAGGCCGGCAGAGGCGCGAAGGCTTCGGGAGCGGAACATGGAAGAGCACCTCGTGTGCGAGCGTCTAGCTCGTGTGTCGAGAGTCTAGAATGAAACTGTGCCTTCCGCCACAGCCAAACCCGCTGCCGCGGGCAGCCGCGTCGTCCATGCCGTCTGCTCGCTCGACTGCCCTGACTCCTGTAGCGTCCTGGTCACCGTGGACCAACTCACCGGCAGAGCCACCAAGGTAGCCGGCAACCCCGCCCATCCCATCACCCAGGGC
>CAXTPY010000247.1:0-2176 GCA_964246195.1 uncultured Acidobacteriaceae bacterium | reverse complement strand
GAATGCGGTGGCTCCGGGGTATATCGAGACGGCGATGACGGAGGTGCTGACCGAGGAGCAGAAGAAGGCGATGACGGATCACGTTCCGCTGGGGCGGGTGGGCACGGATGTGGATGTGGCGTATGCGGTGGCTTTCCTGGCGTCCGAGGAGGCGAGTTATATTACCGGCCATACGCTGGATGTAAATGGTGGGATGTATATGGGGTGAGGTTCAATCAACGTTAGCCACGCTCGCGGCAGCAGCCCGCGATATTGCAATGTCTTGTTCGCCCGAACCACCTGATACGCCTACTCCGCCGATTACTTCTCCATTAACCTGGATGGGCACCCCGCCCTGCAAGGCGCACACTTCCGGGAGAGAGAGCGCATGTTGAGCTAATTGTGCGGGTAACGTCTTCATAAACTCCGCAGAAGTATGAGTCGCGATCCTATATCGAGCCGCCCCTTTGGCTTTCATGATGGATGCTTCTGCAGCCCCGGGTGGAGCGGAGTCGGTCGTCTCCATAAGCAAGATGATGCCGGTCCGATCCACAACCACAACAGAGACAGATAAGCCCAACTCACATGCCTTGAGAAAAGCGTGATCGCGCACACACTTCGCTCCCTCTAGGGTGAGGTTATGCCACATCTTCCAGAACTCGCTCACGGTGAGATATCTCCTTCCTGACGGCGACACTATACGGAGGACAGGCTTTTGTCACTTGGTTCATTCGAGCAGATTCGCTGACGGTGGAAAAGAACAGACAACAGCGAGAACAACCTCGGATTCGCAACGGGAAGGACAACAACAGAATTAGACAAGCCCTCTACATCTGCTGCTGGAGCGGACGCAATCAGGGTGCTACCGACAGCCGGTACATGAGGACGGCCATGCGTTTGGCTTGGAGCGGGATGGAGTCGAGGAAGACGGTCTCGCCTTCGGCGTGGGCTCCTTCGCCCATGGCTCCTACGCCGACCAAGCCGGTGGGGACGTAGGGGGCTACGAAGGCGATGTCGCCGGCTCCTCCGAGCATGGGGTCCATGATGTGCATTTGGGGGAGGTGGAGGGCGGTGTTGACCTGGTTGAGCTGGTCGACGAGGGCGCGAGAGGCGTCGTTGGGGGGCATCGCGGGATAGCCTTCGCCGAAGGAGATCGTCGCTCCGGTGTGGGGCAGGTGGTCGGCTACGATGGCGCGCATTTTGGATTCGACGTGGGCGGTCTGGTCATTAGAGAGGGTGCGGATGTCGCCGTTGGCGAGGGCGATGGGCGGGATGATGTTGGCTTTGCCGGTGGCTGCGCCCGCGGCGCCGGTGGGGTCGAGCTTTGCTGTGGCGCCGCCGAGGACGAGGCCAACGTTGAAGGTGAGGCCGGGTTCAGGGAGCTCCTTGCGGAAGGCTTCGAGGATGCGTGTGAGCTCGTAGATGGCGCCGAAGCCGAGGGGGTCTTTGAAGATCTGGGAGGAGTGGCCGCTCTTGCCTGAGGTCTCGAGGTCCCAGGTGATGGAGCTGCGGCGGGCGATGCGGATCTGGTCTTCTCCGGCGATGCGCGAATCGTTTTCGAACTCGAGGGCGACGTCGCTGTGTTTGGCGGCGGAGACCATATCGCGGCGGGCGAGGTCGAGGGGTTCGCCGTGGCGTTCTTCGTCGCCGCTGAGGATGATGGAGATTTCGGTGTTGTTGAGGGCTCCGGCGGAGTTCATGGCGTCGAGGGCGGCGAGCATAACGATGAGGCCGCCTTTCATGTCGTTGACGCCGGGGCCGGTGGCGATATTGCCGTGGGTGCCGGGGACGATGGAGTACTTCTGGAAGGAGCTGGAGGGCTCGAAGACGGTGTCCATGTGGCCGATGAGGAGGATGCGTTTGCCGCAGTGGCCGGTGCCGGCGGGGCAGGGATGTTCGGCGACGAGATCCCCGGCGCGGGCGGTGAGGTTCTGCATGGGGACCCAGCGGGTGGTGAAGCCGAGGGCTTGGATGCGTGGCTGAAGGATGTCTTTGACGGCGAGGACGCCGGGGAGGTTCATGGTGCCGCTGTTGATGTCGACGATTTGCTGGAGGAGGGCGAGGTCGGCGGGGGTCTGGGCGTCGACGTGCTCGACTAGGGTGGCTTCGACGGGGTTGGGAGGCTGGGCGTGGGCGTGGGCGCAGGCCAGGGCGAGCAGGGCGGCGGCGAGCAGGCGTAGGGGCATGGGCTTCATAG
>CAXTPY010000246.1:0-2199 GCA_964246195.1 uncultured Acidobacteriaceae bacterium | reverse complement strand
GGGTGGGGAGCGAGGAGGACCGGGAGCGGCTGCGGGAGGTGCTGGCGGCGCTTGAGACCAAGCAGAGGGTGGTGGAGCTGCTGCGGGCGTATGTGGATTCGCGGCAGGAGTCGGTGCGCGTGGTGTTCGACTTAGAGGAGCAGGTGCCTGAGCTGGCGGGGCTGGTGCTGATCGCGGCGCCGGCGCGGATGGCGGGCGATGGGATGGGGACGGTGGGTGTGATTGGGCCGAAGAGGATGCATTACGAGAACACGATGAATGCGGTGAGCTATGTGGCGCAGGCGTTCGACCGGATGTGGCATGGGGCGCACGGGACGGAGTAGGCATGGGGACGTAGGAGCTAGGCGGCAACGTGGTGGAAGGTGAGACGGATGGCAGAGCAGAAGCAGTGGGACCGGTTCGCGCAATGGGCGGGAATAGGCAACAATAGGAGAGACGTGGAAGCGATGGAGGGGACAGTGGGGGATTCGGTGATGCATGAAGAGCAGGTTGAGGCGGGAGAGGGCGGCAGCGGCAGCGGAGGCGAGGCGGGGGGGCAGGAGAATGTGCTGCCGTTCGAGGCGTCGCATGTGGAGCTGGAGCAGGTAAAGGGGGAGCGGGACCAGTTGCGGGACCGGCTGGCGCGGCTGCAGGCGGAGTTCGACAACGCCCGCAAGCGCGAGGCGAAGGAGCGGACGGATGCGCGGGAGTACACGGTTTCGAGCACGGTGGAGCCGTTTTTGGGGGTGATGGACAACTTCAATCTGGCGCTGCGGGCGGAGGGTTCGGCGGAGCAGCTGCGGAGTGGGGTGGAGTTGATCTTGAAGCAGATGGAGGAGGCGCTGCGGGGGCTGAACGTGCAGGCGGTGGAGACGGTGGGGGCGCAGTTCGATCCGCGAATCCACGAGGCGCTGGGGAGCATCGAAACGGCGGAGTACCCGGACCAGCAGGTGATGGAGGAGATTCGCAAGGGGTACAAGATTCGGGAGAGGCTGCTGCGTCCGGCGCTGGTGCGGATTGCGTCGAGTCCGGCGCAGGTGGCGGATTAGAGCAGGTGCGAGCTGGGGGATTTGAGAGTAGTGCGGGCCGGTATACTGGAGGAGTGGAATTATGGCTGAAAACAGCATGCAGAAGGTTGGATCGGACCGCGGCGGGTACAAACCGTCGGCACCGCCGAACTATCGTCCTCCTACGCCGGTGAAGGTGCGTCCGGCTCCGGGGAAGCGGGGGAAATAGCGGATACGTGCCGCAGGGATTACAGACTCTCGTTGCTTTTAATCCTGCTGCCTGGGTTTGTCAGCGCACGCATTGCACGTTCGCTGAGCGCGCAGGGCCAGCAGACGGGGTTCGAACGTGTTATCGAAGCACTGATCTTCAGTTTTTTTACTTACGTAGGATATCTAACGATCTTCGGCACGAGCTTTCCCATGGAATGGCTGCCTACGTTTCAGGTACATCGATGGCGTGTGGTGTTTCTGGCGATCCTGGCTTGCGGCCTGGGGCTCTTTTGGGGATACATCCGGTCGGAAGACCTGGCATCGAGGATGCTGCGGAGGTGCAGGGTAACGGAGAGGACGAGCAGGGAATAGGTCTGGAACGACGTATTTTCGAGCCTGCAGGGCACAGCCCAGGTGGGACTACGCGATGGGAGGAATTCGATCGGATGGATCGGGCGCTACTCCGACTCAGGTGGCGAGCGGTCTCTATTCCTCGAGAGTGCGTCGTGGGTCGGTGAAGATGGTTCTCTGGTTGAGATCGAAGGGAATGGCATTCTGCTTACGGATGAATGTGAGATCGAGTACGTGATGTTTCTGGACGGAGCGGAAAAACGGGCAGGACGGCAGGTTTTGAGGAGCGTCTCGCCGGGTCTCTGAGATTGAGAGGCGCGAGTGGGAGATGGCGGTATCGGGAGAGTCTGGGGAGATGGCGACGGCGAACGTGGCGAAGATAGATTTTTATGAAGTCTTGAGTGTGTCGAAGGATGCTAGCGATGCGGAGCTGAAGGCGGCTTACCGCAAGCTGGCGATGCAGTATCATCCGGACCGCAACCCGAACAATCCGGCGGCCGAGGAGCAGTTCAAGGCGTGCAGCGAGGCGTACCAGGTGCTGAGCGATCCGGAGAAGCGGGCGGCTTATGACCGGTATGGGCATGCTGCGTTCCAGGGCGGCGGTGGCGGCGGGAATCCGTTTGCCGGCGGGTTCAATGGAAACGCCCTGGAC
>CAXTPY010000245.1:0-2206 GCA_964246195.1 uncultured Acidobacteriaceae bacterium | reverse complement strand
GGGTGGGAGCCGCATGTGGTTGCGGGGGATGAGCCGGAGCGGATGCATCAGGAGATGGCGGCGGCGGCCGATACGTGCGTGGAGCGGATACAGGCGATCCAGCGGGCGGCGCGGAGCACGGGCAAGGCGGAGAGGCCGCGTTGGCCGATGATCGTGCTGCGGTCGCCGAAGGGCTGGACGGGGCCGAAGGAGGTGGATGGGCACAAGGTGGAGGGCTTCTGGAGGGCGCACCAGGTGCCGGTGACGGAGCTGAAGACGAATCCGGAGCACCTGCGGATCGTGGAGGCGTGGCTGCGCAGCTATAGGCCGGAGGAGCTGTTCGACGAGCAGGGGACGCTGCGGGCGGAGCTGCGGGAGCTGGCGCCGACGGGAGCGCGGAGGATGAGCGCGAACCTACATGCGAACGGAGGCAAGCTGCGCAAGCCCCTGCTGCTGCCGGATTTTCGGGCGTATGGGGTGGCGAGCGAAGGGCCGGGTAGCAGCGTGGTCTCTCCTACCGAGACGCTGGGGAAGTTTCTGCGCGATGTGATGCGGCAGAACATGACCAGCTTCAGGATGTTCAGCCCGGATGAGAATGCTTCGAACCGCTTTCAGGATGTCTACGAGGCGAGCTGGAAGACGTGGCTGGCGGAGATCAAGCCGGAGGATGCCGATGGGACAGAGATCGCGCCCGACGGCAGGGTGATGGAGATGCTGAGCGAGACGACGCTGGAGGGGTGGCTGGAGGGGTACATCCTGACTGGGCGGCATGGGCTGTTGAACACGTATGAGGCGTTCGCGCACATTATCGATTCGATGTACAACCAGTTTGCGAAGTGGCTGGAGAAGTCGAAGCTGGAGCTGGACTGGAGGGCTCCGTTGTCGTCGTTGAACCTGCTGATCTCGTCAGTGGTTTGGAGGCAGGATCATAACGGGTTTACGCATGAGGATCCGGGGTTTCTGGATGTGGTGTCGAACAAGAGCGCGGAGATTACGCGGATCTATCTTCCTCCCGATGCGAACTGCCTGCTGAGCGTGGCGGATCATTGTTTACGCAGCCAGGACTATGTGAATGTGATCGTGGCGGACAAGCAACCGCACCTTGTCTACCTGACGATGGAGGAGGCGGTGGTGCATTGCACGAAGGGGATCGGGATCTGGAACTGGGCGAGCACGGACCAGGGGGCGGAGCCGGATGTGGTGATGGCGAGCGCTGGGGACGTGTTGACGGAGGAGGCGCTGGCGGCGGTGGCGATTCTGCGGGAGAACTTCCCGGAGCTGAAGATACGGTTCGTGAATGTGGTCGATCTGTACAGGCTGCAGCCTAGTTCGGAGCATCCGCATGGGTTGACGGATCGGGACTTCGACTCGCTCTTTACGAAGGACAAGCCGGTGATCTTCAACTTTCATGGGTATCCGTGGTTGATTCACAAGTTCACGTATCGCAGGAACAATCATGCGAATATTCACGTGCGTGGGTACAAGGAGAAGGGGAATATCAATACTCCGCTGGAGCTGGCGATACGGAACCAGGTGGACCGGTTCACGCTGGCGGTGGATGTGATCGATCATGTGCCTAAGCTGCAAGGGGCGGGGGCGCATTTGAAGGAGTGGCTGAAGGCGCAGAGTATCGAGAGCATTCGCTATGCGTATACGGAGGGGATCGATAAGCCGGAGATTCGGAGTTGGCGGTGGCCGGTGGTGAAGTAGGGGGGAAGGTGCGGTCGTTGGAGTTCAGGTGTGGGTATACCGCTGCTGGGCTGAGCTCTACCTCGATCATCCTGTAACGAGGTTTCGACGAGCTCGAACAAGAGCTCAACCCTTGGCGGGGGATCGCTGGAGGGCTACCTTAGGCTGGCCGGGTGTGCTACAGGCCGGGTGACGAGCTTGGCGGAGCTGCGGTAGACGGTGATGGAGACCGGGGCGGAGAGGTGGACGGTGTTGTTGATGTCGTGAGTCCAGATGCGCAGGGTGTGAGGGCCGGCGGTGAGCTGCGTGGTGTCGAGAGGGTAGTTGTAGGGGCCGGAGGTGAGCCGCAGCGTGCCAATCTCGACTCCATCCACCATCAGGTATGAGCCGGCGGAGTCCAGGGTGTCGTTGATGGAGCCGATGACGGTGACGGTTCCGGAGAGGATGCTGCGGGGGGTTGGACTGACGATGGCGGCTAGAGCGGAGGTTGGGGCAGGGGGCGCTGGAGCGGGCGCAGGTGCAGGTGTCGGGGTGGGCG
>CAXTPY010000244.1:0-2259 GCA_964246195.1 uncultured Acidobacteriaceae bacterium | reverse complement strand
CTTGTTGTGCGACAGACCGGTCGCCCGTAGCTGCTCATTCGGGCAATCCAGCAGGTGCTGCGCCCCCGGATGCCCCCCCACCCCGCACACCGGCGCAAAGCCCTCCAGCAGCCGCCCATGGATCGTCGCCGCTGCCTTGCCGTGAAGCTGCTGGTAAATAATGCTCTCCAACAGAGCCTCGAACGGCGACAACCCACTCGAAAGCCGCAGCGTAAACGGCCCCGCCCGCTCGATCAGACGTCCCAGCTTCGGGTCCGCCGCCGCCAGCTTCCGCACCGCCTCTGCCGTGTCGTATCGTGGAGCCCGTACTCGGCTGGAACGCGGCATCAGCTCCAAGATACGTCACGCCCCCGACAGCGTCGAACGAGGCCCTCCTCGCGCGCCGCGGAAAAGCTCCCCCGCTGGGAATTTGTCTGCAACGGTCTGCAGCGTCTTGGCTGATTTGCACTATGGAGTATTCGTGCAGGCGAGCAGCTTCCGGGTGGGTTGTTCAATTAGGTGACGTTGGAGCAACGCGTGCATGCCGATCATCCGCTGCGGGATCTAAGTTGCAGCATCCGCATCCTCTGTAGCGCTTCGTGAACTTCACGGGTTTGCAGACCGTGGAACCAACCCACCAACTCCCCCGCGGCCTGCGGCAGGTTGAAGGGTTGCCGTTGCGCCGAAGGTGGGAGGGTGCTGTATCGGATGGAACTTAGCTGGATGGAAATCAGCAGACCGCGCGAAAAGCGTTCGTAACCGGGGTGGGGATCGGTGCGCCTTCCAGCAGGGCGTACTTGGAAGGGGCACAGCAGGCCCCGGTGAGCCGCGCCTTATCGGCTTGCATGGCCTTTTCGTCTTTAAGCCAGGCGAGCGTCTGGCGGAGAACTTGCATTGCTCCCCGGTGGGGCGGCATAGCGATCCGGTAGTGCATCCACTTTCCTTCCCGCCGCGCCTCCACCATGCCGGCACTTCGAAGGTAGGCGAGATGCCGAGAAATCTTCGGCTGAGGTCCCCCCAGGATCTCCACGAAGTAGCAGACGCAGATCTCCTGATCGTCCATCAGGTTCAGCAGCCGCAGCCGTGTATTGTCGCCCAGTGCCTGGAAGAACCGCTCCATGTCATAGCTCTTTTTCGCAGCCATGCCTTATGTATACGCATTGACGTATGCGATCGCAAGTCTTATAGTCGCCTAAGCGAATGTCTGGAGGCGATATGTCGGAGCAGTTGCTGGAGCTGGTGAAGTCGAAGTACGGTGCGGTCGCGGATAGTACGCTGTCCAGCAATCACGAGGGCGTGAAGGCGGTTGCGGAAGCCTTCGGTTACAGCGCCGAGGAGCTCATCTCGATCCCGGCAGAGGCCAACATGGGCCTCTCCTGCGGCAATCCCACCGCAACGGCTCACCTGAAGCGGGGCGAGGTGGTCGTTGACCTTGGCTCAGGCGGCGGTCTAGATGTGTTTCTCGCGGCCAGAATGGTTGGCCCGGAGGGCCGTGCCATCGGCATCGACATGACGTCCGCGATGATCGAACGCGCAACGGAGAACGCGTCCAGGGGAGGCTACACCAACGTCGAGTTCTACCAATCGACCATAGACCGGATTCCCCTCCCGGATGCTTCGGTCGATTGCATCCTCTCCAACTGTGTCATCAATCTCGCACCGGACAAGCCAGCGGTCTTCCGTGAGATGGCCCGTGTTCTCAAGCCGGGCGGTCGAGTCGCCCTGAGCGATATCGCCCTCAAGCAGGATCTGCCCGAGGCCGTCGCCCAAAGCATGGCCGCCTACGTGGGCTGCATCGCGGGAGCCGTGCTGATCGAAGACTACCGGGCGGGTCTCTTGGCCGCCGGATTCCAGCACGTGGAGATCGTGGACAGCGGAACCGACCTCAACGCCTACGCCAAGGTCGAGAACCAGGCAGGGTGCTGCTCGCCCGGCATGCAAGCCCCAAACCCGCTTCAGGTAGTCCCAGAAGCCTGCTGCACTCCGGCCGCGAGAACGTCTCCCTCCCTGCATGAGGAGCTTACGACCCTGCTCTCGCAACTCGACGTGAACAAAGCGGCCGCCAGCGTGAAGGTCTACGCCATCAAGCCGCAGGCCCCTGGTGTCTGCTGTGGTCCCCACTGCTGCTCCTAGAACCGCATCCTCGAGCGTCCTGCCGCCGTGAAGCGGCTTCCGCTCTGCCGAAGGCCCGAGCGCAGGCGCAGCCGGAGCGACCCCAAAGCCACACCCGGAGAAGCCAAGCCCCCACCTGTAGCATCATTACCTGCAGTGCCTCCATCC
>CAXTPY010000243.1:0-2272 GCA_964246195.1 uncultured Acidobacteriaceae bacterium | reverse complement strand
GGGTATGTGGGTCGAGCCGGACCTGAACATGCCGGATGGGGAGACGCAGGTGCGTTCGATTCTGCTGGGGAAGAGGTGGTTTCAGAAGGAGTATGGGAGCGATGTCCGCATTGGGTGGAATCCGGACTCGTTTGGTTACAATTGGCAGACGCCGCAGATCTACAAGCGTTCGGGGATCGATTATTTTGTAACCCAGAAGATGACATGGAACGATACGAACCAGCTTCCGTTCAAGCTGTTCTGGTGGGAGTCGCCGGATGGGAGCAAGGTGCTGACATATTTCCCGCACGACTACGCGAATGGAAACCTGAATCCGGTGCGTCTGGCGGCGGATCTGGCGGATGCGCGGAAGAAGGCTCCGGGGATGACGGAGATGATGGATTTGTACGGGATCGGGGACCATGGGGGCGGGCCTACGCGGGCGATTTTGGACGAAGGGCAGCACTGGATGGAGAAGGACAAGATCGTGCCGAAGATGCAGTTTGGGACGGCGCAGCCGTTTTTCACGGCGTCCGAGAAGAGCGTGGCTCCGGCTTCGGAGACGTGGGATTACAGAAAAATCGCTACGGGTTACAAATATCCGGAGAGTGTAACTGGAAAGGTCTCAATTCCTACGTGGAAGGATGAGATGTACTTCGAATACCACCGCGGAGTGATGACGACGCAGGCGGCGCACAAGAGAAACATGCGGGAGAGCGAGGAGGAGACGCTGGATGCGGAGAAGGAGGCATCGCTGGCGTGGCTGAGCGGGGACAAGTACCCCGGGGCGGAGTTGACGGAGGCCTGGGAGAAGGTTACGTTCAACGATTTTCACGATCTGGCGGCGGGGTCGGGGATAGGCGTGATCTACAAGGATGCGCAGAGGGAGTTCGACCAGGTACGGCTGGCGACCAACGAGATCTCGGCGAAGGCGCTGCGGACGCTGGCGGCGGGTATCGACACGGGACATGCCAGGGGGGTTCCTGTGGTTGTCTTCAATCCGCTGGGGTGGCAGCGGAGCGGACCGGTGCGGTTTTCGGTGCAGATGCCCAAGCCGAGCCAGCATGGCTTGACGGTGATGGATCAGCAGGGGCGCGCTCTGGCCTCGCAGGTGCTATCGAGCGATGCGAAGACCGGGACCTACCAGATGCTGGTGCAGGTGCAGGATGCGCCCTCGCTGGGCTACGAGGTGCTGGACGTGTTGGATACGGAGAAGGTGCCGTTTGCGAGCGACCTGAAGGCAACGGGGCTGACGTTGGAGAATGCGGCTCTGCGCGTCGTGGTGGATGGGAAGACGGGGTGCATCACGAGCCTGTACGACAAGGAGGCGAAGTTCGAGAGCTTGGCGGCGGGGGCTTGCGGGAACCAGTTGCAGACGTTCCAGGACACGCCCAAGCAGTATGACGCATGGAATATCGATCCGGGGACGCTGGACCACTTCACGCCGATCGAGAAGGCGGATTCGGTGGAGCTGGTGGAGAAGGGGCCGATGCGCGGGGTGATCCGCGTGACGCGTACGTGGCAGAGCTCGAAGTTTGTGCAGGAGATTGTGCTGGTAGCGGGCACGAATACGGTGGAGGTGGTGAACGATTTCGATTGGCATGAGAGGCATGTGCTGCTGAAGGCGGCGTTTCCGCTGGCGGCTTCGAGCAAGATGGCCACGTACGAGATTCCCTATGGGACGATCGAGCGGCCGACGACGCGGAACAACACGTGGGAGCAGGCGCAGTTCGAGGTGCCGGCGATGCGGTGGGCGGACCTGGGCGACGGCGCGCATGGATTCAGCTTGATCAATGAGGCGAAGTATGGGTACGACGCGAAGGATAACGTGCTGCGGCTGTCGCTGCTGCGGTCGCCGGCGTGGCCGGATGCGGAGGCGGACCGGGGGCACCAGCACTTCAGCTATGCGTTGTATCCGCATGGCGGGAGCTGGCAGGAGGCGCTGACGGAGCGGCGAGGATATGAGTACAACTACAAGCTCGAGGCGATGCAGGTGGAGGCGCATGGCGGGGAGCTTCCGGCGTCGAAGAGCTATGTTGGGGTGGGGCCGGAGAACGTGGTGTTGACGGCGGTGAAGAAGGCAGAGGACGCGGATGGGCTGGTGTTTCGGGTGTTTGAGTGGGCGGGGAGGGAGACGACGGTGACGTTGACGGTGCCGGCGGGAGCTACGGGGGCGACGGAGACGGACCTGATGGAGAAGCCGGTGGGCGCGGCGCTGCAGGTGGCGGATGGGAAGGTCTCGGTGCCTATCCATCCGTACGAGATTCTGACGGTGCGCGTGGACTATAAGAGG
>CAXTPY010000242.1:0-2328 GCA_964246195.1 uncultured Acidobacteriaceae bacterium | reverse complement strand
CAGCCACAGCTCCCCGCCTGCCACACACGAGCCTGCTCGATAGCAGGAGCATGAGGCTTACGTGGGCTTATCGTTTGCCGAAGCGATAGATCACGCCGAGGGAGATCGCGAAGAACTCGCGGTTCTCGGTGCCGAAGTGCTCGAGGATGAGGTCTGGGGAGAGGCGGACGGCGATATTTTTGGAGTAGTTGAAGTCCACGCTGCCGCCGAGCGCGGCGATGGGCTTGGTGCGGTTGGTGTAGAGGCCGACTTCGGGTCTTGCCTGCGCCGGAACATAGGTTAGGCCGCGGTCGAAGATGCCGTGCGCGACTCCGAAGTAGGCGTGGTAGTTGACTCCGGCATAGTGGTTTTTGGGGCCGCGCACCTGCGCGCCGGCGAGGCCGGAGAAGAGTTGCACCAGAGGGCGATTGACGTTGTAGGGATTGGGGATGACGGGGGTGGTGCCGGCATCCACGCGGAAGTCCAGTCCGGCGCCGATGCGGTGGTTGAGCCAGTAGGTTCCCAGGATCTCCGCGCCGCCGAGATTCATGCGCTTGGGCAGATTCTGGCCGGCCTGGAAATCCATGTAGTTGAGGCCGCCGAAGATCTCGTATTTATTGTCGTAGGTCACCCGGGCGGAGGGTGCCAGCTTACCCTGTGCGCTGGAGGGGGGGGAGGCGAGCAGCCCGGCCGCGAGCGCTCCCACTGCTGCTATCTTCTTGCACAACTTCATCCTGTCGACTCTTCTCTCGCCTGCTGAATAGCCCTTCTGTCCTGGCTCTCGATCAGGATATAACGCCCGGCTTACATCTGCTCGGGGGTGGCGACGCGTATCCTATGCGATGCGGCGGCTGTGCGACAATGGGAGGGGCGGCGGGCGCTCCTTGAGTGCCATGCCGCAGGGAGGCACGAGATGGAATTTCAGCCCTGGCATATTCTGGTGGTTCTGGTGGTGGCGCTGCTTCTGTTCGGTGGAAGGAAGCTGCCCGAACTGGGCAAGGGTCTAGGGGAAGGCTTTCGGGGATTCAAGGACGGGTTGAAGGGTGTCACCGAGGAGGTGAGCAAGCCCGGCGAGACCGCTCATACCGTAACGCCCAAGGCGGAAGAGACCTTGAAGTAGAGTTGGAGGACATTGTCTCGGGCAGAGGCTTGGCGGCGGATTCCAGGGTGAGGTCCAGCAGCGGAGCCCAGCAGCGGAGGTCACGGTCGGAGCCCACGATCGGATCCGGACGTTTGCGAGGCTGAGACCGAAGGAGCTGCTGCAACGGGGCAGCGACGGGCTACGGAGAAGGGCGACACAGCACATGGGTTCCGGCATGAAACTGAGGTCCAAGTACCTGATCGAGCCTCACGGCAAGGTGCGGCTCTCGAAGCTGGCGACGGATACGACCGATGGTTTCTCTTCGGAGGGCGCGGCGGCGGCTGTGCTGGCGAAGCATCGCAAGCGGCTCGAGGATCTGCAGGAGGTCTTCTACGCGAGCCAGGAAAAGGCGCTGCTGATTGTGCTGCAGGGCATGGATACGGCGGGCAAGGACGGGACGATCCGGCATATCTTCGCGGGGATCAATCCTCAGGGGTGCGAGGTGAGTGCGTTCAAGGTGCCAAGCCCACTCGAACTGCGGCACGATTTTCTATGGCGCGCCCATGCGGCGGTGCCTCCGCGGGGCATGATCGGCATCTTCAACCGTTCGCACTATGAGGATGTGCTGTCGCCGCGCGTGCATAAGGTGGTGAACGCGGGGACGGTGGAGAAGAGGCTGGAGGACATTGTCGAGTTCGAGCGGATGCTCGCGGACAGTGGGGTGGTGATTTTGAAGTTTTTTCTGCACCTCTCGCAAGCGGAGCAGACCAAGCGGCTGCAGTCGAGGATCGACACGCCGGACAAGCACTGGAAGCTGTCGGCGGCGGACTTTAAGGAGCGGAGGTTCTGGCCCGAGTATGAGAGGGCGTATGAGGATGCGATTACGGCTACGAGCCGCAAGCATGCTCCTTGGTTCGTGGTGCCTTCGGACCACAAGTGGTACCGGAATGTGGTTCTCTCGGGGATTTTAGTAGATGCGATGGAGAGGTTGAAGCTGCGGTTTCCCGCCCCGACGGTGGACGCGAAGACGTTGAAGCTGTAGAGGGCTGAGGGAAGACAAGGGCGAAGGCGGAGGCGGGGTGAGGCTTCTCGGGTTAGCTCAGGCAATGATCTTTAGGCAGAGGTGGGCGTGCAGCGCGTGGCGTCGATGGCTGGTGGTGGGAAGTGGGTGGCGGAAATGACAGTTCCGACGGACAACGAGAACTCTCAGAGGGTGATGAGTAGGACGGCGAGTGCGGCGATGCCCATGCCGAGGCCCTGCCTGGGGG
>CAXTPY010000241.1:0-2329 GCA_964246195.1 uncultured Acidobacteriaceae bacterium | reverse complement strand
GTATGAAGTTGAAACGGCGGGTGGTGGGGGAGCGGTATGCGCGGGAGATTGCGGAGTTTTATCGGGATGAGGCGGTGAGCGCGCGCTAGGTTCTTTCCAGGTACGGGACTGTGCGATCATGGCGCTGGAGACCGGAGATGTTGCTCATGGCGAAGCGTTGTTTCGGTCTGTGTCTGCTTTACATGGCCTCCGGAATTCACTCGGCGAGTCATGCGCAGGTTCTAACCGCTCAGTACGATAATTTCCGGACCGGCGCAGACCTGCATGAGACAGTACTGAAGCCATCAAATGTCAACATCCGTGATTTCGGAAAGCTCTTCTCCAGGACCGTCGACGGGGATGTCTTTGCCCAGCCTCTGTATGTCCCGTCACTCGCGATTCCGGGGGTCGGAAAACGCAATGTGGTCTTTGCGGCGACCGAGCATGATAGCGTCTACGCCTTCGACGTGAACGGCACGCGCGATGCTCCGTTGTGGAAGACCAGCTTCCTCGACCCGCAGCACGGCACAACGACAGTGACCGACCGAGAGGTGGATTGTCCTTTTATTACGCCGGAGGTGGGGATCACTCCGACACCGGTGATCGACGGGGCAAACAGAACGATGTACGTGCTGGCGCGCACTAAGGAGCATGGCGCGTTCGTGCAAAAGCTGCATGCGCTGGACATCACCAACGGCAAGGAAAGGCCGGGCAGCCCGGTGGTGATTTCGGCGACCGTGCAGGGCTCGGGAGACGCAGCCGTGCGCGGCAGGATCAGCTTCGATCCGCTGCGCGAGAATCCGCGAGCCGCGCTGCTGCTTGTAGGCGGGGAAGTCTACCTGACGTGGGCTTCGTCCTGCGACGTCGGACCCTATCACGGCTGGGTGATGGCTTACGATGCCCGTACTCTGCAACAACGCGCCGTGCTGAATACCTCCCCGGACGGCGGGGACGCGGGGATCTGGCAGTCGGATGCGGGGCCGGCGGCTGATCACGAAGGCAACCTGTATGTCGTCACCGGCAATGGCGATTTCAATGCAGCGAAGGCGGGCGGCCGGGACTGGGGCAATAGCGTGTTGAAGCTGCGGCTGGAGGGGCAGAGGCTGCAGGTGCTCGATTACTTTACGCCGTTCAATCAGAAGCTGCTGGACTCGAAGGATTGGGACCTGGGGAGCCAGGGGCCCGTGTTGCCTCCGGCGCAGGCTGGTGCGCATCCGCATCTGCTGGTGGTTGCGGGGAAGGAGGGCAAGTTGTACCTGCTCGATCGCGACAAGCTGGGGAAGTTTCAGGAGGGGTCTGACGACCCGATCGTGCAGTCCATGAAGGTGAAGGATGCGTATGGGGCAGCGGCGTATTGGAACGGCCACATCTTCTTTACGGATCGGAGCGATGTGACGCGTGACTTTACGATTCAGAATGGGACGCTGGTGGCGAAGGGTATGACGGCGCGAATGCCGTCACCTGCGGCGACACCGGCTGTCTCAGCCGACGCGACGAAGGGTGCGATTCTGTGGGTGCTGTCGACGAAGGAGTGGAACGAGACGCAGATGGACAGGCCCGCAGTGCTGCATGCGTACGATGCGATGGACGTCACGCATGAACTGTACAACAGCGAACAGAAAAGCGAACGGGACCGTGCGGATATGACCGTTCGCTTCGCCATACCGACGATTGCGGACGGTCATATCTTTGTCGGTGCTCGCGGCCGATTGGATGTCTATGGGCTGCTGAGCTCAGGTCGTCGCTCTCAGAGGTAAGGCTGAAGCGGTGTGTGGTGGGGGAGCGGTATGGGCAACACCCAGCACATACGCTTTCATGCCCTGGTTGTTTTGTAGGCTTGGGACCTGGCCTTGCTACGGTCGCGAGCTGCCGCCGGGCTGACGTGCTCTCCACGATCCAGAGATTCCAACCTGTGGCTGACTTCACGATTGAAGGACGCAATCTGAGCGCCGCGTGCGTGGTCATACTCTTCCAGGAGCCGCAGAGCTTCGCGTACCACCTCGCTCGCAGAGTTGTAGCGGCCGGAGTTGACCTTGGTGGAGACGAAGTGGTCCAGTTCAGGCGTGAGCGACACGTTCATGGGAACTCCTTCTATCTGGGTTCAGCGATAACAGACGTTGACAAGCTTTAGCACGCCGGCATGGCTGCTGGCGGGAAGGCCTGGTCTCACCGCCCCTGGCAACGCAAGCCGCGAGGGCGGCTGCTATGCTCGGGCGAATGCATTTCGGAGGCTGCTCACTTGTTCAAAAAAGTATGTGTATCAGTAATAGTTGCTTTTTCTGCGAGTGCAATGGCGCAGGGAGTGGCGCATGGTACGGGGGTGGTGAAGACGGCGGCGGTGGATCTGGGG
>CAXTPY010000240.1:0-2330 GCA_964246195.1 uncultured Acidobacteriaceae bacterium | reverse complement strand
GGTGAGGAGGCTGGCGGTTGGGGGGAGGAGGCTGACGGCTGGGCGCGCGCGGGTTGCGGGGGGAAGAAGAGGAGAGAGGCGAGGAGAGGCGAGAGCAGAGGGGCCCGGATTGGCATGAGATTATTTTCACCCAGAACGGTTCGGCAGGCGCGTAGAGCGGAGACCTCGCGGTGGACAGGTGCAACCGGCGGCGGGTGCATCTATGCTTGGTGAAACGGGCGTAGCTGGTGGATGGCAAGCCGGCTGCCCGAAGGAAGCCCGAAGGAAGCCCGAAAGATGACCTTGATGAAGAGTGTACTTGCCGCTGCCCTGCTCTCGACCTCTGCCGCCGGCGCCGCTGCCGACTCCATGCCGCTCAACTATCCGAAGCCGAAGGCGGTGGATGCCTCGGACAACTACTTCGGGACCAAGGTGCCGGACCCATTCCGCTGGATGGAGCAGGTGAACGCGCCGGAGGTGAAGACGTGGGTGGACGCGGAGAACAAGCTGACGCGCGGCTACCTGGACGCGCTGCCGGGGCGGGAGAGGCTGCATGCGCGGCTGATGGAGCTGACGGACTTCGAGAAGTTCGGGGTGCCGGAGAGCCACGGCGGACGGTACTTCTACACGCACAATACAGGGCTGCAGAACCAGAATGTGGTGTGGTGGCAGCAGGGGGTGCAGGGCACGCCGGAGGTGCTGATCGACCCGAACACGCTGCTGAAGGATGGGACGGTCGCGCTGGACGGTCTGAGCCTGACACGCGACGGCAGACTGGCGGCGTACGCGTTGGCGGAGGCGGGGAGCGACTGGGTGAAGTGGCACGTCCGGGACGTGAGCACGGGCAAGGACCTTCCGGATGTGATCCAGTGGTCGAAGTTCAGCTCGGCTACTTGGACGAAGGATGGGAGCGGGTTCTTCTACGAGGGGTACGATCCTCCCGCGGATGCCGCCGCAGCCGCGGTGATGAGCACGGCGAACTACTTTCAGAAGGTGTTCTACCACAAGCTGGGGACACCGCAGTCGGCGGATAAGACGGTGTTCGAGCGGCCGGAGGACAAGGAGCTGAACGTCGGCGCGGAGGTGACGGACGATGGGAGATATCTTCTGCTCTCGGCGGTGAAGGGGACGAGTCCGAACAACCTGCTGTTCGTGAAGGATCTGTCGGATCCGAACTCGGGGCTGACTCCTCTGGTGACGGTTGCGGATGCGGTGTATCACCCGATCGCGAACGATGGCACGACGGTGTGGGTGCAGACGACCCAGGACGCGGCCAACGGCAAGGTGATCGCGATCGACCTGGCGCACCCGGAGCGGTCGGCCTGGAAGACGGTGATTCCGGAGACGAAGAACAACCTGGATTCGGTGTCGATGGTGCATGACACGTTGATAGCGAACTACCTGGCGGATGCGCAGAGCCTGGTGGAGCTGCATGCGCGGGACGGCAGGCTGATGCAACGGCTGGAGCTGCCCGCGATCGGCACGGCTACGGGCTTTGGCGGGCGCCGCACGGACGATGAGACGTTCTTCCAGTTCACCAACTTTACCACGCCGGGAGCGATCTACAGGCTGGACATGAAGACGTTGAAGACGAGCCTGTACAGGACGCCGAAGCTGACGTTCGATCCTTCGCAGTTCGAGACCAAGCAGGTCTTCTATACGAGCAAGGATGGGACGCGGGTGCCGATGTTCATCACCAGCAAGAAGGGGACGAAGCTGAACGGGAGTACGCCCGCGCTGCTGTACGCGTATGGAGGATTCAACATCTCGCTGCAGCCGCAGTTCAGCGCGGCGCACCTGCTGTGGATGGAGATGGGCGGGATCTACGCGCAGCCCAGCCTGCGTGGAGGGGGGGAGTATGGCGAGGCCTGGCACCAGGCGGGGACGAGGCACCGGAAGCAGAATGTGTTCGACGATTTCTTTGCCGCGGCGGAGTGGTTGATCGCGAACAAGTACACCTCGACGCCGCGGCTGGCGATCCAGGGGGAGAGCAACGGAGGGCTGCTGATGGGAGTGTCCGAAACGCAGCGGCCGGAGTTGTTTGGGGCGGTGTTGGCGGGTGTGGGCGTCATGGACATGCTGCGCTTCGACAAGTTCACGATCGGGTGGGCTTGGAAGGACGACTACGGTTCGCCGAGCGAGAATGGGGAGGATTTTCAGGCGATCTACAAGTATTCGCCTCTGCACAACGTGCGCGCGGGGGTGAAGTATCCTCCGACGCTGATCACAACGGCGGACCATGACGATAGGGTGTTTCCTGCGCATAGCTTCAAGTTCGCGGCGGCGATGCAGGATGCGGTGCGGGGGAATCCTGCGGCTGGGCCGGTGCTGATCCGGGTGGAGACGCGGGC
>CAXTPY010000239.1:0-2390 GCA_964246195.1 uncultured Acidobacteriaceae bacterium | reverse complement strand
AACTAAGCCCTCCCCACGAAGTGCCGCTTCACGCGCCGCCTTCTTCGATCTACCCGAATCGCACACACCGATACATGACGCATCAGAAACTGTTCGTCAGCGGAATCCGTACTAGTTCTGAGTACCCTGAAAGCTCGTATCCTGCACTTGAACGATGAGAGCTCATCTGCCTGGCTAACTGTACGCCGAGGAGCACCGTGTCCTTGTTAGAGATTCGCAATTTGTGCAAAGGCTACGGCAAACGGCAGGTTCTGCATGAAGTCTCGTACCAGTTCACCGTCGGCTTGACCTTGCTGACCGGGCCGAGTGGTGCAGGGAAATCCACCTTGCTCCGATTGCTGGCCACCGCCGAGTCTCCTACCACCGGCGCCGTGTTTTGGAATGGCATTCCTTTGCCCCAAGCACGAAGATCCTTGCGCCAGTCTCTGGGTTATGCGCCGCAGGCGGTAGAGCTACCCGAAGACCTGACAGCACGGGAGTTTGCCATGCACATGGCGGCTTTGAAAGGGCTCGAACTGGGTCCCGCAGACCACCAGTTCCTCGCCATCACCCATGCCATAGGCCTGCACGCCGACATTCATAACAAGATCTCTACCTTCTCGGGCGGCATGCGGCGGCGATTGATCTTCGCGCAGGCCATGCTGGGCGCGCCATCTCTGCTCGTGCTGGATGAGCCCACGGCCGAACTCGACCGCGACACAGCAGGCCGCGTAGATCTGCTTGTAACCGAGTACGCACAGAGAGCCGTCGTGATCATGACGACGCACCTTGCGGACGACCTGCCACAGCAGGCAAACGCAGTCCTTCGCGTTGAAGCGGGAACGGTGATTGCCGCGTGAGGAGATTCATCGCCGCCGCCGGTTCAACGATGAATACATCTCTCAAGCTCTACTCACGCAGCAAAGGGCTTTGGTTTCTCCTGCTGGCAGCATTGCTCGGAGCGCGATTCTGGATACCCAGGGAAGATCGAACGGCAGTTGT
Source organism: uncultured Acidobacteriaceae bacterium (assembly GCA_964246195.1). GTDB lineage: Bacteria > Acidobacteriota > Terriglobia > Terriglobales > Acidobacteriaceae > Edaphobacter. The sequence goes on along the minus strand of CAXTPY010000239.1, from coordinate 1,409 downwards.
AATCGCGATCGGCCAGCATCTGCCGGTAATGACCTCGGCCATGCTGGGCACCTCGCTCGGAGTCGTCACCACGACACTGCTCCTCCCGCTCGGCTTCATCTACCTGCGATCCAACACCACGCGGAGGCAGCCGTGGCAAGTCGAAGAGGTCACCCCGGCCTCGCGCGTAGCCATTGCACTCGGACGCTCTTCCGCAGACGCCGCAATCTTCGTAGCTGTTCTGGCGGTAATGTCCATCGCCGGCTGGCTGCTGGCCTGGTTGACGATGCCACCGGCCGCAGTGCGCCTCCTGGATATTGCCGTCCCCCTCGCGCTCGTGGGCGTACCCGGCCTGGTTGGACTCGCCGCGCTCAGGGTGCTTCTGGATTCTCTGCCCTGGACGCGCCGTGCCTTTGGGGAGGTTGTATTCTTTGCGCTCTGGATTGTGTCTCTAGCCGGTCCCGTGATGAGGGATACGGGGAAAACAGGATTCAAGACGAACATGCTGGACTTCGGCGGCTTTACTCAACCACTGTCTTCTGGTTCTCAGGCGGGTGCGAGAAATCTTCAGATAGGCTTTGGCGGTTCCCTTCTGCCCGGGCGAGTCCCCGTCGACGTGATGAGGGTACTGCTTTCCAAGCCCTACCTGGAGGCTCGCCTGGCATGGACTGCGATTGCTCTTGGGGTAGCGATCCTATCTGGTTTCCTCTATCGACCGCATGCGATGCCCAAGCGTTCAAGACACGCCTGGGCTATGCCTCGTTGGGTTTCGCTTGGCCCCCCGCCGCGCCCGAACCTGCCCATGCGGGCGGCTGCGATCAGTGACTACCCGGGGCTTGGAGTTCTTTGGGCCGAATTTCGGCTGATCTCCCCAGGAAGGATCTTCCTCACTCTAAATGTCTTGCTTGGTCTCTCCGGCTTGTGGGCTGAGTACCGGCATGTGGTTAGCCCTGCGATCCTGCTTCTGCTCACCTTCGGCCTCACCGCACAGGCGGGCCGGGAGGAGGCTCGCGGCCTCGCAGCGCTTACGTCGACCACGGTCGTCACACCCGCTCTCCGTCGGACGGGGTTCATCGTAGCCGGCACCGCCTGGTCTTTGCTGCTCTCCACGCCTGCTCTTGTGGTTCACCGCACCCTGCAGACCCTATCCATCGCGATCGCGATCGGCTTGGGGGCGTCGCTCTTCACGATCGCCATCGCCGCCTTCAGCCATTCTGCGTTCGCGCCGCGACTCCTCCTCTTGATCCTTTGGTACGCCTACATCGCGGCGTAGCCAAAGGATCGTCATACCCACCCCACCCATTCCATCTTCCTCTCGCGCGAAGCACAGATATTTGACCTCATAAGCAAATTCGTAGACGGCCCTGCGCGAAGGCCCCGTTTGGATAAACCCTGAAGCACGCCTGCTCGGTTCCCGAAATCCCCACACC
>CAXTPY010000238.1:0-2409 GCA_964246195.1 uncultured Acidobacteriaceae bacterium | reverse complement strand
GCAGCCTCCCGCCCAGTGCCGCGCAGCCTCTCCGCCGACACCACCGCCTCAACCCCAGCAACCTGCCCAAACATGTATTCCATAGCTCACTATACGACCGCCTGCCACACGTCAACCCGCCGCCGGTCCAGAAACCCTACGAACCTCTCCCCACGCAACGCACGCAAACAGGTTCACCAAGAATCGACCCTCGCCTACAATCCGCGCCACGAACCCTCTCCCCGCCGTTGAAGGCACTACCGGGAACCTGCCGTGAATACAGAGGAGAATGCGAGTAAATCACCGGTCCAGAGACTTGAGTGCAAGCAGTCTCTTGACCTGATCGGAAAGCGCGGCCAAATCCGAGATCGCCTGCTCCATGTAGGCCTGTGCCTCCGCGCCGCCCTGGCGAGCAAGAAACAGCGTGTTCGTCAGACTCTGCAGCGGGTTATTGATCTCATGAGCTATCTGGTGGGCTCGCGCAGCGGATGCCTCCATCTTTGCGGCCACTTTAGCCCTATCGTCCGCAGCTTGTTGCCGGAGAATGATCGCAACAAAATCTGCGAGGCTACGAAGCAACTCATAGTCCTGCGGCTCGAAGACCTGCGCAGTACCATGAGCTACGACCCAGATCGTTCCGCGAATACCCTCTGCCTCCCATGGAATCAGCATGCCGTCCGAGATCGGGTCCGCGGTGATCCCTAGGAAGTCGTAATAAGGCTTCGTAACTCGATACAGCTGTGCCCGGCCGCTGTCCAGACACGTCCCGCAAGGACTGAAAAACCTCGGCGTTCTACCCCCAAGATACGGTTCGAAGCTTCCCGCTACGGCAATCCAGCGAAACGTCGGTTCCCCAGAGGCGTTCGGCTCCGCAACACTGATACCGGCACTGTCGGCCCCACAGCAGCTTACCGCCACATGGACGAGCTCCTGCAAAATGTCCCTCGGTCGCTCCGCAAATGCCTGTGTGATCCGGCGTAGAGCGTCGAACGGTTGGTGGTAGTCCCGCTTCTTACCCTTGCGGACCGAGAACTCAGAGTCGTCCAAAAGGTCGCGCAGTTCCATGCCTGTATCGAGCACACCTGTACCCTGCATCTGGTTATCTCCCGCTTCCGCCGCTCAACCCGGAGACCGGCCCGCCTCGGGTCGTCCCCATGGAACCGCAGAGATCTAGGCCTGTGGGCCGGGAACGCTGACCATCCAGCTAACCCCGAACCGGTCCGTGCACATCCCAAACAGTGGCGACCAGAACGTAGAAGCTAGCGGCATCATGATCTTGCCGCCTTCACTGAGTGCGGCGAAGAGCCGTCTCACCTCGGCTTCGTTAGGATCGTCCAAAGAGATATCGAAGCCCCCAAAACGCTGGCCCTGTCCCGGAGGCGCATCCGCTCCCATAAGCGTCAGGCTGCCCAGTTGCAGAGCGGTATGCATCACGAGGTCCTTGGCCCCGTCCGGGCAAGGCACCCCAGCGGGTGCTTCGCCCCACCGCATGGTCATCAGCCGTCGGGTGCCGAACACACTCTCGTAAAACCCGAAGGCGGCATCGCAATCACCCGTAAATCCCAGATGTAGGTTGGTATTCATCTCATCTCTCCTAAACTAGAATGCGTTGCCTTCGATCAGGCCTGAGGGAATCACTCCGTTCTCCCACACGGGATTCTATCGGAAACGCAGCTCTCAGCGACAACAAAGAAGCCAAGCCTTCCCGCTCGGACAGCCTACTCAAGTAAGCCCCCGCGCCCATGACCAACCAGGTGTACGCATATTTATACACTCTCAATGTATAATTATGCGTACATCTCCTCAGCCCCAGCCAACCCAACTGGCGCTATCCACACCCTACGGTTCACACTGAACGCATGAAGCAACAACGCCACTCCCTCATCCGCGAACTGCTCGTCAAGACCGCCGTCACCAACCAGGACGAGCTCCGCCGCAAACTCGCCAGCAAAGGCTTCCACGTCACCCAGGCCACCCTCTCCCGCGACATTCACGAGCTCCGCCTCTCGAAGGGCCCCACCGGCTACTCCCTCCCCGGCAGCGGCATCCCCGAGGAAGACACCGGCCCCGGCATCCAGGAGATCTTCCGCGGCTTCGGCCTGGAAGTCCGCCAAGCCCTCAACCTCCTCGTCGTCATCACCTCCACCGGCAGCGCCCAGCCCATCGCCGCCGGCATCGACTACGAGGATTGGCCGGAAGTCGTCGGCACCATCGCCGGCGACGATACCGTCCTAGTCATCTGCCCCGACGCAAAACAGGCAGCCACCCTCAAGGCAAGAATCGAGGACTACCTTGGCTGAGGCCGCACACCAGGTGCCCTCCAGCATGGACGCCCTCGCTCCCACGCGCCCGTCCGCCCCTCCACCGCGTGTCGCCGTCGCCGGTGTAGCAGGCTTCGCCGGTGGCGAACTGGCGCGCCTGCTCCTAGCC
>CAXTPY010000237.1:0-2415 GCA_964246195.1 uncultured Acidobacteriaceae bacterium | reverse complement strand
CCCATATACTCGGTGATCACACGCACCTTGCTCTTCGGCAGCTTGAACACATCCGCGAACTCATTCCGCACGCTCGAAGTCCCTTGCGTCGACGCATACACCGTCACCTCCTCCGGCTTCCAGTCCACGACGAATCCATGCGTCTCGAGCGCCGAGTGCGTCTGCACCTGCGTGTAGTACTCGCCCTCCACCACCACGTCCGCCTCAGCGAACCCCTTTTCCGTATCCCCAAGACTCTTCCTCTGCGGCCCATGCACGTTCCCCTTCTGCGGAACGTCCTTTGGCCCACCGCCTCCACCCGCGCTGCCCGCCGCATCCGCCGGCCCCGGAAACACCACCGGAGCATCCGCCGCCCGCGCATCGTTCCGCTCCACCACGAAACTCATCGGGTCGTACTGCACCTTCACCAACTTCGCCGCATCGTTCGCAATCTGCTGCGACACCGCCGCCACACCCGCGATCGGCTGCCCCCAATACCGCACGATCGGGTAACGCGAGGGCGTCTCCAGCTTCGGATCCCGCAGCTGCGCCACCCCATGCACATGCTCGATCACATGCACCGCCCGCACCCCCGGGAGCTTCTCCGCCGCGCTGGTATCGATCGACACGATCTTCCCATGCGCCACCTGCGCATCCACCATCCGCCCATACAGCATCCCCGGTAGATTCACGTCCGCCGTGTACTTCCCCTTCCCCATAGCCTTCTGCGGCCCGTCGTACCGCACCGTAGGCTTGCCGATATACATCAGCTCCGAGTTCGCCTCCAGCGGCGGTGGCTCCTGCAGCGGCACCTCCCGCTCCCTGCGCTCCAGCCCATTCTGCGGTATCCCGTACACGAAGCGATCCGTCCGCTTCGGAATCGACTCAGCCGCCACCGTAGGCGTAGCCGCATCCTGCTTCTCGGCGCTGCGCACAGGCTTCGACTCCCCCTCCACGCCCTTCTTCACCGACTGCTGCTTCGTCGCATCCTGCTGCTGCTCTTCACTCTCCATCATCGTCTCAACCGCCATCTCAAGCCTCCCTTCCCACCGACATCCCACTCAGACCCACCAGACCCGCGCTCTCCCCACGCCGCGCCGCGACCTCCAGCGTCGCCGCGAATACCTTCGGATACGTCCCGCAGCGGCACAGATTTCCGCTCACCGCCCGCTTCACATCCTCCAACTTCGGGTCCTTGTTCCGCTCCAGCAGAGCCGCGCAGCTCATCACCATCCCAGGCGTGCAAAACCCGCACTGCATCGCATCCTGCTTCACGAACGCCGCCTGAACAGGATGCATCGTGTCCCCATGCGACAAGCCCTCGATCGTCGTAATCTCCCGCCCCACCGCATCCACCGCCAGCGTCATGCAAGCCAGCGCCGGCGCCTTGTCGATCCAAATCGTGCAAGCCGAACACGAGCCCCGATCGCAGACCACCTTGGTCCCCGTCAGTCCCAGATTGTCCCGCAGTGTCTCCACCAGCGTGTACCGCGGCTCCACCGTCACCGCATGCTCCTCCCCGTTGATCCTGAGCTTGATCGGCACCGCCTCCGGCCCTACCGCGTGAACGCCGTGCAAAGCCTCCTTCGCATCCCGCGCAAACGCATTCGCCGACTCCATCACCGTCGTCGCCGCCGTAATCCCCGCGCCCTTTAGGAATCCGCGCCGCGATACCTCCACCCTGGAGCTCTCCGCCCTCTTGTCCTCTGCCATCCAACACCTCTTCCCCGTCGAGAACTGCCCCTGAAACAATCTCCCGACGCTAAACTCTTGCCTGTACTTTACATCTACGGAGCCCCCTCGCGCGAGTCGCCGTCCCGGACGTTTCATCCCGCTTCAACGCACACCCGCACCCGCGCGGCCCGGCGCCGCGTCCACAAGCCTCCTCGCTTCAAGGCTGCCAACCCCCACCCAGCGCATAGTAAAGACGCACCACCGAGTTCAACCTCTCAAACCGCGCCGTAGCCAGGTTCTCCTGCGCCGAAAGACTAGCCTGCTCCGTCACCAGCACCTCCAGATAGCTCGCTACCCCTCCCTCTAGCCGAGCCCGCGAAAGCGCCGCAGCCTCCTGCGCCGCCCGCGCCAGCCTCTCCTGCTCCCGCTCCACCTGGTCCGCGCGCTGCCTGTACGCCAGCCCGTCGGACACATCCCGGAACGCGCCCTGCACCGAAGCGATATACCCATTCACCGAGACCGTCCGCAGCGCCTCCGCCTCCTGCACCTGCGCCCGTATCCGCCCTCCTGTAAACACCGGTACATTCAGCGCCGGCTGCAGCAGCCACGTCTGCGCCGCGCTCGAAAACAAGTTATGAAACGCCGTGCTCTCCACTCCCCCAGCCGCCGTCAACGCGATATTCGGAAAATACGCCGCCTTCGCCACCCCGATATCCGCGTTCGCCGCCACCAGGTCATCCTCCGCCTGCCGGATATCCGGCC
>CAXTPY010000236.1:0-2464 GCA_964246195.1 uncultured Acidobacteriaceae bacterium | reverse complement strand
CTTCACCAACCGCTTCACCGCCGAAATGCACATCCGCGTCCCCTCCACGGAACGCGTCATCGGAAGCGGAAGTGGTGTAGCTGCAACAAAAAGCCTCACCGGCAACCGCAGCGAATACACCTTCAACTGGACCAAGCCAGGCTTCCCCGGCACCATCGTCGCCGGCAAATTCCTCGACCCCATCACCGCCCCCGGCGCCAACAACATCCGCATCTACGTCACCGAACCCCACAAAGCCGCCGCCCTCGACTTCGTCCGCCAAGCCAACCGCGAATTCGAGTTCATGTCCACAACCTTCGGCCAGCCCGAATCCGGCCGCATCAACATCGTCGAACTCCCCGACGACTCCGTCGCCGCCTCCTGGGCCCCCGAGATCGCCGCCATCGCCGGCAAACGCATCTCCGATCGCAACTCCCAGCGCCTTCTTTCCAACACCTTAGCCCACCAGTGGTGGGGCAGCCAGATCTCCCCCGCCACCCTCAACGACGCCTGGATCACCAACGGCATGAGCCGCTACGCCGAACTGATGTACCTGGAAGACTCCGCCGGAAAGACCGCCCTCCAGACCGCCATCGCCGACATCTCCGCCGGAGCCCTCGCCTACGACACCGAGCCCCTCAGCACCATGGGCCGCCTGGACCCCTTCTCCCCCCAGTTCCAATCCATGACCCTCGAAAAAGGAGCTATGGTCTTCCACATGCTCCGTTGGGAGATGGGCGACGAAGTCTTCCTCAAATTCCTCCGCGGAATGCTCTCCCAGTATACCGATAAGTCCATTCGCACCAGCAACGTACAGACAATAGCTGAAGTACAATCTAACCTCCAGCTCACCCCCTTCTTCGCCCAGTGGATCGACGGCACCGGAGCCCCCGCCTTCAAGGACAAGTTCTCCGTCTTCCGCCTCGGCGACAACAAAGGCTTCCGCACCGTAGGCTCCATCGACCAGGATCTCGACCTCTTCCGCATGCCCGTGGAACTCCGCATCGAGACCGATGGCAAGACCGAGATCCGCCGCGTCGACGTCTCCGGCACCGAGTCCCAATACTCCGTCACCACCTTCGGAAGACCCCGTAGAATCAACATCGATCCCAATAACTGGCTGCTCAAAAGCACCCCCGACCTCGCCGTCCGCGTCGCCATCCTACGCGGCCAGCAGCAGATGGCTCAGGGCGATCTCACCGCCGCCCTCGTCGAATACCAGAAGGCCCTCGACGTCAATAAAAATAGCTCGCTCGCCGCCTACCGCATCGGCGAGGTCTTCCTCCAGCAGCGCAACTACCAGTCCGCCGCCAACAGCTTCCGCGACTCCCTCCGCGGCGACGGCGACCCGCGCTGGACCGAGGTCTGGAGCCACATCGAGCTCGGCCGCATCTTCGACATCACCGGCCAGCGCGACCGCGCCGTCAACGAGTACCGCCTAGCCGTCCAAACCAACGACAACACCCAAGGCGCCATCAACGAGGCCCGCGCCCTCATGCAGCACCCCTACAAGCGCGAGGACGCCGACAAGTAGCTACTCATACCGCAGCGCCTCGATCGGATCCAGAGACGCCGCCTTGATCGCCGGAATCATCCCACTCACCACCCCCACGATCACCAGGATCACCGTCGATACCAGCACCGACTCCGGCGAAATAATCAGCCGTATATCCGCCGCCTCAGCGTCCGTGGCAATCGCGCTGTAGAAGGTGATCCGGCCCACCGCCTTGCTCACCGCAAACGCCAGCCCTATCCCCGCCGCACCCCCCACCGACGTAATCACCATCGCCTCCGCCATGAACTGCAGCAGAATATGCCGCTTCCTCGCCCCCAACGCCTTCTCCACCCCGATCTCCCGCGTCCTCTGCTGCACGCTGACCAGCATGATGTTCATCAACCCGATCCCCGCAATTCCCAGCGTCAGCGCACCGATAAACAACAGCAGCACCTGCAGAGCCAGCGAGATCATCCGGAACTGCGACAACTGCTCCATAATGTCCGCCACATAAATCGCATTGTGGTCCGAAGGACGAAACCCATGCGCCGCGCCCAGCGTCTTTCGCAGCGCCTGCTGCACCTCCGTGTGGTCGCCCCGATAGTTCATCCAGATCCCATCCAGATACTTCGTATCCTTCAGATCGGTAGCCGTCGTCAACGGGATATTCACGATCCGGTTCACGTTGTCGTCGCCCTCCTGCATCTTGGCCCTCAGCACTCCGATCACCTCGAAGCTCACACCATTCAGCCGAATCGCCTGCCCGATGGGATACAGGCCCGAAAAAAGCTTCGTCTTCGCCTCCGATCCGATCACCGCGACATGCGCCCGCTGCTGCATGTCTGACGCCGTCAGAAATCTGCCCTCCACCACCTCCATCTTCTGGATCAGCTGCAGCTCAGGCGTAATCCCATCCACCTCCCACGTATAAGAATGCAGATCGTTCTGCACCGGCACATTCTTATTCACGAAAGGCGAGACGTGTAGCAC
>CAXTPY010000235.1:0-2490 GCA_964246195.1 uncultured Acidobacteriaceae bacterium | reverse complement strand
CGTCGCCCCACACCCGCAGCATCACCCGGAACTGCGCCAGGCGAGGCACCATCGCCACATCCAGCCATACATCATCCAGCTTCCGCGCGGCCCGCGCATACGGCAGAAACAGCCACTCCCCCAGCGGCACCGCGATCCCCCCAATCGCCACGATGGCCAGAAACGTCATCTCGAAGCTCGACTCGAACAGCGCCCCAGGCGACCACACCAGGACGCCCAGCGCCGCCGCCCCCAGCGCATTCAGCACACTTCGCTCCCGGGACAACAACCTCGTCAGCAGGTACACCACCGTCATCCAAAACGCGCGTTGTACAGGCGCCCCAAATCCCGTCAGCAGCGCATAGCTCCCCGACGCCGCAAGCGTCACCAGCGCGGCCAGCCACTCACTCAACCGCATCCGCCGCAGTAGCGAAAACACCATCCCCGCCAGCAGCGCCACGTGCATCCCCGAGACCACAAACAGGTGAAACGACCCGGTCCGCTCGAACCCCAGCCTTTGCGTCCAGTTCAACCCCGCCCTGTCGCCAAACAGCATCGCGTCCAACATTCCCGCATCATCTCCGTTCAGCCGCAGCACCTCCGGTAAACTCCGGTTCGCGCGTGACCGCACATAACGCTGCATCCTTCCCGAAGCCCAACTCTGCGCCCCATAGAACCGACAGCGCCAGCTGCCCTCGCCGCTTCGTATCACCGCCACGTTTGCGACCTTCACATTCGCCTGCGTCGAGATCCCCTGCTCCAGCAGGTAGTCCGCGAACTGCCACGCCCCTGGATCTCTGTACCGCTCGGGCTGCTTGAGAATCATCGTTGCCACAACCTCTTCCCCGCACCGCAAGCCTTCGTCACGGAGTCCGCGCGCCACCGGCTCCGGAGCTCTGGCCCGAACCTGAGTCGATCTCGCTGTGCCCTTGGCAATCAAGACCCGCACCCCGCCCTCCACCGGTACCATCCGTGAAACATCCGGCGTCACCTCCTCGACCTTGGCTACCACCAGATCCACCAACTCCGCACCCTCCCCACCGTCTTCGCTCTCTGTCCCGCGCCAGGCCGTACTATCCGTATCTGGCGCTCCCTGTGTCCCCCCTGCTCCCCCGGCCTGAACGCCGTTCAAACTGGAAGCTGCGTCAGCAGGCTTGGAAGCGTCTGCCGTCGCGGCCTCCCGTGCTGGCAGCTCTCTGACTCTATCTACGCGCCCCTGCACGTCCCGGCTCAGCCCATCCGCGTAGCTTCGCAGCGCCCGTTGCGGGGAGGGCACAGGCCCGATCGTCGCTGACCAGAGCCCTGCAGCGATCCAGAGTGCCGCCACCGGCAGCGCGGCTAGGCGCAGTGTCTGGCGTAACGCGAGGACCGTTATTGCCAGCATAAGCACCGTTGCGGCGAGAAGCATCACGGCTGGGTGCCAAGTGCGGGCCATCGCTTCGCCGGAGGCGAAGCAGATGGCTGCTGCGAGCAGAGGCGCGCGACGCAGCTCCAGCCGTTCTGGACCCATGCCGCTGCCGGCCCACAGCGCGGGGTTGGGGGCGTCCGGCGCGGGCCGCGGCTGGCCGGGTTCACGGACCGTGTTTACGGGCGCTTTTGCCATGATTTACCTTGCTTTCACCGTCTCGATACCATGCATTTTCCGTACTTTCACCTGTGTTGTTCTCTGCGAATGTCCCATAGTTTCACCGCATTCTCACCGTCGCAGATGCACCACGGTTTCTATGTGAAAGGTCTGGGGAAACATATCGAAGAGGCTTATTTGCATCAACTTGTAGCCTTTGGCCAAGAGCCTCCGAAGGTCGCGCGCGAGGGTCACGGGGTCGCACGAAACATAGATCAGTTGTTCGGGGTAAACCCTTGCAAGCAAGGCACATACCTCGTCCCCCAGACCGGCGCGGGGGGGGTCCACCACTACCAGGCCGGGACGTTCGCGATCGAGGACGGCATGGCGTAGGAAATCGGCGGTGGAGGTGGAGATGTGTTGTATTTTTTGGGTCGTGTTGGTTTTTATCTCTTTTGTTTTCATGGGCCTGATCTGGGTCGTGGAAGCTTCACTTCCACGTTCTACGGCGGTAATTCGATTAAATGTCTCAGCTAACGCAGCAGAAAACAATCCCACTCCTGCGTACAGGTCCCAGGCTAGATGGCCTTGGCGGCCTTGGCAGACGGTGGCTACTAAGTCATTGATAAGGAACCGGTTGGCTTGGAAGAATGAGCCTCGGGGGACCCAGTAGGGGCGATTGGCGGTGGTGTAGAGGAGGCCTTCGGCGCCCCAGGAGGCTAGGGTCTGGGGGCGCTGGGCGCCGCGTCCTGCGCGGGCCGGTTGGCCTGCCAGAAGGACTAGGCCGGCGCCTTTCAACTCCGGGATGGAGGCTTTGAGGGTCTCGCAAAGTGTTGTAAAGGAGGGCACTTGGCGGCTGCGGACGAAGAGGGTTAGCTGGAGCTGGAGCTCTTCCGCGTCGCAGAAGAGCTCGACTTCGGAGGCTTCGCGGAGGAGGTTTCGGGCGG
>CAXTPY010000234.1:0-2581 GCA_964246195.1 uncultured Acidobacteriaceae bacterium | reverse complement strand
CCAATGCGCCGCTCCTTCGCCATCACAGCAGCACCCACCTAGTACACATCGCGCTGATATCGCTTCTGCTTCTTCATCCCAGCCAGGTACTCCGCCGCATGCTCCAACGTCCCGTTCGATCCACGCGCAATCACGTCCAGCAGCGCCGTCTCCACATCCTTCGCCATGCGCGTCGCGTCCCCACACACGTAGAAGTACGCGCCTCGCTCCAGCCACGCGTATAGCTCCGCCGCATGCTCCTGCATCCGGTCCTGCACATACACCTTCTTCGCCTGGTCCCGCGAAAACGCAGTATCCAGCCTCGTCAACACACCGTCCCTGTGCATGCCCAGCAACTGCTCCTTATACAAATAATCCAGCTGCGCCCGCTGCTCCCCGAAAAACAACCAGTTCTGCCCCGTCGCCCCCACGGCCTGCCGCTCTTCGAGAAACGCACGGAACGGCGCGATCCCGGTCCCCGGACCCACCATGATCACCGGTACCGAACTGTCCTCCGGCAGCCGGAAGTTTCCATTCGCATGCAGAAAAATCGGTACGGTCCCGCCCAGCGGCGCGCGCTCCCCAAGATGCCCGCTAGCCAGCCCTTGCCGCTCCCGCCCATGCGCCTCATATCGCACCACACGCACCGTGGTCTGCACATCCTCCGGGTGCATCGCCTGGCTGGATGCGATCGAATACATCCTCGGCGTCAGGCGTGCCAGCACATGAAACAGCTCTTGTGGACTCTTCACCACATCCGGAAAATCCGTCGCCAGATCCACAAACTCCCGCCCCCAGCAGTACTCCTCCGCCCGCGCCTTGTTCTCCGAACCCAGCATCTCTTTCAGTCCACCAACCTCCGGTGCCAACTTGGCGAACTGCGTCACGCTGCCCCGCGTCAGCTTGCCGATCGCCAGCCGCGTCCGCAAAGCCTCCTCCAAGCTAATCTCCACCTTGTAGTGGTCGAGTACACGCTCCTCGCCCTCAAAAGCCAGCGCCTTCAGCACCTCTTCCACTGCCGCCGCGCGGTTCTCCGCAAGAATCCCTACCGCATCGCCCGGCGTATACCTCATCCCCGCCTCGATCGATAGCTCCACATGCCGCGTCTCCTTCTCCGACCCCTTCCCGGTCAGCAGATAGTTCGCCAGCACCTTCGATCGAAACGGATGGTTGCGTGTGTACTTCGGCAGATCGCCCTGCGCGGAACTCATCGTCGGCTCTTCAGCTACGTCGGTCATCCCTCTATCGTAAAACGAGACCGCCACACCGCCAAACCTGCCCTCCTAAGGCAGCCGGAATACGATCCCTGTGCTGAGCGTCTTCGGGTGCTGCGCTATGTTCAGCACCGCCAGGCCGCCATAGCTGAACTCCGCCACCCGCCAGTCCACGTGTGGAAACACCGTAAGGTCAAGCCCACCGAGAAACTGATATTCGAACCTGTTCGAATAGTTGGACGAGCCGTCGCTGTAATGTCCAAACCCGCCCAACACCTCGCCATACGGCTTCACCGGCAGAATGTGCGGAGTCAGCGCCAACCGCCCCCCTGCCAACACGCTATCCAGGTTCTCCGTTCCCCCATGGACAAACGATCCCCGAACGTCATACCCATACGCAAACAGCCCTTCGCCACGGTCGTGGTAGAACCCCACCGTCGGCCCAAACAACCAACCCGTGTTGCTCGTCAGCTTGGCCGCACTGAACTCCCCATAAATGCCCGTCTGCCCCGCAGCCACAGCCGCCGACGCCGCCCAGAGCCCAGCGCACAAAACCCAATCCTTGACACTCCGCATGCTCAACTCCTTCAGCTAACCTATCCTCTCCAGACGCACTCCTGCAAACACTTGCAGAATTTGCGCAGGAGCGAACCTATACGAGTACCGGCCCTCCCTCCACCCACCTCATCCTCGGCTTGGCGATCTCCCCAGCAACTCCCGCGCAATCACCATCCGCTGAATCTCGCTTGTGCCCTCCCCAATCGTGCATAGCTTCACGTCGCGATAAAACTTCTCCGCGGGATAGTCCTTGATGAACCCATACCCACCATGGATCTGCACGCCTTCGTCACAGATCCTGCACGCAACCTCGCTCGCATACAGCTTCGCCATGCTGCTCTCAAGCGTCACCTTCTTGCCTTGGTCCTTCATCTGCGCCGCGCGCATCGTCAAAAGCCACGCCGCGTCGAGCTCCGTCGCCATGGTCGCCAGCTTGAACTGTATCGCCTGGAACTCGCTGATCGCCTTGCCAAATTGTCTCCTCTGTTGCGCGTACCGCATGGCCGCGTCGAGCGCCCCGCGCGCGATCCCCAGGCTCAGCGCGGCAATCGAAATCCTCCCGCCGTCGAGCACGCGCATCGCATCCTTGAAGCCCTCGCCCAGCTTACCCAGCAGGTTCTCCCCAGAAATCTCGCAATCGTCGAAGATCAACTCCGCCGTATCGCTCGCCCGCAGCCCCAATTTGTTCTCCTTCTTGCCCGGACGGAAGCCCTTCGTCCCCTTCTCCACCACGAAGGCCGAGATCCCCTTGGTCCCCTTCTCCTTCTCCGTCACCGCCAGCACCACCGCGCAATCCGCATAGCTCCCATTGGTGATGAACGTCTTCGACC
>CAXTPY010000233.1:0-2630 GCA_964246195.1 uncultured Acidobacteriaceae bacterium | reverse complement strand
GGCACGCTGAGGGGGACGTGGAGCTCGTTCGCGGTGACGATGTTGTAGCGGGGGTAGCGGAACTCCCACCAGAACTGATGTCCGACCACGATGACGTCCAACGCCGAGGGGGGCTTGGGCGCGTCCTGGATGGCGAAGATGACGCGGGCCGTGGCGAGGAAGAGGACGACGATGATGAGGATGGGGATGATGGTCCAGGAGAGCTCGATCTGGGTGCTTCCGAAGACCTGGGGCGGCTCGGTGGGATCGTCGCCGCGAGCGCGATACCTGACCATGACGTAGACGAGGAGCGAGGCTACGGCGAGGAAGATTGCGCCTGCGATGGTGAGGACGAAGAGCGAGAGGCCGAAGATGCTTTGGGCGGGTGTGGACTCGGGGGAGAAGATGGTGGTGGGGACGAAGGCATGGAGGAGGAGGGCGGCGGGCGTACACGCGAGGCGGGAAAGAGGGCCTGGAGAGCCGAGGGGAGAGGGCACGAAGGCGGCAAGTCCGACAGGGTCCATCTTGCGCTCCAGGGGTAAGAGTTCCGTCCATGCGGATGCCGTGCGACGGTTCACTCTGTTTGCGTTATAGCCGATTAGACATGGGGAGCAGCTTTGCAGTTGCCCTGCCGAACTGGCCGGCAGGAGAGACAGGAGGACCAGACGCGCTTTGCGGCGAGCAGGCAACAAACTTTGAAGAGGAGCACGCAACCGTTGGGTTAGAAGTGCTTTGAGCATCTACGGTACGAGTGCTGTCCGGAGGAGTTTTGCATGCGTGAACTGGGGCTGGCGCAGAGGAACGATCTGCACGGTTCTATGGAATCGCATCCGGAGTGGTTCTGGGAGGCAAAGGGTTTCACGTACAGGCGCGCGGGAGGCGTGGCTCGGATCAAGCGGTGAGATTCTTTCTTCGCGGTGGCGGACAAGCTTTCGATCGGGGAGGATCTTTCGTGCAGATTCTTCCGTTTGCCTGGTGCCGAGGGCGCGCACAATGCTAGGCCTGTGTCACGATGAGATAGCTGTAGTCGCCGATGGCTTGCTGGAGGCTGCCGGACCATCCGTTTTCCCGCCGCGTCGGGGAGTCTTCGATACGTGGTGAAGCGGTGGACGCTGGGACGGATGCTGGCCGCATCCTGGGCGGTGTTCTGGGTAAGCCATCGAGCGTTCGCGCTGGTTGCGCCGGCTGGTACGCCGCAACCGGTTACGTCTTCGCAGGAGGTTCTGGAGGCTTTGGCGATGTGCTACCTATAAGGTTACATACTATGACTTCCAGTTGCGACAGCGTGAAACCTTTTTCGCGGCTTCGAAGCGGACGTTCGATTCGGCGAATCCCCGCGATCCTGATCCTGGCCTTTCTCTCCTTCAGGTTCTTCCAGTTGCATCGCTTCAAGGCACCGCAGGAGATCCATGCGGCCTCGCTGCAACTGGTGAACCTGAATGGCTCGGCGATGGATCCGAGCGTCCTGCGTGGGAGGGCGGTCATTTTGAACTACTGGGCGCCCTGGTGTCCTCCGTGCCGCCTTGAGACTCCGTGGCTACAGAAGCTCCAGGAGCTTCATCCGGAGAGGCTGGTCGTGGTAGGCGTGGTGGCCGATCCGGGGCAGTACAAAGAGGCGCAGGCCTTCATGAGGCTGCGAGGCATCACCTATCCTCTGGCCCGTGAAACATCTTCCCTGGACAGTGTCGTGGGTGCTGTGGCCGGTCTGCCGACAACGTTCTACATCAGCGCCTCCGGCAGGGTACTCCATACAACGACGGGTCTGACGCCGGAGGTGCTGATGAAACGTTATGCGAACGATGCCCTGAGAGACTGAGCGAGGATTCTTCCCTTGTGCCTGCCCACTTCCCTTGTGCCTGCCCACTTCCCTTGGGCCGGCCCCCACACTTGGGAAGGGAAGCGGAACTGCTCGGGTGGTGGGGGCAGCGTAGAATGAGACTCGATGAAGTTTCCTTTGCGATGGCTGGTGCTGTTGCTGCTGGCCGTGGGGCTGGTGGCGGGCGCGCGTGGGGAGAGAGTCAGCGAGCTTCCTGCTCCGACCGGGTATGTGAATGGCTTCGCGGGTGTGCTCTCGCCTGGGGTGGAGCGGAGGGTAGAGGCTCTTTGCACGGAGGTGGACCGGGAGGCGCATGCGCAGATCGCGGTGGTGACGATCAAGGCGCTTCCTCCGGACGAGAGCATCGAGGAGTTTTCCACCGAGCTTGAAGACAAGTGGAAGGTGGGGCCGAAGGGGACGGATCGCGGTGTTTTGATGGTGCTGGTGATGACTCCGCGGCGGGGGCGGATCGAGGTGGGGTACGGCCTCGAGGGCATCTTGAACGACGCCAAGGTGGGGGATATCGGGCGCTCTATGGAGCCGGCGGCGCAGCAGGGCGACTACGACCGCGCGGTGCCGCTGGGAGTGCAGGAGATTGCGCAGGTGATCGCGGCGGATGCGGGCGTGACGCTGACGCCGATCGCACGGGGGGCGCGGCAGCAGCAACAGCAGGCGGTCCCCGTTCACCTGAGCCTGTTTCAGCTTCTGCTGGGCGGAGGCGCGATCCTGCTGCTGTTGTTCTTCCTGGTGCGGTCCGGGAACACGGGCATTCTATGGTTTCTGCTGGGCAACATCATGGGGGGAGGGTTCGGCGGCGGACGCGGAGGCGGAGGCG
>CAXTPY010000232.1:0-2632 GCA_964246195.1 uncultured Acidobacteriaceae bacterium | reverse complement strand
CTCAGCGCCTGGCTCCCCTCCCTCCCCCTCCAAGAATCTGTTTAGAGCAACCTAGCAGCTGCCCTTCTCCTGCAGGTGCATTGCACTCCACGCTCATACCGACCAGCGGGAGGACCACATCGGCCCGTTTCGGCAAGACAAGGTATACACGTCACCAAGTGACCGCCCCACGCGCAGTGGGCCCGTCCGGCAGGACACGCAGCCCACCCGGCTCACCCGTCAACGAAGAATCACCTGGACCAGAGCCCCATCGCCCGCGCGAAACGAAACCACCCGGTTCGTCATCTCCACCTTCGTCTCCCGCTTCAGCCCCGCCATCGGAGCCGCCGAGGCATGTTCCGCCTCCGTCACGCACACCAGCCCCTGCACACACATCAGGTGCGCCGGAATCCCAGGCAGCCGGTTCCATCCCTGCACGATGTAGCTGGTCGCAAGATCCGGACTCTGCACCATCACATCGTTCGAGTAGTTCAGAAACACCCGCAGCTCCGGCAGCCGCACCCCATCCCGCTCCACATGCCCGATCGGGTCCCGTAGGAAGATCCTCTCCCGGTACACCCCGATCAGCACCACCCCCACGACCGTCACCAGAAGCAGAAGCCTCCGCACCTACTTCTTTTCCTCGTGATACTCCTGCTCCGTATTGATCTCCCACAGCGAAGCCTTATCCACATGCCCTGCCGCGAGCCCGTCCACCACCGACATCGCTGTCAGCATGCTATGGTCCTGGTTGTTGTACTTGTGCATCCCATTGCGCCCCACCAGAAACAGGTTCTCGAACGTGTCCGTATAGTCGCGCAGTTCGGCGAATCTCTCATACGTTCCAAAGTACGCCGGATAGGTCTTCGGCACACGCACGACGTGCGAGTCGCTGACGTCGCCCGCCTCCAAAATTCCGATCCTCGCTACCTCGGCGATCGCGAACTTCTTCAGGTCCTCGTCCGCCATCTTCCACAGATCGTCCGTGTCGTAGCAGAAGTATTCCAGCCCGATCCACACCTTCGTTGGGTCCTGCACCAGGTACGGGCTCCAGTTGTTGAAGATCTGTAACCTTCCCAGGAGCACATCCGGTTCCTGCACATAGATCCACGTATCCTTCAACAGTCCCCCGTCCGGCTCCTTCACCTTCAGCTTATCGGCCAGCAGCCCCACGGTAATGAAATCGCGGTACTGCAGCCCATCGCTCACCTCGCGCACGTTCGCCGGCACCGGCGCGTCCATCGCCTGGATCAGCTCGCGCATCGGCATCGTCGAAAAGAAATACTCGCCCGCGAACGTCCTCCGCTCCCCCGACGCGCTCACCGCATCGAGCGACACCACCCGCCGCCTCCCGTTCGCCTCCTCGCAGTGCAGCTTGACCACCTTCCACTGCATGTGGATCTCGCCGCCCTTCTCCACCACCTGCTCCGCCACATGCTCCCACAGCTGCCCGGGGCCGAACTTCGGATACATGAACCGCTCGATCAGGCTCGTATCCGTGCCCTTCTGCGAGACGTCCGTGCTCCCCGCCGCCGGCTTCTTCCCTCCCCCGAAGCTCTTCTTGATGAAGTGCTTCACTGCCGTCGTCAAGCTCAGCCCCTTGATCCTCTGCGCCCCCCACTCCGCCGAAATCTCATGGCACGGCGTCCCCCAAACCTTCTCCGTATAGCTCTTGAAGAACGTCAGGTAAAGCTGCCGCCCGAAGCGGTTGATCAGAAAATCCTCCAGGCTCTTCTCGGGCGAGATCTGCTTCACCCGCGAGATCATGTAGCTCGTCCCCACCTTCATCGTGCGCACCGCGCCCAGGTTCCCCAGCGTCCCCGCCGTCAACGTGATCGGGTAGTCGAAGAACTTGCGCAGATAATAGATCCGGCTCTTGCGCGGACGGATCAACATCACCAAATCCTTGTCCTTCGTCCCGCCGACTACCGCATGATGCACGGCGCTATGCGTATGCCCTTCGTGCGCCTTATCCGGACGCCCGTCCGCCGTCGTCTCGACCGTCACTGTGTCGATCTCTTCCTCCTCCACTGCCGTCGCTGGACCTCCACCCGCCGCCCTCGCCGCTCCAGCCGCCTGCGGCCCCGCCGTCGCAATCGTCCTGGTCTTGCCCTGATACGAGATCGCCGCCGCGGCAGCATCCTCCTCGCTCTCGCTCACCGGAGGCATCAGATCGATCCACCACTGCATCACCCGGTCGCTCTTCGAAAAAAACCTGTGCCCTCCAATATCCATCCGGTTGCCCTTGTACCTGATGGTCCGCGAGATCCCCCCAATCTCGTCGCTCGCCTCGAGCACGATAGGCTGTATATCCGTCCGCCGCAGCAACTCGAGAGCCGCGGTCAAACCCGCCGGCCCCGCTCCAATGATGATCGCCTGTTTACGCATAAGTTTGGTTTGATTCGATGCTTCCATTTTTAGTTATATCGCAGTGCTATAAATTGCCCATGCCACTATCCTCCCGCAGCCTGCCTAGAAGTGCTATGTACAACCTCGCCGCCTGGGCCTCCTACTCCGCCCTCCTCGCCGTCGAGGCCTCCAGGCACGCCTTCTGGCGCGACGAAGCCCAATCCTGGCTCCTCGCCCGCGACAGCCCCAGCCTCCTCTCCCTCCTCCACAACGACCGCTACGAAGGCCACCCCCCCCTCTGGAT
>CAXTPY010000231.1:0-2633 GCA_964246195.1 uncultured Acidobacteriaceae bacterium | reverse complement strand
ATCCCCTCTGCACCGCGCATGCCAGATCCCTCACCACCCTCGGCGCAGCCGGCTGCTACAAGGTCAACGGCTCCGTCATGACGCCCCCCGCCCCCGGCACCTTCGGCCTCATGGGACGAAACACCTTCCGCGACTCCGGCTTCAACAACTGGGACTTCTCCGTCGACAAAAACTGGCAGCTCCACGAGCGCTTCGGCGCCCAGTTCCGCGCCGAGTTCTTCAACTTCCTCAACCATCCCAACTTCGCCAACCCCTTCGGCGGCCAGAACGGCTGGGGACACAACGATCCCTCCGTCCCCGGCAGCGGAGGCTTCGGCTGCGGCTGCGCCACCCCCGATGTCGCCGCCTCCAACCCCGTCATCGGCTCCGGCAGCAGCCGCGCCGTGCAGCTTGGACTCAAACTCTCCTTCTAGCCCACCTCGCAACCGCCGCGCCTCGCAGGGAATCATCCCACCCATCCCCAAACCACCCCGGGAGAGTAGACAGAAATGATCGCCAGGTCGAGAACCACCGCAAAATACCTTCTACTTGCCTGCATGACTCTTCTACCTGCCCTCGCCCCGGCCCAGCAGCAGGAAAGAACCCTCGACGAGATCAAGGCCGAAGCCATCCATCGCGCCGAAGTAGGTGGATATCCCCTCATCGGACTCCATCCCGAAGACGTCCGCGAAGCCTTCGCCAACATCCACACCAAGGACAAGGACGAGTGGGCCCGCGCCTTCATCGCCATCGGCGACCGCTACATGGCCGCCGGCAAAGCCCTCCAGAACACCGATCCCAGCCAGGCCGATGCCAACTTCATCCGCGCCTGGCACCTCTTCTCCTTCGGACGCTGGCCCGCCGAGTCCTCTCCCATGAAGAAGATCGCCTACACCAAAGCCATCGACGCCTTTCTCACCCACGCCAGCATGATGCAGCCCAAGCTCGAAGTGGTCCACATACCCTTCGAAGGCAAAGAAATCGTAGGCTACCTTCGCTTCCCAAAGGGAGCCGCCGGACCTGTTCCCATGGTCATGGCGGTCAATGGCCTCGATAGCCGCAAGGAAGACCTCGCCGAAAGCTTCTCGGCCATTCTCCCCTACGGGATCGGTTACATCGCCGTCGACGGACCAGGAACCGGACAGTGCCCCGTCAAGGCCAGTCCCACCGCCGACCGTATGCTATCGAAGGTACTCGACTACCTCGCCACCCGCCCAGAGGTCGACAAATCCCGCATCGGCATGCACGGCGTAAGCTGGGGCGCCTACTGGGGAACCAAGATGGCCATCGTCGAAAAATCCAGGCTCAAGGCCGTCAGCGTCCAATCCCCGCCCGTCGATCTCTTCTTCAAAAAAGACTTCGTGATGAACTCCCTGCTCGGCAATCGCGAATACCTCTTCGACCAGATCCCCGCCATGATGAGCATCTTCAACAACGTCACCACCCTCGATCAGGTCGTCGACCAGTTCGCGCAGATGTCCCTCGTCAACCAGCACCTCCTCGGCAAGCCCACCACCTCCATGCTCATCCTCGCCGGCGTCCGCGACACCCAGGTTCCCATCTCCGACATCTACGAGTTGCTCAACAGCGGCGACGTCCCCAAGGAGGGCTGGATCAACCCTGAAGGTGGCCACCTCGGCCGCCAGGTAGGCGTCTGGCCAGACCCCCGCATCTTCGGCCAGGTCATCCTCCCCTGGCTCGACCGCAACCTCCACGCCAACCCGCCCCCAGCGAAGCCCTGACCCTCTCCGTCCACCTCACCGCCGTATCCACGCGCCACACCAGCGAAAAAGAAGGGCCGGATGCATTCCAGGAAACCGAAGTCCCTGACGTTCGCTGTGCTCCTTGCGTTTGGCCTCTCCTCCGCCATGCAAGCGCAACAACGCAAGCTCGATCCAATCTCCGTCCTCACCCTCGTCGGCCAGCCTCTTCCCATCGTCGCTGGACAGTTGCATGGAACCTTCGCCAAGTACGGCATCGAAGTCGAAACGCGGAACTGTCCCGACTCTGGAACCATGAGGAGATCCCTCACCGAGGGAACAGGCGATCTCGCCTATGCCGCCGTAGACAACGCCATAGCCATGGTCGAGCTCGAGCACGCCGACGCGTCCATCGTCTCGGGAGGCGAAGGCTCGCAAAACGAACTCATCGCCCAGCCGCGGTTCCAGTCCATCGCCAATCTGCGCGGCAACATTCTTCTGGTCGACGCCGTAAATACCGCCTACGCACTGCAGTTGAAGAAGATCATGCTCCTGCACGGCATGCAGGCCGGCAGAGACTACGAGATCAAGGCCTACGGTGCCACCCCTCTCCGCCTGAAGGCCCTCATCGAACACAAGGAGTTCGCAGGATCGATGCTCGGTCCCCCCTTCTCCATCGCGGCCACCCGCGCAGGCCTCAGCAGCCTCGCCTCGGTTCAGCAGGCGCTCGGACCCTACCAGGCAGGTGGCCACTTCCTCCTCCGCGCATGGGCCCAGCAACATCGCGACCTCCTCGTCCGGTATCTCGCCGCCTACATCGAATCGCAGCGTTGGCTGATGGCTCCAGAAAACCGCCAGCAGGTCACCGATCTGCTAAGGAACCAGGATCGTGTCGAACCAAACGTCGCCGCGCAGATCTACACTCTCACCCTCACCACTCCAGGAGGCTTCGAG
>CAXTPY010000230.1:0-2639 GCA_964246195.1 uncultured Acidobacteriaceae bacterium | reverse complement strand
CGACGGAGGAGTGCTTCACGACGCCGCACAAGGACCGCGTGGAGGGGCGCGCACGGGCCTCGAAGCCGCTGTCGCACCAGGGAACGCTGATCGAGAATATCTCGGTGCGGTTCGAGGCGGGCAGGATCGTAGAGGCGCGCGCGACAGCCGGGGAGGATGTGCTCGAGCAGCTGATCTCGACCGACGACGGTGCGCGCCGGCTGGGGGAGGTGGCGCTGGTGCCGCACTCTTCGCCCATCGCGCAGAGCGGTGTGTTGTTCTGGAATACGCTCTTCGATGAGAATGCCGCGAGCCATATTGCGCTGGGCCAGGCCTACTCGACCTGCCTGATCGGAGGCGAGGCGATGAAGGCCGCGGAGCTGGCGGCACGCGGAGCGAACGAGAGCCTGATCCATGTGGACTGGATGATCGGGTCGGGGGAGATGGACGTGGATGGAATCTCCCACGACGGATCTGCCGAGCCTCTGATGCGGAGGGGAGAGTGGGTTTAGGCGGCGCGGCCGCTATGCTCGCTGCACGCTTGAGGAGGCCATAGCGATGCCGCGGCAGAGGATGAATCCGACGCGGCTCGAGGCGTTCTCCGATGGCGTGATTGGGGTGATCATCGCCATCATGGTGTGTGGTGAGATGGCGAGGGGTGAGCCGGCGCGCCGGGCGTAGCGGTCGAAGGCGACGGAGTAAACTAGCGAAAAGCCTATGCGATGGACAGGATGCGGAACGGCGTTGGTGACTCCCTTTCGAGGGGATGGTAGCGTCGATGAGGATGCGCTGCAGGCGCTGGTGCAGCGGCAGGTGGAGAGCGGCATCGAGTTCCTGGTGCCTTGCGGAACGACGGGAGAGGCTTCGACGCTGACGGAGCAGGAGTGGTTGCGTGTGGTGGAGGTGACGGTGGGGGGGGCCGCGGGCAGGGTGCCGGTGATTGCGGGCTGTACGCATAACTCCACGCGCGAGGCGGTGGAGAGGGCGAAGAAGCTGGCGAAGGTGGGCGGGCTCGCGGGAATTTTGTCGGCGAATCCGTACTACAACAGGCCTGGGCAGGAGGGGCAATACCAGCACTTCCGCGCTATAGCGGAGGCTGTCGATCTTCCGCTGCTGTTGTACAACATTCCCTCGCGCACCGGCGCGAATCTGGAGCCCGCTACGGTGCTGCGTCTGGCGGAGTTGAAGAATGTTGTGGGGATCAAGGAATCGAGCGGGAATATGGGGCAGATCACGGAGCTGCTGACGCAGGCTCCACATGGATTCGCAGTGTTCGCGGGCGACGATTCGATGGCGTTGCCCGTGCTTGCGCTGGGTGGCGCGGGGTTGGTCTCGGTGGCTTCGAATGCAATTCCACGGCAGATGGCGCGGATGGTGCGGGCGGCGCTGGAGAACGACTGGCCCGCAGCACGGCAGGTGAACCGGGAATTCTTCCGGCTGATGCAGGCGCACTTCTGGGAGGCGAGCCCGGCGCCGGTGAAGGCTGTGCTGAAGCAGCTGGGATACGGGGAGGACGTGCTGCGGCTGCCCCTGGTGCGGGTGTCGGAGGCAACTCGGAGCAGGCTGGAGCAGATGGTGGGGGAGCTTGGGTTGCTGGTGTAAAACTGCGGGCGATTCGGTTGATTAAGGAGCTGTGGATTGGATAGCTTGCAGGAGCGTGTGGAGCACTGGTTTGGACAGGGAGCCGGGGCGGCCGATGAGCCCGAGGCCGAAGCGACGTTTGTCGAACTGCGCGACATGCTGGAGGCGGGGCGGGTCCGTGCCGCCGAACAGGACCCAACGCTGCCGCTGGGCTGGAGGGTGAATGCATGGGTGAAGCGCGGCATCCTGCTGGGTTTTCGCTTGGGGCGGACGGAGCCGATGGGTGCAGACGGCGCGCTGTCTTTCGTGGACAAGAGTACGTTCCGGCCGCGCAGGTTTGTGCCGGAGGATGGGGTCAGGGTGGTGCCCGGCGGTACCAGCGTGCGGGGTGGGGCTTTTCTGGCGAAAGGGGTGATTCTTGCGCCTCCTTCGTTCGTCAACGTCGGCGCCTACGTGGATGAAAACACGATGGTGGACTCGCATGCACTGGTCGGAAGCTGCGCGCAGGTGGGCAAGCGTGTGCACCTCAGCGCGGCGGCGCAGGTGGGTGGGGTGCTGGAGCCGGTGAATGCCTCACCGGTGATCATCGAGGACGATGTCCTGGTTGGAGGCAACACAGGCATCTATGAGGGCACGATCGTTCGGCGGCGAGCGGTGATCGGAGCGGGAACGGTACTGACGCGGGGAACTCCGGTGTACGACCTGGTGCGCGGGGAGATACTGCGGGCGCAGGCGGAGGCGCCTCTGGTGATCCCCGAAGATGCTGTGGTTGTGCCGGGTTCAAGGACTGTGACGCGCGGCATGGGAGCCGAGTGGGGCTTGAGCCTGGCGGCTCCCGTGATCGTGAAATATCGCGACGACAAGACTGAACTTTCGCTTCTGCTCGAAGATCTGCTGCGGTAGTTCTTCGGGGATCTGGGACCGCGTAGGGCTGTGGCGTGGAGAAGCCGAGTCCTGGGCTGGCGGCATGGTGAAGGCGGTCGAGCGGCATTTTCAGGGCGCGGTGTGGCAACGAGACCCTGGCTGGGGCGACAGATGCGTGAACCGCGAGGAAGGCGATGCATTAGGCTGTTTGGATG
>CAXTPY010000229.1:0-2665 GCA_964246195.1 uncultured Acidobacteriaceae bacterium | reverse complement strand
TTCTACGACTCCCCCCAGGGCTGGGCCGTCCGCCAGGTAGGCGGCTATGGCAACGGCATCCCCGGAGGTCCCGCGCAAGGTCCCTGGAATATCACCATGGGTCAAGGCGTTCGCATCGCCATCCTCGACAGCGGACTCGATGCCACCCACCCCAGCCTCGCGCCCAATATCGCCCTCAACCTCAGCGAAACTGACCAGAACGCGTTGCCCAGCCCCTGCGACGACGGCACCCCGCAGGACCAGACCGGACATGGCACCTGGGTCGCCTCGCTCGCCGCCGGCGCAGCCGGGCCCAACACCGGCGAAGTCATCGGCGTCGCCCCCCAAGCCACCCTGCTCAACATCAAAGTCCTGCAACGCACCCCCTCCGGCAACGGCGCATCGCCCGCCATCCAATGCCCCGGAGGAGAAGCCACCGGTCTCCTCAGCTGGGTGCTGCAAGGAATCGAAGATGCCATGGCGAATCACGCCGACGTCATCTCCATGTCCCTGAACTCACTCACCGATCTCAGCACCGGTGAAGGAGCCGGCCTCCAGGCTGCCTTCAACCGCGTCACCCAGGCCGCCGCCTCCGCCAATATCGTTCTCGTCGCCAGCGCCGGCAACGAAGACTTCGACCTCTCCAACACGCGGTACATCGAACTGCCGGCACAGTCCTCCGGCGTACTCGCCATCGTAGCCTCCACCAATCCCGCCTGCGCCGAAGACCTCACCGCCGGCGCCTCCTGCCTCCCCGGGCCCGTCACCATGGCCTACTACAGCAACCACGGCGCTCCCCTCAACGCCCTCGCAGCCCCCGGCGGAAGCTATCCCAACGTCTCCGGCACCGGCGTCAGCGGCTGGGTGCGAGGCGCCTGCAGCTCCGGCAAACCCAACACCACCGACGGTCAACCCTCCAACCCCGCGCACAGCTACGGATGCTTCAGCCTCGGCCACCAGGCCTACGTCCAGGCCATCGGCACCAGCGCTTCGGCCCCCTTGGCAGCCGGCGTCGCCGCCCTCCTCCGAGCCGCGCATCCCACCTGGTCCGCTGCCCAGATCCTCGCCGTGATGCGCTCCTCGGGAGTCGCCTCTCCCACCTTGGCTGTACCCCAGATCAGCGCCGCTGCGGCCCTGCAGGCCTCCACCCCCTAGCCGCCAACCCATAGGCCCACCGCGAATGCCCCTCCGAACGCCGCACGGTAGCCTCCAGCCAATCCCATCCGTCCAGCCCGCCGCCTCACCCTCTCATACGATCCTTTACGCTCTTCGCCAGACGCTCGATCTCGTCCGCCTTCTTCATCACGTCGATCGACAAAATGTTCCGGTCCGTCTTCTCCACATCCTGTTTCAGCTCCGTGGCCAGCGCAAGCAGCTTATCCGTATCCGCCTCTAGCCGTTTCTGCCGTTCGCTGTTTTGCGCCTTGGCCTGCTGCGCCTGGACCCTCCCCAACATAGCGCTATGCTCATCCGCCGCGCCCGGACCGCCCGGACCGCCCGGACCGCCCGGACCGGCCGGATCCCCCATCGGCGGATAGCCCGGCTGCGCAGGACGCTGCCCCACCGTCTGCGCCCACAACCCCGACGGTGCCAGCATCGTCAGCAGCACCACGACTCTCCTTCGATTGACTTCCATGTAGCACCTCCCCCTCCGAACGCGCTCGCCACCAGCCCCGAACGCCCAATCGCGAACGTTGCCGACAATAGTACTGCCTTTGCGTAAAAACACCACGCGGCAGCTCCAAGCGTCTTACACTCAGTGCTCCTGCAACCCCGCTACAGCATCGGAGCAGGCCAGGCAGTACTTCGCCCGCTAAAGTACGTACAGACCGCGCCAGGAAGATAATCGAACCATGCGCCTCTCCAATCCCGTCGCGCAAGATGAGCGCTTCGCCCAGGTCCTCGAGCGGGACTGGCACAACGACATCCTCAACTTCGTGCGCTTCCACCTCCCCCATCTGCTCGCCCTCCTGCTGCTCGCCTTCCTCCTGCAGCGCGCCATCGCGTTCTTCGTCGCCCGCATGCTCCGCCTGGCCGATCGCCAAGTCGCCAACGCCCAGCGCGCCGCCCAGCTCCGCACCCTCGCCGTCATCGTCCGCGCCACCTCCTACAGCATCCTCAGCTTCATCGTCCTGCTCCAGGTGCTCTCCGTCTTCAGCATCAATCTCGCCCCCCTGCTCGCCTCCGCCGGCGTGGTCGGCGTAGGCATCGGCCTCGGAGCGCAGTCCATCTTCAAGGACATGCTCAACGGCGTCTTCATCCTCCTCGAAAACCAGTACAACGTCGGCGAATGGGTCAAGCTCGCCGGCCTCACCGGCCAGGTCGAAGACCTCACCCTCCGCTGCACCACCCTGCGCGACGGCGACGGCACCCTCTACATCATCCCCAACAGCCAGATCGCCACCGTCTCCAACCTCTCCCGCGACTACGCCGTCGCCTCCCTCAACCTCAGCGTCGACGCCTCCGCCAACCCCGATCGCGTCGTCGCCCTCCTCACCTCCATCGCCAACGATATCCGCGCCGACTCCGCCTTCAAGGACCTCGTCATCGCCGACCCCGCCGTCCCCGGAGTCGACAAGATCGCCGGCCCCGAGATCACCTACCCCATCTTCCTCCGCGTCCGCCCCCTCCAGAAAGATCCCGTCCTCCGCGAACTCCGCCGCCGCATCCTCGAAGCCTTCAAGAA
>CAXTPY010000228.1:0-2703 GCA_964246195.1 uncultured Acidobacteriaceae bacterium | reverse complement strand
TGCCCGGAGGTGCTGGCCTTGACCTACGGGTCGGCCCCGGGTATGCCGAAGCTGCATGTTGTGGACTCGACCGATCCGGCGCAAGTGGCGACTGCGCGCCGGAGCGTGGACCTGGCGAAGACGGTGTGCGTCGTGGCGAGCAAATCGGGTTCGACGCTCGAGCCGAATATTTTGAAGGACTACTTTTACGAAGAGATGGTTCGCGCTGTCGGCCGGGCCGAAGCGGGGAAGCATTTTATTGCGATCACCGATCCGGGGAGCAAGATGGAGCAGGTGGCCAAGCACGATGGGTTTTGGCGTACGTACTACGGGGACGCGAGCATTGGAGGAAGGTTCTCCGCGTTGTCGAAGTTCGGCATGGTTCCGGCGACGATTCTCGGGCTGGACATCGAGCGATTTCTGGCTTCGGCGGCGAAGGGCGTGGAGGGCGCGAAGACGGGCGACCTGGAGCAGAACGAGGCGGTGCTGCTGGGGCTGATTCTGGGTGTCGCGCACAATCTGGGGCGCAACAAGATTACCTTCTTCGCGTCTCCGGAGATCTACGATTTGGGCGCGTGGCTGGAGCAGCTTCTGGCGGAATCGACGGGCAAGGGCGGGAAGGGAATCACGCCGGTGGATCGCGAGGCGATCGGACCGCCGGAGGTGTATGGCGACGATCGGGTCTTCGCGTATGTGAGGCTGAAGAGTGGGGACAATGCGGCGCTCGATTCAGGCGTTGCGGCGCTCGAGAGAGCCGGGCAGGCGGTGGTGCGGTTCGACATCGAGGATCTGTATGACCTGCCTCACCAGTTTTTTATTTGGGAGTTTGCGGTGGCTGTGGCGGGTTCGCTGATGGGCATCAATACGTTCAACCAGCCAGATGTGGAGGCGGCGAAGATCGCAACCAGGCAGTTGACGGAAGCGTACGAGAAGACGGGAAGGCTGGCGGAGCAGGTGCCACTGGTGCAGTCCGAGGGGCTGAGTCTCTATGCCGATGAGAAGTATGCAGCGGTGCTGGGTAAGCACGACGATGCCGCTGGGTATATTCGGGCGCACCTGGAGCAGCTGCGTGCGGACGACTACTTTGCGACTCTCGCTTACCTGCAGATGACGCAGGCGCATGAGGAGTCGATCCAGAGCTTTCGCATCCAGGTGCGGGATATCAAGAAGGTGGCGACGTGTTTGGGCTTTGGCCCGCGATTTCTGCATTCGACAGGG
The DNA here is from genome assembly GCA_964246195.1 of uncultured Acidobacteriaceae bacterium. Classification (GTDB taxonomy): domain Bacteria; phylum Acidobacteriota; class Terriglobia; order Terriglobales; family Acidobacteriaceae; genus Edaphobacter. The sequence goes on along the minus strand of CAXTPY010000228.1, from coordinate 1,506 downwards.
CAGGACTACAAGGGGGGACCGAATACGGGTGTGTTTCTCCAGGTCACGGCGGATCATGGTGAGGATGTGGCGATACCGGGGGCAAAGTACACGTTTGGCGTGGTGATCGATGCGCAGGCTGCAGGAGACCTGACGGTGCTGCAGGAGCGTGGACGCCGGGCGTTGCGTGTTCATCTCGGCGCGGATGTGGAGGCGGGCTTGAGGACGCTGGGCAGATACGTAGAGGATGCGGTGCGCCAAGGGTAGGGGAGCAAGTCAGTGATAGAGCAGGTAGGGTTGGCGGCGCGCGATGAATTTGATTCGATCGGGCTGCCAGGAGGCGGCGATGGAATGGGGGTCCTGGCGGTCGCCAAGGGCTTGCGAGGTCTCGCTGTTTGCGATCAGCTTGGCGGTCTTCGGCAATTCAAAGTCCGCTGGGTAGAGCCGCTGCAAGGCGCCGATGATCTCAATGCCTAGCTCCGGCGTGTCGAGAAGCGATCGGTCGGTGACGTTGAATTGCACGCCGGAGAGCTTCCGGCCGTGGAAGGGGTAGTGATTCGCGTCGTCGGCGACGGCGAACTCCGTGGGCTCCACGGTAAGTCCGGGTAGGTGACGGGAGGTAAGGTAGGCGGCCAGCTGATCTCCGTGGATGTAGGGAGCGCCGATGTGCTCGAAGGGCGCAGGTGTGCCGCGGCCCACGGAGACGTTGGACATTTCGAGCATGGCGATGCCGGGGTAGAGGATCGCGGCGGCGAGGGAACGAAGGTTGGGACTTGGGTCGATCCATGCGAGTTGGGTCTGGTCGAAGTACTGGCTGCGCTGCCAGTGTTGCATGGGCACGACGGTGAGGGGAGCCGACAGGGGGATTTGTACGTGGGTGGAGGACGATGCGGGTCGGCGGTATTCGCCGTTGATGTAGCGCGCTAGTTCTCCTAGGGTGAGACCGTGGCGGAGGGGCAGGGGCATGAAGTCTGTATAGGATTCAAGGCCGGGGTCGGAGACAGGTCCTTGAACCTGTTCTCCCCCGAGCGGATTGGGGCGGTCGAGGAGGATGATCTCGAGGTTGTGTCCTTGCGCGTTCTCCTCCGCGGCGGCTTCAAGGAAGTAGCCTACGACGGTCTCGTAGGTGTAGAAGCGTACGCCGGCGTCTTGAAGATCGATGATGATGGCGTCGAGATTCTTTAGCTGCTCGTGAGTGGGGCGCCGGTCGGCATCCTTGCGGCCGTAGAGACTGATGACGGGCAGGTGGGTGGCGAGATCTTTGGTGTTGGGGACGTTGGTGGAATCCTGTGCTCCGAGGATGCCGTGTTCGGGGGAAAAGAGCGGGGTTAGCGCGAGACCGGGGACGTCTTTGGCAGCGTCGTTGAGAAGGATGTCCGCGGTGCGACGGCCTGTGGCATCTACGCCGGTCTGGTTGGTCAGCAGTCCCATCTGGAGTTGATGGTGGTGGCGCGAAGCGGCAGCGGCGAGTTCCTGGAAGTGGGTGGCTTCTAGCTGGTCTATCCCTGTAAGGGTCTTGGGCCTGCT
>CAXTPY010000227.1:0-2749 GCA_964246195.1 uncultured Acidobacteriaceae bacterium | reverse complement strand
CGGGAGCGTCGGCGGTGATGGGCGAGCCATCGGGCTGGGAGACGCCGGTGTTCTGCGCGGCCAGGGGCAGGGTGGCGAGCAGGAGAGCGGCGGAGGCGAGGTTCGTCTTCATGGGCGGCATCCTTGTGGTGCGGAGCTTGCGATTCGGCCTGGGAGCCCGATCTACAGCAAGCGTAGAAGCGAACCGGGGCGAGCGCGGAGGAAAGTGGAATGGGGAATCGAGCGAGCCAATACACGCGCAGGCTGGAGGGGCGCAGGGCTGAAGGATGGGCATCGCATCTGGCTTGGCCACGGGTTGCGCCCGGGGAGAGGAGGCTTCTTGGCTTTGCTAGAATCCGTGTGGTGAAGGCATCCGGGAGCGAACTGGTTGGGACGATCCACTCGGTGACGGGCGGAACGCTTCGCGTGGACCGCCGGCCTAAGCTGAATGAACGCTTGACGCACCGCATCGTTGCTGCACAGGAAACGGGAAGAGAAGACGGGAGAGTTATGACGGAGATTGTTTCGATACACGCGCGCGAGATTCTGGATTCAAGAGGAAACCCTACGGTGGAGGCGGATGTGGTGCTGGAGGGCGGCGTGCGCGGGCGGGCTGCCGTGCCGAGCGGGGCTTCGACCGGCGAGCACGAGGCGGTGGAGCTGCGGGATGGAGACCAGGAGTACTACCTGGGCAAGGGCGTGCTCGGGGCGGTGGAGAACGTGGAGAGCGTGCTGGCCCCGGAGCTGGCGGGGATGGATGCGAGCAACCAGCGCCTGATCGATGCGACGATGATCGCGCTCGATGGGACGGAGAACAAGGGCAAGCTGGGCGCGAATGCGATTCTCGCGGTCTCGATGGCTTGCGCGCGGGCCTCGGCGCTGGCGCTGAAGCTTCCGTTGTACAGGTACTTGGGCGGGGTGAATGCGTGCCTTCTGCCTACGCCGATGATGAATATTCTGAACGGCGGGAGCCACGCGGATTCGAATGTCGATTTCCAGGAGTTCATGGTGATGCCGGTGGGCGCGGAGAGTTTTGCCGATGCGCTGCGCTGGGGAGCCGAGGTCTTTCATACCTTGAAGGGGGTCTTGAAGAAGAAGGGATACAACACGGCGGTAGGCGACGAGGGTGGGTTTGCGCCTTCGCTGAAGTCGAACGGAGAGGCTGTGGACCTGATTCTGGAGGCGATCGAAAAGGCCGGGTACAAGGCTGGAGAGGAGATCGCGCTCGCGCTCGACCCCGCGGCGAGCGAGTTTTACGACAAGGAGAAGGGCCGGTACATCTTCAAGAAGTCCGACAAGAGCGAGAAGACGTCGGAGGAGATGGCGGCGTACTGGGGAGAGTGGGTTCGGCAGTACCCGATCGTGAGCCTGGAGGATGGGTTGGCTGAGAATGACTGGGAGGGCTGGAAGCTGCTGACCTCGCAGATAGGAGACAAGGTGCAGCTGGTGGGGGATGACTTGTTCGTCACGAATACGCAGCGTCTGCAGATGGGCATCGAGCAGAAGGCGGCGAATTCGATTTTGATCAAGGTGAACCAGATCGGCACGGTGACGGAGACGCTGGAGGCCATCGAGCTGGCGCGGCGTTTCGGCTATACCAGCATCATCTCGCATCGATCTGGAGAGACGGAAGACACGTTTATCGCGGATCTCGCGGTGGGGATGGGAGCGGGGCAGATCAAGACCGGGTCGGCGAGCCGGACGGATCGGATTGCGAAGTACAACCAGTTGCTGCGGATCGAAGAGGAGTTGGGGCAGGGGGCGGAGTTTCTCGGCATCGAGTCGGTGAACTGCGGCGTGTAGGCAGAAGCGCGACGCGCCGACGCGCCTTACATGCAGAGAGTTGCGACCGCCGATGCGTGGTGACGCCGGAGCGGCGGCTTGCTGCATAGGGCGGTAAGAAGGCGGGTTAGACTTCCGTGGGCCGAAGCGTGTTCTACCTGGCAGGCACAGCTTTTCGAAAGTAATTAGAATAGGAGCGGAGCCAGAAGCGGCGCGCTATCGTCCAAAAGTTGCAGGAACGTTCCGGCACCGGCAAAGACCGGGGCGGAGCCGGGACAGGACGCGCTGGAAGAAGACGAGGAATGGCGCGCCGGGCCAGGGGAGAGGCAGGCGGCCAGGCTGCGAGGGCTACAAGGGAATGTCGAATTCACTGTTGATACCGCCGGAGATCGATCCCACACAAGGCGCGCCGATATTGCGTCCAGGCGAGGCACCGCACTGGGCGGAGACCAGGGAAGAGGGCGTTCTCAGCTCGTTGTGGAGCAGCGTGCGGGATGTGTTCTTTCCTGTAAAGCTTCCTCCGCTGCACCTGGAATCGAAGCCTATTCCGGTCGTCGACCGGATGGCGGTCAAGCGCGATCCCAAGTCGACCGGCATTGCGATCGTGCTGCACGCTTTGGTGATCCTGCTGATCGGGTATCTCCTGGCCAAGCATGTTTCGATGGGAACCAAGAACGTTACGACGCTGGTTCCGGTCGATCTAGTGGTACCTCCGAAGGCTCCGCCCAAGGCGAATGCGATGGGGGGAGGAGGCGGGCAACGCGGGCCTACACCTGTGACCAAGGGGACGCCGCCGAAGTTTGCGGACCAGCAGATCGTTCCGCCCAAGGCGCCTCCGCTGCAGGAGCCGAAGATCAAGATCCAGCCCACGATCGAGGTGCAGAAGGACGTGAAGATGGCGTCGAGCCTGCCGCAGATCGGCGTGGCGAACTCGCCTATCGTAGGGATGTCGATGGGCAACGGGAGCGGGACGGGACTGGGGTCGGGC
>CAXTPY010000226.1:0-2784 GCA_964246195.1 uncultured Acidobacteriaceae bacterium | reverse complement strand
CCTTCATGCGGCCTCCTAGCTTCTCGACGATTTCGAGGGTGACCCAGAGTCCTAGGCCGGTTCCTTTTTCGCCTTTGGTGCTGACGAAGGGCTCGAAGACGCGGTGGAGGAGGTCTTGGGGGATACCTATGCCAGTATCGGCGACGGAGACGCGGACGCCGCGGCGGGATTCCCTGGGGTCGAGGGCGTCTCGCACGCGGAGCTTGAGGTCGCCACCTCCGGGCATGGCATCGACGGCGTTGAGGATGAGGTTGGAGAAGACCTGGCGGACCTCACCGGAGGCGGCGAGGATGGGTAGGGAGGCGCGGAGTTCGCGACAGACGCGGACGCGGGATTGGGCGATGCGGGTTTCGTAGAGCCGGAGGACGGAGTCGATCATGTCGCTGACGTGGAGGGCGACGGGCTTGGCGGGCTCGCGGTAGAAGCGGAGTGTCTGTTTGGTAATCTCGGTTACGCGTGCGAGCTCCTGCTCGGCCATGGTGAGGTAGATCTCGCGCTGCTCGGGGTCAGAACCGCGCAGGAGGTAGAGGAGGTTGGTGATGGCTTCTAGGGGATTGTTGATCTCGTGGGAGATGCTGGCGGCGAGGCGGCCGGCGACGACCAGCTTTTCGGATTTGCGGAGCGCGTCCTGGGCCTTTTGATACTGGGTGAGGCGGTCGCGAACTTCATACTGGCGACGGCGGGAGCGGAGGGCGGCGTGGATGGTGCTGATGAGGGTTTCGGGGCGCACGGGACGTTCAAGCAGAAGGATATTTCCGAGGGGTTCGCGCAGGATACGTTTTCTTTGGCTGTTCTGGGTGACTTCGCCTGCGCGGGTGAGCAGGATGACGGGCAGGTCGGACCAAGGCTGCTGGAGGCTGAGAGCGTGCACGAGCTCGCGCACGGCGGCGTCATCGAGCGCCTCTTCCGCCACGAGGGCGGCGTTGGTTTGGTCTCCTAGGTTGGAGAGGAACTCGCTGAGGCCGGCGCAGCAGGTGCAGAGGATGCCGGCGCGCTCGAACAGCTCGCAGACCATGGCGCCGTCCCGGCCAATGGGGGTGAAGATGAGCGTTCGAGGCTCGGCCGCTTTGGAGCGCTCGCTGGAAACCAACTCGCCGGTTACGTGACCGGGCATGGGGGTGTCATTTGGCACGAGGGTCACCCAGGTCTGGCGAGTCGAGCAGAGGCAGGTACCTGGGGGTGCCGGTGAGGACGCCCTCGAACTGGTCGAGCGGCTTGCCTACACGTACGTCGTTGTCGGAGAAGATGAGCTCGCGAATGGCTCTTTCGTGGCGTCCGTCGCGCTTCTTGACGGCAGAGATGGCCTGGCGGACTTCGCCCTTGAACTCGAAGTAGCGGAAGAGGAGGACGGCATCGGCGAGGTAGCTCACGTCTATGGGGGAGTCCATATGGGACCCGAAGAAGCCATGCTGGGCGAGGGTCATGAGGGTGGCGACGCCCTGCTGGCCGAGGAAGGAGAGGAGCTCGTGGAGCTGCATGGCGAGGAATTTTTCGTTGGGCATGGCGTTGAGGAAGCCGTTCATGCTGTCGATGACGATGACCCTGGCGCCTGCGCGGACATAGTCTCTGACGCGGTGGCAGAACTCTCCGGGGGAGAGCTCTGCGGGATCGATTTGCTGGATGACGATTTTTCCGGTTGCGATGTGCGGGGTTAGATCCATGCCGAGGCCCCGGGACCGTTTGAGCAGGGTTCCGGCGGACTCGTCGAAGGCGAAGATGACGCTCGTTTCGCCGCGCTGGGCGGCGGTGAGGGCGTAGCGCGTGGAGATGGTGGATTTACCGCATCCGGCGGGGCCCATGAGCAAGGTGGAGGTGCCTGTGCTGAGGCCACCGCCGAGGAGGTCGTCAAGCTCTTTGAGGCCGCTTGAGACGACCTCGCGGTCGAGATGTTTTTTATGCTCGGCGGCGATGAGGCGGGGGTAGACGGAGACGCCGCCGCGCTCGATGCTGTAGTCGTGGTAGCCCTCGCGGAAGCTGGAGCCGCGGAGCTTGCGAACTTCGAGGCGGCGGCGCTTGATGCCGTAGTCGCGTTCGAGGCTCTGCATCATGATGACGCCGTGGGCGATGCTTTGGAGTTGGAGGTCGTTGCCGTCGGCGGTGCGGTCGTCGAGGAGAAGGACGGTGCAACTGCGGCTGGCGAAGTACTGCTTGAGGGCGAGGACCTGGCGGCGATAGCGGAGGGCGTCGCGCGCGAGCATGCGGAGCTCGGAGAGGGAGTCGAAGACGATGCGGGAGGCTTGAATCTGCTCGACGCGCTCGAGGACGGTCTTGATGGTGTCGAGGAGCTCGACCTCGGAGGGATGGAAGATGGTGTATTGGGCGGCGGGATCGAGCTCCTCGTCCGCTGGCGTCATCTCGCATATGGGCAGGTCCGCGAGGGACCAGCCGTGGGAGTCGGCTACGCCTTCGAGTTCAAACTTGGACTCAGATAGCGTGACATAGAGGCCTTTTTCGCCGCGCGCGATACCGGAGAGGAGGAATTGGAGTGCTACGGTGGTTTTGCCTGTGCCCGGTTCTCCTTCGAGGAGGTAGAGGTGGCCGGCGGGGAGGCCACCGGAGAGGATATCGTCCAGGCCGGCGATGCCGGTGGACAGACGTTCCGAGTTCTTCTCTGCGCTAGCCCCTGCCAAGTGACACATCCTTTTCACGTACGACTGCTCACGCTCTTACATCGTTCAGAGATAAGGTTGGATTGTCCCGCGCCTCAAATCGTTGCACCGATAAATGGTTGCGCCTCGAGGATAGTGCTTTGGCGGGTTACGGGGTCTGGAAGATGCGGATGGC
>CAXTPY010000225.1:0-2803 GCA_964246195.1 uncultured Acidobacteriaceae bacterium | reverse complement strand
TTCCAACACAAATACCGTCTGTCCCGCCTGGTCCACTTCCGCTCCTTCTTCTTCGTTGCCTTCGCCTACAGCCTAACCCACCCACCCCAGCCTTCTGCGAACGTACGATGAATCTCCTCTCTGGTCCCCGCTTTGCTCCCCGTATACACTCCATATATCGTTGCCGCGCCCTCTCTTCCTGCGCACGCACGCGAAAGGTCTATGTATGTCAAAGACGTCCCACCTTGTGCTTTGCGTCGATGACGAGCAGGTCGGTCTGCAGGTCCGCAAGATCCTCCTCGAACGAGCGGGTTACACCGTCATGACGGCACCGGATGGACCCTCCGGCCTGGCCGTCTTCTCCGCGCAGCCCATCCAGGCCGTCGTTCTCGACTACTCCATGCCAGGCATGCACGGCGGCCAGGTCGCCGGTCTCATGAAGCAAGTTAAGCCCGAGGTCCCCATCCTCCTCCTCTCCGCCTACGTCGGCCTGCCGGCGGAGGTGATCGGCGATGTCGACCTCTATATGACCAAAGGCGAAGGAGCCGAAGTTCTGCTCGAAAAACTCCATCTCCTCGTCGGCCGCGCTGCCGCCGAACCGGCCTCCGGGGAGCGCCGTGAACCTTAAACAATTCCGCCACATTCTTCTCCAGGCTCTGCTCCTTCCCATGATCGCCCTGCTCGTTATGGCGGCCGCTCTCTATCTACAGATCTCTACCGCCAATCGCTCCGTCCATCGCATTCAGCAGGCCGGCAACCTCATCACCCAGTTGACCGTCACCAACAGGCTCCTCCTCGATGAGGAGTCCAGCCTTCGCGGCTTCCAGGTCACCGGAGACTCCCGCTTTCTCGATCCCTACAAACAGGCCCAGCTTCCTCTGGAGCAACAGCTCTCCTCGCTCCAGAGCGTCCCCGGGCTCGAGCCCGAGCAGATCGCGGAGATCCAGGCCCTCAAACATCTTCACGGTGCCTGGAACGAATCCTTCGTCGCACCCGTCCTCTCCGGCAACGCAGGCGCCACCAGCTTCGACACCGTCGAGCTCGCCGTCCACGGAAAACAACTCATGGATGCCATGCGCCAGAACCTCGAACGGCTGATCGTTCAAGAAGAAGAGGCCCGCAGCGCGCGTATAACCCTGTGGCGCGAGGAAAACAAACAGATCCTCGCGGCTCTCTTCGTTCTGGCCGTTAGCTTTGGCATGGGCATCGGCATCTTCACGCGTCACCGGTTGCACGAGGTCTCCTCGGCCTACCGAAACTCCGTCCACGAAGCCGAACTCCGCGCCGCCACCCTCTTCGACTCCGAACAGGAACTCCGCACCACCCTCGCCTCCATCGGCGACGCCGTCATCGCCTGTGACGCGCTGGGCCGCATCTCCATGATGAACCCTGTCGCCGAAGACCTTACCGGCTGGACCATCGAGCACGCCAAAGGTCTGCCCCTCCACCAGGTCTTCTCCATCGTCAACGAGACCACGCGCGCCCCCGTAGAAGATCCCATCGCCAAGGTCAAACGCCTCAACCGCGTCGTCGGCTTTTCCAACCACACTCTCCTCATCCGCCGGGACGGCAGCGAACTCCCCATCGCCAACAGCGGCTCCCCGGTCCGCGGCCAGCTCGGCGACATCGCCGGCATCGTCCTCGTCTTCCGCGACGTCACCCTCGAAAAGAAAACTCAGGCTACGCTTCTGGCCAACGAGAAGTTCGTCGTCGCCGGCCGCCTCGCCGCCACCATCGCCCATGAGATCCACAATCCCCTCGACTCGGTCGCCAACCTGCTTTACCTCATCCGCACCGGCTCCTCCGAGCAGGAAGCCCGCCACTTCATGGCCATGGCCGAACAGGAACTCGCCCGCGTGACCCAGATCAGCCGCGCCATGCTCGGCCTCTACCGCGAATCCAGAGCCCCCGTCGAGCTCGACCTCAGCGAGATCGTCAAAGACGTCCTGCTCCTTCTCGAGCGCCGCCTAGCCGACCTCCAGGTCACCCACGAGAGCAGCCTGCCCCCCAAAGTCTGCGTCGCCGCCTTCCCCGCCGAACTCCGCCAGGTCTTCACCAACCTCATCACCAACGCCGCCGAAGCCTCCAGCCCAGGCGGCCATATCCGCATCCGCATCTCCCCCAAACCCTCCACCCTCGAACCCGACGGCAAAAGAAGCGAGCCCGGCGCCATCGTCTCCATCTCCGACGACGGTCCCGGCATCTCCCCCGAGATCCAGGCCCAGCTCTTCCAGCCCTTCTTCACCACCAAAGGCGAACAGGGCACCGGCCTCGGCCTCTGGGTCAGCCGAGGCATCATTACCAAGCACGGCGGCTCCATCGACATCTCGAGCAGCACCGCCGAACCCACTCACGGCACCACCATCACCGTCTTCCTCGCCACCAAACCCACCCTCGCCATCGGCCCCGCCTAGGAGCAACGTACCAGCTTTTTCTCGTCCTTCCCGAAGGAAATCTCCGGTTGCTCTTGCTGTTGCCTGTTCTTTGACACCCTCTGCGAATCGGCCCTACGCAAACTCCAAAAGGACCAAAGTCCGCTTCATACCAGGGCGAAGCCCGGGGTAATGCGCCGCCCCCTGCGACCGAGGTCTGAAAGCCCGAATCGATCGATCGTCGACTGGGGCCGCCAACCTGATCGCATCCAAGCAAACGCCAAAGCTTCAGCTAACGCCAGACGCATCAACCCCACATTCCGCCTTCGTCCGCTCTGCCTATCGCCCGGTCTCCGGCCCATACTTCTCAGCCAACCACCGTCGCCTTCCCTAAAGCCTCCACCACCGACCTGCCCGCCCGCTCGCAATCCGTCCGGCTCACCCCATAATGC
>CAXTPY010000224.1:0-2818 GCA_964246195.1 uncultured Acidobacteriaceae bacterium | reverse complement strand
GTACGGGCGTTTCACGGGGCAAACGTGGAGACGGTGGAGTCTCCGATTCTGGGCATGGAAGGGAACCGGGAGTTTCTGCTGCACGCGTGTTTCGGTGGCTGGCGGGGTGCCGAAGAACAGGTTGCGAGGTAGCGGAAGGGAGCCGTTACACTAGGCAGATGTTGTCGGCCGCTATCATCTCGAAGCCGCAGAAGCCGGAGGTTGCGGGGATTCTGCGGGAGCTGCTCGCGTGGCTTGGGGCGCGTGGATATGGATGCTTTCTGGACCCGGACAGCGCGGCGTATGTGCAGGCGGGGGGAGGGATTCCGCGGGAGGAGCTGCCCTTGCGCCAGCCCAACCTGGTGGTTGTGCTGGGCGGGGATGGGACGCTGCTGGCCGCGGCGCGGGCGTTTGCGAGGACCACGACGCCGATTTTATCGGTGAATCTTGGGTCGCTGGGATTTCTGACGGAGGTGCCTCTGGGAGACCTTTATGCGACGCTGCAGGCGTGGTGCGACAACTGCGCGGAGATCGAGATGCGCAGCATGATGCATGCGGAGCTGCACCGGGAGGGCAAGCTGCTGCAGGCCTGGGACGCGCTCAACGATGTGGTGGTGGCGAAGGGGACGATAGCACGGATGGCGGATTTCATGGTGGAGATCGACGAGCAGTTCGTGGCGGCTTTCCGGGCGGATGGGGTGATTGTGTGCACGCCTACGGGGTCGACGGCGTATAACCTGGCCGCGGACGGACCGATCGTGATGCCTACGGTAAATGCCATGGTGATTACGCCTATCTGCCCGCATTTGTTGACGTTACGACCGATCGTGGTGCCTGGGGAGTCGACTATCGCGGTGCATATCGAAGGGGTGCCGAACGAGACTTTCCTGACGGTGGATGGGCAGGAGGCGGTGCAACTGGTGCTGGGCGATGAGGTGCATTGCAGGCGTTCGGAGCACTTGGTGCGGCTGATGCGGCTGCGCCCGAACGGACTTTTCAATGTGCTGCGGTCGAAGTTGAAGTGGGGGTAGAGGTAGGTTTTTGCTGTGCAGAAGATGGAATTTTGTGTGGCAAAGCGTGTTTTTTGTGTGGTGTCGGTTGCGGGGCTTCGAGGAGCGGGCAACAGGGCGAGATGCGGGGGGCTACGCTTGGTCGCCGGAGACGGCGGGCGGCTTCAGTGGCGGAGACTGACCATGGAGCCGCCGACGGGGTGGCAGAAGATCTTGCCGTGGTTCAGGGCGATGCGGCGCTGGGCTAGGGCGGCCATCTCGGGGTCGTGGGTGACCATGACGATGGTGTGGCCGTTGCGGTGGAGGTCCTGAAGGAGGGCGGCGACGATCTGCTGGTTGGCGGCGTCCAGATTGCCTGTAGGTTCATCCGCCAGCAAGATAGGGGGGTTGTTGATGAGGGCTCGGGCGATGCAGACGCGCTGCTGCTCGCCGCCGGAGAGTTCGCTGGGGAGGTGAGTGGCGCGGTCGGCGAGGCCTACGCGGGCGAGCGAGGCGTGGGCTTCGCGCTCGTCGGTCATGGAGTGGAAGTACTGGGCGAGCATGACGTTTTCGAGGGCGGAGAGGTAGGGGATGAGGTGGAACTGCTGGAAGATGAAGCCAATCTTGTCGGCGCGGAAGCGGTCGAGTTCGGCGGGGGACATGGAGGCGGTATCGGCTCCGTCGATGCGGAGATTGCCGGAGGTGGGGCGGTCGAGGCAGCCGAGGAGGTTGACGAGGGTGCTTTTGCCGGAGCCGGAGGGTCCGGTGATGGCGACCCATTCGCCGGCTACGATGGAGAAGGTGGCGGCGTCGAGGGCACGGACGAAGCCGGTGCGACCGGTGTACTCGCGGGTGACGTTGGCGAGGGAGATGACGGCGCAGCCGGGGCGGGTGGAGTCGGCGGGCCAATCCGGTCGGGTCTCGGTCATGATGCTCTTTTCTGGAGCTGGAACTATTGCATTGCGGCTTCTGCGTGAGCCTGTCGTTCGTGAGCTTGATCTTCTAGCGTAAACCGACAGAAGACGGATCAAGGGTTGCCGTATTTGCAAAGAGCGATTGAAGTGGCGTAATTTTTTCCTACGAACTCTAAACGATTCGACTTAGATCTTCCAAAACAGGTCAACGATCAACCCTGATGTTTACGACGAAGGCCTTTTCGAGCACCACCAACACGTTTGTGCTGGGCAACGCTCAACGCAACTACTCGGCCCTGCGCGGTCCTGGGAGCTACGAGGAAGATGTCAAAGTCTCGAAGGCTCTCAACCTCGGCGAGCGGGTGAGCTTCGTGCTGGAGATGAACTACTTCAACGTTTTAAACCGCGTCCGTTTCGAGAGTACGAATAATAACAATAACAACAATACTATCGACAACGCGGCCAACTTCGGCTATCTCAGCGCCGGCCAGCAGAACAATGCACGGCAAGGCCAACTGAGTGGGCGACTGCAGTTCTGATTTCGCGTACCGGCCGCTCGCCGCGAGGAGTCGCAACTCTCTCCTCGTGGCTGGCGGGCAGGTGTGGCTGCCCTCCCCTTCGAGGCCGCAGACCCGTTTCAAGAGCTTGGAGATATGAAGCTGATGAATCTAAAGCGTTCCGCATATCGTGCGTCGACTGAGCGGCTACATTCTCTTCGGATGACGGCTGTTTGCCTGGTCTCGGTCGCGTTGACTCTTCCTGTGGCCGCGCAGCAGGGGCCGATCAACAAGGCTCCCGATATCACTAAGGTGCCCACACTCTACGTCGTTCCCTACGCTCATCTCGACACGCAATGGCGTTGGGAGATGCCGCAGACCATCAGACCATCGTGCGTTTGGTCGAACTGGACGGCAGGCCCGCGCAGGAGGTGCGGGT
>CAXTPY010000223.1:0-2822 GCA_964246195.1 uncultured Acidobacteriaceae bacterium | reverse complement strand
AGGCCAGATTCAGACGAGATCCACCACCTACACCTGTGTTCAGTTTTCCCGAGCCACCTCTGTCGATAGCTGGCAGCATGGAACCATCGTTGAATACTGTAGCAGTCGCGCAACCGGGGATGGTCGCACAACTCGCCACACGGCAGTAATCAACCGAATAGCCTAGCCTTTAAACTTCACTTTCGCAGCTCTCCCAACACGACCGTCCCTCAAGACAATTCGTCCGATGGACGAAATGCTCATCCGGCCCAGCCTTCCCCATCGTCTTCAAACACCAGTACGTCGTCGTCGACCCCATCATCTCCACCATCTCCTCATGGAAGTCCCCAAAATGCCCATAAGAAGACTTGCTCCGCAGCGAAGCACAACGTATCTGCACCAATGTCGTCGTCATATCAGTTCAGGCCTCCTCAGCCAATCGCTCCCGGATCGCGTTGCATCTGCCCCGCCGCCAGCAGCACCGTCCGGTAAATCGCCGTCTCGAACAACTGCGTCTTGTACCCATTCTGCGAAAGCGGCGTAGCCTCCCTCATCGCCGCCTTCCCTGCCGCTCGGGCCGCAGCCTCATCGAGCGTCTTACCCGTCAGCACCGCCTCCGCCGCCGCCGAACGCATTGGCGTAGGCGCCGCCACACCCAGCACAATCGCCGCCTGCACACACCGCTTCCCATCCATCACCAGCACCACGCCCGCATCCGCAATCGGCCAGTCGAAGCTCTCTTTATCTCCATACTTTTGGTACGCCGACCGCGTTCCCGCCTGCGGCTTCGGCACGAACACGCTTGTAATCAACTCCCCCGGCTGCACCGCCGTCTCGTTCGTCAAGCTCTTCTCCGGCGCCACATAGAACTCACTCATCGACACCATCCGCTTGCCCCGCTTCGATGTCAACTCCACCTGCGCATTCATCCCCAGCAGAGGCACAGCGGTGGACGAGGGATGCACCATCGCACACACGCCGTTGTTCATCACCGCGTGGTATTGGTTCTCTCCCGCATGCGCATGGCAATCGTCGCTCACCACACCGCTCTTCTTCTTGCAGTCGAAGTCGCTCGAACGGAAGTACCAGCAACGCGGCCGCTGCATCAGGTTTCCCCCGACCGTCGCCATATTCCGCACCTGCGGAGTTGCCGCATGCCCCGCCGCATCCGCCAACCCCGAGTACCTCTCCTGAACCTCCGGATGCTCCGCAATCTCGCTCAGCGTCGCCAGCGGCCCCAAATGCAGACCGTCCTCGCCTACTGTGATCCCGCGCAGGCTGCTCACATTCCTTATGTTCACCAGCTTCGAAGGAGTGACGATGCCTTCCTTCATCAGATCCAGCAAATCGATCCCCCCCGCCTTCACCACGGCGCCCTGCCCCATCTGCCCAAACGCCTCCTCCACCGTTCCGCAATCCACAAACGCGAACTTGTTCATGCCTGCACCTCCTGAACCTTCCCCAGCGCCGCCAGCACATTCGCCGGCGTCATTGGAATCTTCCGCATCCGCACCCCGGTCGCGTTGTAAAACGCATTCCCAATGGCTGCCGCCAAGGTAATAATCCCCGCCGACTCCCCGATCCCCGCCGCGTCCGTCGAGCTCTGCGCTATATAGTTCTCCACCAGCTCAATCTCAATCTCCGGCACCTCGCGCGCGCCCAGAATCTTGTAGTTCTCCAAGTTCGCATTCAGCATGTACCCCTTGTTCCGGTCCATGATCCTCTGCTCGAACAGCGCATACGAGATCCCCTGCAGCACCCCGCCGTTGATCTGGCTGATCACCCCCGTAGGATTGATCGGCCGGCCACAGTCATGCGCCCCAAACACCTTCTGGATATGCACCCGTCCCGTCTCCGTATCCACCGCCAGCTCCACGTAGTCGACACCCCCGTAGATCAGCCTCTCCTTCGTGTAGTCCGGTATCCGCGTAGCCTGCGCTGAGATCTCCGCCACCTGCATCTTCGCCGCCACCTGCTTCAGCGTGTAGCTCTTTGAAGCATCGTCCTTCAGCACCACCCGCCCCTTCTGCATCACCATCTTCCCTGCCGTCGTCCCAAACGCCGGAGCCACCGCCGCAAACAACTTCTGCTTCGCCTGGTACGCCGCATCCCGCACCGCCGGCGTAATCGAACCCGCCGTCACGCTACCCCCCGAATCCGGCCCGATAGGATACCGCGTGTCCCCAATCCGGATCACCACCTCCGCCGGAGGTATCCCAAACTCCTCCGCCACCACTAGCGCCAGCATCGTCTTCGTCCCCGTCCCCAGGTCCTGCACCGCCGACATCAACTCCACCGACCCGTCCCGCGACACCCGCACCTCGCACGACGAGTTCATATTCACAAACCGATACCAGACCGACTGCGCCACCCCCATCCCGCGCTTCACCGGCCCCGTATCCGTCCCCGCCGGCCTGCGCTGCTTCCAGTTCGTCTTCTCTACAATCAGCCTCCGCTCCACCCTTCGCGCCGGATTGTCATCGATCTTGTCCCGCAGCGCGATCGCATCCATGTTCAGCTTCACCGCCAGCTCATCGATCGCCTGCTCGAACGCGAAGCACCCCTGCGGATGCCCAGGAGCCCGAAACGCCGCCCCCGGCCCCGCATTGATGAAGACGTCGTACTCCTCCGTCACCAGATTCGGACACTTGTACAGGTTTGTTGCCGGCCCCGCCGTCCCCGCACCCGTCCCTACACCCGCCGTCCCATAACTCGTCAGATGAATCGCCGTCAGCGTCCCATCCCGTTTCGCCCCGATCTTCAGCATCTGGTGCGAGTCCGGCCGGTTGCTCACAATGTGCTCCTGCCTCCGATCCAGCATCAGCTTCACCGGAGCCTTCGCC
>CAXTPY010000222.1:0-2824 GCA_964246195.1 uncultured Acidobacteriaceae bacterium | reverse complement strand
CCCGCCGCCGGGTGCCTGCGGTACATCGTAGGCCGATCCGAATCTCCCGAAACCACCGTATCCACCGGCCCCGCGATCTTGGCCAACGTCGTCGCCGGCTTTAGCGCCGCCTTTCTCCGCGCCGGCATCGTCTGGTACTTCCCGTAGCCAAACCAGCCATCGTCATACGCCGCATCCGCCGACGCATCTTCCGCGCCAGGCTGCAGATGCCGCGCATACACCAGGTCCAGCAGGCCCTTCCCCACCCCCGCCTGTTCGAGCTCGTAGACGTTCCCGGTCAGCAGCGCGAACGGCACGGGACGCGCCAGGTAGACGCCCGCGTCCTCAAGCTTGCCGTCGATGAACAACGTCACCGGGATCAGGCGGCTGGCCGCCGGCTTCGCCATGTCGCCGGTCCACTCATACACCCCGACGGCCCGCACCACGGTCTCCGGCTGTGACACTTTATGCGTCTGGGCTCCGGCTGAGCCAGCCGCCAGCCAGACGGACAGCGTCGCGCCCAGCAGGGTGCCCAGCCAGCCATTTCGCCTCGTCCTGTACCGAAGGGAAGTCATCTCGTCCCGAGTTTAGACGCTTCCGCCAAAACAGCGCTTTGAGACCGCGTTTGCGGTACAAATCACCGTCTTCTGTCCACGTTTTTCGCTACCATGAACCCGTGCCCTGCCCGCCTCTTCTCGATGTCTCCGACCTCTCCATCCGCTTCGGCCAGCACCTCGCCGTCGATCGTATCTCCTTCCATATCAACGCCGGGGAGACGCTTGGGCTGGTCGGCGAATCCGGCTCGGGGAAATCCGCCGCTTCGCTCGCCCTTCTGCGGCTGCTTCCAGCCTCCGCCCAAGTGATGGGGAACGTTAGGTTTAGCGGCATCGACCTGCTCGCCCTCCCGGACCGGGCCATGCGTCTGCACCGCGGCCGCGATCTTTCCATGATCTTCCAGGAACCCATGACGGCGCTCAATCCGTCCATGACCATCGGCCGCCAGATCGCTGAAGCGCTCTCCACGCACGACTCCGCCATCTCTCCCAAGCTGTTGAAAGAAAAGGTGATCGAAGCGCTTGAAAATGTCGCCCTACCCCATCCCGCAAGCCGGATCGACGACTATCCACACCAGTTCTCCGGCGGCCAGCGGCAGAGAATCCTCATCGCCATGGCCCTCATCCACCGTCCGCGCCTGCTCCTCGCGGACGAGCCCACGACCGCTCTCGATGTCTCCGTACAGCACCAGATCGTATTGCTGCTAAAAGACTTACGCCGCACTCACAATCTCTCCATGCTGTTCATCTCGCACGATCTCGCGGTAGTCAGCCAGGTCGCGGACCGCGTGGCCGTGCTCGAGCGCGGCAGAATCGTCGAGCAGGCCGCTACCCGCGAACTCTTCCACCATCCCCAACACCCCTACACACGGCGCCTGCTCGCGTCCGTTCCCACCATGTCCACGGACCGCGGCCGCCCCTTGGCTACGATGATATAACTCATTCAATATAAATGGGTTATTCTTGTCATGCTGGCATCTTCAACGCGTTATAGCTACACTAGACAATTGGGCGTGACCGCCCGACTACCTCCATGCGCGCGCTCATCCTCTCCGACATCCACGCGAACCTGGAAGCTTTGCAAGCGGTTTTAGCGGCCTCTGCTGGAAGCTACGATCTTCTTTGGAATCTAGGGGATACCGTTGGGTACGGAGGAAGTCCCAACGAGGTTCTGGAGCTGATCCGGCCGGTGGCGGCGATCCATGTGCGGGGAAACCACGATCGCGTCTGCTGCGGGCTAAGCTCCGCGCTGGGGTTCAATCCGGTGGCCCGTGCGGCGGCGCTCTGGACGCAGCAGGAGTTGTCTTCGGACAATGTCGCATGGTTGCGGCAAGTACCGCAGGGTCCAGCACTTACGGCGGATCCAGAGGTGTCCTGCGCGCATGGCTCGCCGCTCGATGAGGACCGTTACATCCTGAATGTGCGCGACGCGTGGGCTCCTCTGCAGCAGATGCCGACGGCGCTTACCTTCATCGGCCACACCCACATACAGGGCGGATTCTCCCAGCAGGGGGATTCTTGGCACGAGCTTCGTCCCCAGCTAAGTTATAGAAATGGGGCGAGTTGCTGGAGGCTCCCGATGCTTGCCGGGAGGCGGCACCTGATCAATCCGGGCGCCGTGGGGCAGCCGCGCGACAACGACTGGAGGGCGGCGTATGCCGTGTATGACAGCGAGGCGGCGGAGGTGGAGTTTCACCGGGTTCCATACGATGTGACGGCGGCGCAAGGAAGGATTTTGATGGCGGGGCTTCCGGAGCGTCTCGCGGCTAGGCTCCGCGAGGGGCGCTGAAGACCGTGGAATCGCGGGGGATTTGCGGTGATTCCGCGGTGGGCAGAGACCGTGTTTGCTGGGTTTTCGCGGGGTGGCGGTGGAGAGTTGCCGGGCAGAAGGTGGAGTTTTTGTGTCGTAAATGAGGTCCAAACGCAGAGATTTGGGAGCGATGGGGTCTAGACGGCGGAGGACTGTTCTTCGAGGGCGTTGGTGAGCTCTTCCCACTCGGTGAGGAGGGTGGCGTGGCGGGTGCGGAGGTGGTCGAGCTCGGTGGCGGTGCGTTGGGAGTCTTCGGCGGAGGTGAAGTTGCCGAGGCGCTGTTCGGCGGAGACGATGCGGGATTCGACGTTGGGGAGGTCGCGTTCGACTTCGGCGAGGCGGTCTTCGAGGTGCTTGAGTTTGATGGGGTTGAGGCGCTTGATGGGAGCTTTGGTTTCTGAGGTGGTCCCAACCCAGGTCTCAGAGTCGAGACCTGGGGCACCCGGGGGCACCCGGATTTTCGTCCAACCAAGTTGCTACT
>CAXTPY010000221.1:0-2864 GCA_964246195.1 uncultured Acidobacteriaceae bacterium | reverse complement strand
GGAGTGGGGGAGGCGGCCGGCGGCGATCGAGGTGCGCAGCCCTTCGATGGCCTCGGAGTTGCCGAGAAAGTCGTTGAATGTGGGCGGAAGCGAAGAGGGAGGAATCATGGAAGCTGCTGCGTGGAGGCCGGGGGCGCGTGGGGCATGCCGCCTGGCGCAGGGCCTAGCGCCGAGCCTTCGCTCTGGCTGAGGGGGCGGGCGCTGCTTTTGGGCTGCCTGGTTTCGGCTTGGCAGATGATCTCACGGGCGCCTTTTTGGCTGATTTCGCGGAGGCCTTAGGCGCGGACTTGGCGGCTGCCTTCGCCGGCGCCTTTGCCGAGGCTTTCGCGGTGCCGGCCGGAACAGCCGACGATCTCTGGGGCGCCGTGGGGGCTGCCTTCGCGGGTGCTTTGCTGGACGGCTTGAGAGGGGGCTTGGCGGTGGGCCTTCCGGCGCCGGCAGCGGCGGCCGTTTTCGTGGGTTGGCGCCGAGAGCTCGCCTGCGCCGTGGGCCGGGATTCCGCAGTCTTCGTTGCCGGCCTGGAGGCAGTCTTCGCGGGCTGACGGGACGCGTTGGGGCTGCCGGAGTTGGCTGGAGCTTGCCTTTGCGGGGAAGCTGCTGCTGGTGGTTTGGGCGCAGGAGCTTCCGCTTGCCCAGATTCTGGCTTCACGGGCTCTGGCTTCACAGGTTCTGGCTTCACGGATTCTGGCTTCACGGAGGCGGCCTTCACGGCAGCCTTGGCAGTTGTCTTGGGACTCGTCTTGACGATCGCCTTAGGCGCAGCCGGGGGTAGGGGATCGGCTTCGGCTGCGACGGCGGGTTTGGACGCGACGGCGGGTTTGGACGCGGCAGGAACCGTCTGCGACTCGTTTGGCTGCGGCATGACCGAGTCCTCCGCAAGGGACACCTCGCTCTCGAGCTCGGGACTTGGGGCGCCCTTCTTACGGCTCTTCGAGGGGCGGCCTTCCTTCTTGGCTGGACGCGCGCGGCGGAGGTGAACAGGAGGTGGAGGCGCGGGCGGGGAATAGGGCTCGAGGAAGGCCCTCATCTCTTCAGGGGATGACAGACGACCATCCAGCAGCTCGAAGAAAACAGTCTCCAGAAGCTCTTTATATTCTGGCAGATCGGAGGTTATCCTCATCTCCGTCATGAGGTTGTAGGGAAGCCTCTGACGGAGTTGAGGCCACTCGTTGTAAAAACTCTTGAACTTGGCCTGGAGAGCCGGGCTCTTGCCGGTATGGGCGACCCAGAGGACGAGCTCAGGAGGGGCCGCGTAGAGGATCTTCCAGAACTGGGACGGAGCAGAGGCCGATTTGGCGGAGATCTGCGCGGAGAGCTCCTTGGCGCGGGCATCGAGCGATTCGATGTCGCGGACGAAGTGCTGACTGGGAAGCGATCTCTTGAGCGCTGCGAGGTCGTTGGCAGCCAGACGCGAGGTGATGTAGGGGAAGTTGGCGGCGGCGGTATTGGGGTGGATGCCCTGGATCTGGAGCTGCATCTGAGACTCGCGCAGGCGCTCCAGTTCGGCGGTGTTGATCTTGAGAGCGCTGAGCATGGGTGCCAGGAGCTTCATCCAGCCCTCGGACTCCAGGTGCTGGATGACGCGGACGGGGTCTTCCTCGTGGAAGATCTGCTCGGTCTCGTAGCCGCGGTGGAAATCGTTCAAGGCGGCAATGTAGTTCTCCTGCTTGCCGGTCTCGTAGCGGGCGCGGGTCTTCTCGTCCATCTCCCACCCGAGACGGGCCATGAAGCGGGCCGCGCGAATCATGCGGACGGGCTCTTCGATGAAGCCATAGTTGCTTACTAGGCGGAGCTGGCGATTCTCGATGTCGGCGACGCCATTGAGCGGGTCCATGAGCAGACCGTAAGAGCCCTCGTTGAGAGAGATGGCCATGGCGTTGGCGGTGAAGTCGCGGCGGCGGAGGTCGTCTTGAATGGAGCCGAGGCGGATGATCGGTTTGCCGGGTTTTGGGTAGGTGACCTCGATGGCGCTGCCGATCTCGACGCGAATGCTACCCGGAAAGGTGGCGAAGAGGGTATAGGCGGGATCGAGCTCACCGGTGATGGTGGCGCCGGCTTTCTCTATTTCTTTCTTCAGCTTGAGGGCATTTCCTTGAAGTACTACATCCAGATCGCGGACGGGCGAGCCGCTGGTCAGATCGCGGACCGCGCCGCCCACCAAAAAAAGGGTGAGTCCGCGGCCGCGGGCGATCTCGCGAAGCTGTTGCAGAGCGAACTGCTGTGGAGCGGAGAGTCGGTTCTCAAGCAGGTAGATATAATCGGCCATATCTGCTACGTACACTCCAGTGTGCCGGCGACGCCGGGAATACCTGCTTCGAGACTTGGCGTAAGAGCAAAAGAATCAAGGTCTTATGTCGCTCAGGTAACCCGATCCAACGTTCAACTTTAGCATATCCAGCCCAACTTCGCTAGGTGGAACTGCACCTTTTCTGCGGCGCAGGGCGGAGGGTGTGCGACAATCAGGCGCAAGTTATGGGCGGCTCGCACAAGAAGGTGATTCTGCGCAGGATAACCGGGGAGATCCTGCAGGGATATCTCCCGGCGTCCGATTTCGTGCGAGGAGAGGGGCTCGACCTGCTGGATCTCGGTGGTCGCGTGATCGGGCTGCAACTGAGCGACGTGAAGATGGTGAGCTACGTCAGGGACTTTAACCTGACGGATACGCAAAACCCGGAGCGGCTGGCGCGGAGGACGTTCCTCGCCCGGCCGCGGGGGGAGGGTTTGTGGGTCAGGCTGACGTTTGCAGGGGGGGAGCTGCTGGAGGGGCTGGCACCGCTTGATGTGACGCTGCTCGATGACCTGGTGGGAGATGCGGGGCTGTTCCTGGCGCCTGCGGACGTACGATCGAATACACAGCGCATCTA
>CAXTPY010000220.1:0-2887 GCA_964246195.1 uncultured Acidobacteriaceae bacterium | reverse complement strand
ACCCCCACCCGCATCGACGCTCCCTTCGCCGCCCTCCGAACCCGCAGCCTCTTCGACCACCTCTTCGCCGGCGACCTCCAAACCCCCCAGCAGCTAGCCAACTGGGTCCGGCAAACCAACTGAAACCCTCAGCCCCTCGGCACCCTGAAGAGGCACCCTGAAGAGATAGCAAAAGCTGAGAATGACTTTTGGTTTGCCCTTGATCCGAGTACGAGCAAGTAAGCCGAACCGCGGCTTGCTTCCCGCAAGAAGACTTGAACGAAGCCCTTGTATGTGACCCGTCCGTCATGCGCAGCGTCAACCAGAGCCCCAGGGTTGGCGGTCCAGATACCCGGCTAAGACTTCCCCGTACTGATGAGGACTTCGACGCATAGATCGGGACAGGCATGGAAGCGACTCTCCTCTTACCGGCCCTCAGCGACAATACTTCTAGAGGTTGCCAATCACCAATGGATCTCAAGACGTTTACATCTGAAATTGCGCCTGCCGTGACTGCAACGGGAGTCATTGTTGCACTCTGGAACGCTCAGACAGCTCTCCGCAACAGCCGAGCCAAGAATCGGGCTGACTGGATGTTTCAAGCCACCATGACTTTTCACAAGGAACCGAAGCTATACAGCCTATTTCACAAAATTGACTACAACGAATTTGAGTTCTCTCCAAAGCCGAAATCGGAGGGCGGTGATCTCGGATCAGATAAGGAAATAGAGCTTATCTTCTTTCTAGACTTCCTCAATGGCGTATGCGCAGCCTACGAGGCAGATATCTTCAAGGAAGAATACTTGGTGCTATCGACGCTTGGGTACGCGATTCAGCGGACAGCCAAGAATCCAGTGATTGGGGGGTTCCTCGAACACGTGAAGAAGCACGATTTGAAGCTTGAAACGAAAGGACTCTATTCCTTTGGCTTCTTCCGCCGGGCCAGGACATTCAAGTCCTTTGAGCATTTTCGCGATGTCTCTGACCGGCTTGAGGCTATGGGAAGTCAGATCGAGATCTGAACGCCCATCCGGATGGCGGCTATCTCGGAGCACGGAAAGTAACCCCTCTGTGACTCCTTGGCCCCAGAGGTCTCTCAGCCGTTCATTGGTACTGAGAAGCGGGTATCTGGTCTCTTTACTCCAGGTTGTCGGCGACCCGGAAGTTACCCCAGCGGCCTCGGGCGCCGCGCACCAGCGAATAACTCCTCCCCCCTCAACGCTGCTTCGAAGCCTCCAGCATCTCGCGCCGTAAAATAGCGTTGATCCGCGATTGATACCCCTTCCCCTGAGCCTTCAACCACTCCAGAACATCCGCATCCACCCGCGCCGTAATCTGCCGCTTCAATGGCCTATAAAAGTCGCCGCGCCGGGCACTCTTCCACTGCTCCTCCGTCATCTCCGGAATGTCGCTGGTGTTGATCTCGCTATCCGGCCGGCCCGCCAGCCTATTCAGGTTTGCCCGCTGCGCCTCCGTCAAAGGCGGCAGGCCCTCCAGACTATATCGCGTCGTTTTCGTCTTCATAGCGTCGCCTCTCCTTCGGTGTTGCGCGTCGTGCAGAGATGATCCGAACCACTTCCGTCGTGCCCTCCTGCCAGAACATGTGGGCTACCATCAGCAGAAGCACGTCTCCCACAAATCCCGTAGTCTGCCAGCGCGCTTCCCCGTCCTCCATACGATCCTGCACGGACACATGCGAAGGATCGCGGAAGACCTGAGCAGCTTCTTCAAAACTCACGCCGTGCTTGCGCCGATTCGACAGGTTCTTCCGTTCATCCCACTCGAACTGGGTTTGCGTCACTAGACTAGTGTACGTGCTTTTTTGTAATTACAGCAATCCTATCTCTTGGCTCGGCTTCGACTCACCAGCAAACCTGTGCTCCATCTCAGCCCGGCTATGGCTTCATCGTCCCTGCTGAAACGGTCGCGACTTGGAGAAAGGAATCAGCCGCGCCATAATGGTCGCTCACCCTCTCGATTCATCGCCCTTAGCGAAGCGCGCCGCAAGCCCAAGGAGAAGTCGCATGATCCAACCAGAACTGCAATATCCACCTATACCGCCCGACGATCCCCGCCGCACGTTAACGCTGGCCCAGCCTGCAGACGTTGGAAAGCTGCCGCACATCGGCATGGTTGGCGATACCTACACCATCACTGTCTCTGGGCAGGATACGGACGGCCGATTCTGCGTGATCGACATGTATGTCCCTCCGGGCGGCGGCCCCGGTCCGCACCGGCACGATTTCGAGGAGACGTTCCTTCTACTCGAAGGCGAGATCGAAGTGACCTTCCGTGGCGTGAAATCAACTGTACGCGCGGGCGATACCGCCAACATTCCATCCAACGCTCCTCATCAGTTCCACAACACAGCCTCGGTACCGGCTCGCATGATCTGTATTTGCTCCCCTGCTGGAAACGAGAGATTCTTCATGGAGGTCGGCGTACCCGTCGCCACACGCACAACGCCGCCGCCTGAACTCAACGAGAAGCAGATGGCCGAATTCCTCGAAAGGGCGAGCGCGAGCGCCGGAAAATATCGCACAGAACTGCTGAAAGAAGCCTAGGGATTGCGGTTAAAGCGTGACATCCGGAGGGAACTACCTTCCGGCCAGAACGCCTGCGTCCGCCTCGCCCTCGAGCTGACCTCAAGCTGCCTTCCCCCGGCGCCGCCGGGATACCATCGGAGAGTGCCCTCTCCGTCCCTCCTCCCCGAGATCCCCTCCCCCCTCACCGAGACCAGCGCCTCCGCGCTCGAGTGGCCGCGTCTCCGCGAACACCTCGCCGGCCGCACCTTCTCCCCCCTCGGCCGCGCCTGGATCCTCGCCCTAGAACCCTCCGCCAACCTCCCCTGGATCGAGACCCAGCACACCCGCACAGCCGAGATCCGCCACCTGCTCACCCTAGGCGG
>CAXTPY010000219.1:0-2937 GCA_964246195.1 uncultured Acidobacteriaceae bacterium | reverse complement strand
GCCCTACGTCGCCGGCTCCGAGCTCCGCGACAACCCCTATGCTCCGCTCTCCAAATTCTCCCGCGACCTGATCGCTAAAATGGGCGACGCCACCCCCATCGCCTGGATGACCCCCGACGACCGCTACGTCGAGAAGCTAGCCACCCCCGACGTGACGGTCGCGGATCTAGTGGGAGATATTGACCCCATCAAGGCCGCCCGCTCCAACCAGGACCTCGGCTCCGAGCTCACCATGCACTACGGTCTACTCCCCCGCGCCAACCGCGGCATCTTCGCCATCAACGAGATCCCCGACCTCGCCGGCAAGATCCAGGTCGCCCTCTTCAACATCATGCAGGAAGGCGACGTCCAGATCAAAGGCTACCCCGTCCGTCTCAACCTCGACGTTGCCATCGTCTTCTCCGCCAACCCCGAGGACTACACCGCCCGCGGCAAGATCGTTACCCCCCTCAAGGACCGTATCGGCTCCGAGATCCGCACCCACTACCCCGAAAACATCAACGAAGGCATCGCCATCACCCAGCAGGAAGCCTGGACCAAGCGCGGCTCCGAACACAAGATCGAAATCCCCACCTACATCCGCCAGATCGTCGAACAGATCGCCTTCTCCGCCCGCTCCGACAAAAAAGTCGACAAACGCTCCGGCGTCTCCCAGCGCCTCCCCATCTCCACCTTGGAGCTCGTCGTCTCGAACGCCGAACGCCGCGCCTTCCTCCACGGCGAGTCCATCGCCGTCCCCCGCGTAGGCGACCTCTACGCCGCCCTCCCCGGCATCACCGGCAAGGTCGAGCTCGAATACGAAGGAGAGATGCGCGGAGCCGATGCCGTCATGCGCGACATCATCCGCGCCGCCGTCTCCGTCATCTTCGACGAGTACTTCACAGGCACCAATACCCAGCAGATCGAGCAGTGGTTCAACCTCGGTGGCACCGTCCAGCTCAACGACACCCAGCCCGCCGCCTCCTCTCTCGCCGAGCTCCACCAGATCCAGGGCCTCTTCGACAAACTCACCCCCCTCCAGATCAACCCCAAATCCAAGCCCGAGCTAGCCGTGAGCGCCGCCGAGTTCCTCCTCGAGGGCATGGTCGCCCACAACCGCATCTCCCGCTCCGAAGAGCGCAGCTTCACCGCCGCCGAAAAGAAACAGCGCAACAAAGACGCCACACCCTACCCCGAGACCCTCCGCGACCGCGAGATCGAAGAGTTCACCTCCAAATCCCGCACCCGCCGCGGCTTCAACTAAAGCAACGTAGCATCTGAGATAGAGCCTGTTCTCTTGCTTGTTGTCATCCGCGAAAGAAAACCCGCGTTCGTTCTTGCGGTTGTCTGTTCTTTACCCCCTCACCTGGCTAGAGCTGGAACGACGCCGCAGTGGGAACCCGCGCCCCGCCTCACTGCCCTCCTCGGCTTCCAGCCGGAACTTAGACAGATCCTCACAAATACCAGGGAATATTCACCACCACGATCCTCTGGTTCCCCTTCCACAGCAGAATCAGCTTCAGCAGCTGCACTCTCTGCCCATGCAGCAGGTTCTCCCACCAGTGCCGCACCACCAACTCCGGCAGAATCACCGCGATCTTCCTCCCCGGATTGTCCTCCTCCAGCTTCAGGATGTAATCCATCAGAGGCGTCAGCACGAACCTGTAGCTCGAGGGGATCGTCACCAGCTCCGGCACCACCATCCCCTGCGCCGTCACCGGAGCCCGCACCATCTTCTCCCACACCTCCTCGATCCCCGGCCCCTCGTCCTCCAGGTGAACATTCACGGCCTTGATCTCCTTCGACATCAACATCCCAAACCGCAGCGCCTTCTCCGTAATCTTGTCCCACCGCGCCATAGGAATCACCACCAGAGGCTCTTCCATATTCGTCAGCTTGATCGGGCTCGAGTCCGCCATCTCCACGTTCACCCGCGTGTAATGCCTCTTCACCGCAATCATGACGCCGATCAACGTAGGCACCAGAAGCGCCGTCACCCAAGCCCCCGACGCGAACTTCGCCACCAGCACCACCGCCGTCGTCAGCCCCGTCGCGATCGCCCCAGTCCCATTCACGAACATGTGCCACGTATGGCTCTTGTGGTCGCCCTCCTGCCTCTTCCAGTGCACCACCATCCCCGCCTGCGACAACGTGAACGCCAGGAAAGCCCCAATCGCATACAGCGGAATCAGCCTGTCCGTCACCCCGTCGAACAGAATCAGAATCACCGCCGTAAACCCCGTCAACGCATAGATCCCATGCGAAAACAGCAGCCGCCGCCCCCGCAGAATAAACACATGCGGCAGAAAGTCCTGCATCGCAATCGCCCGCGTCAGCCGCGGAAAGTCCGCGAACGCCGTATTCGCGCTCAAACACAACGCCAGGAACACGCTCCCCATCGTCGTGTAGTAGTACCAACCCTTCCCAAAGACCGCCGTCACCAGCAGGCTCAGCAGGCTCTGGTACCCCTTCTCATCCGGGTCCATCGCCATGATCTGGTACTTCTTCGCCAGGTACGAGATCCCGAACAGAAGCACCATCAGAATTCCGATAATCACCGTCAACGTCCGCTGCGCATTCTTCGTCCTCGGCTCCCCAAACGCCATCACTCCGTTCGAAACCGCCTCCACCCCAGTCATCGCCGCGCATCCGCTCGAAAATGCCTTCAGCAGGATCCATATCCCCAGATACCCCACCGAAGCCGGCAGCGCCGGCGGCAGCACCGCCATCGAAACCGGATGCCCTCCACTTACCACCGTCTTGAACACCCCCACGCCGATCGTCACCAGCAGCGTGCTCACGAACAGGAACGTAGGCGCCATGAACGTCGCCCCAGTATCCTTCACCCCACGCATATTCACGATCGCGAGCACCGCCAGAATCACCAGGCAAAGCGCCAGCGTATGCGGCTGCAGACTCGACCTCGCCGAGGTCAACGCCGTCACCCCCGCCGAGATC
>CAXTPY010000218.1:0-2978 GCA_964246195.1 uncultured Acidobacteriaceae bacterium | reverse complement strand
GTGGTGGATCGCTGGAAGGTAGGGGGGGAGGGAGGCTGGGACTACGCGCTGGCCGATCCTGCGATGCATGTTCTGTACGTGACGCACGGCCCCCGGGTGGAGGTGTTGGACCTGGCGAGCGGCAAGTCCGTGGGCGCGATCACGGGCCTGAAGGGGACGCACGGCATCGCGCTCGATCCCGAGGGCAAGTATGGGTACGTCTCCGACGGGGGGGCGAATGCGGTCGTGGTCTTCGACCGCAGGACGTATGCGAAGGTGACCTCGATCCCGGCTGGGGCGAATCCGGACGGGATTCTCTTCGAGCCGGTGACGAAGACGGTGTGGGCGTTCAATGGACGTTCGAGCGATGCGACGGTGATCGACGGGGCGACGATGAAGGTGGTGGCGACGATCAAGCTCTCGGGCAAGCCGGAGTTTCCGGCGGCGGACGGCAAGGGGATGGTGTATGACAATATCGAGACGAAGAACTCGATCGTCGCGCTGAACGCGAAGACGTTGAAGCAGACGGCGGAGTGGACGATTCCGGGATGCGATTCGCCGAGCGGATTGGCGATGGATACGGCGCAACGGAGGCTGTTCGCTGTCTGTGACGGCAAGAAGATGGCGGTGGTGAATGCGGACTCGGGCAAGGTGATGAAGCTGGTCGAGATCGGCGAGGGGCCGGATGCGGCGGGCTTCGATCCGAAGCACGACGTGGCGTTCAGCTCCAACGGCGACGGTACACTCACGGTGGTAAACACCGCAGGGGATGCTTACAGCGTGATCCAGACAGTGCCTACGCAGAAGAGCGGGCGGACGATGGCTCTCGACGAGTCGACCGGACGGGTCTTCGTGGTGGCAGCGGAGCTGGGGCCTCGGCCTGCGGCCACGGCCGACAATCCACGCCCGCGTCCTGCGATTGTGCCGGGCAGCTTCTCGGTGTTGGTGGTAGGACGGAAGTAGAGTTCAGGGGCCACAGTGGTGTGGGGCCGGTACGCCACTGGTACGCCGGAACGCATCACGATCGCCAGCGGCGTGGATGCGTGCGGCGTCGCCTGACGCATCCCTGGGGAAGGAAGCCCGCAGGGTGGTTGCGCCATGGCACAGCGGAGGTGGATTCAGGCCTGCGGGCCGGGGACACTAACCACCCAACCGACTCCGAACTTGTCTGTACACATGCCAAATAGCGGCGACCAGAACGTGGCCGCGAGCGGCATCCTCACGCTGCCACCTTCGCTCAACGCGGCAAAGAGCCGCTTCACCTCGGTTTCGCCGGGATCTTCCACAGAGATGTCGAAGCCGCCGAAGGCCTTGCCGCGCCCCGGAGGTGCGTCCGCTCCCATCAGCGTGATGGTGCCCAGTTGCATGGCAGTATGCATGATCAGGTCCTGGGACCCTTCCGGGCACGGCATATCCGGAGGCGCCTCGCCCCACTTCATGGTCATCAGCCTTTTGGTGCCGAACACCGTCTCATAGAACGCGAACGCCGCGTCACAGTCGCCGGTGAATCCCAGGCGCAAGTTGGTCTGCATCACGTCTCTCCTTATCGTGGCCCTGATCCTTGCCGCTCGAATGTCATGGCGGTACTCACCGAGTCGGACGCTGGCGGTGACCACACCGAACGCTGGAGATCATACACTAACGGTTTCCAGCTTTTCAGCTCGCGCCAGTTCCCAACATCACCTGGAAGACTGATCGTGGGTCCTCGATGAGTCCTTGGAATGGCCGTTGCCTGTTGAGGGACGGCAGGCCGTCGGTGGAGGTGTTCCAGTTGAAGACGATCGGTGGCGTGGCGCAGTCCTCGCCGGGAGTCTGCCTGGGCTACGGGCTCAACGCATTGGCCTGCTGCCTCTTCCTTCTATCTCTTTAGGGACTGCCCGCGTGGAGACTTTTGACGTACTCGGGCAAGATCTCCTACGGTCTATACGTCTTCCGCCTGCCGGTGATTGCCTTGGTGGGCACCCGGTTCTCTTCCAGCATGGAGGATGCGAGCGTGAGCCTGGCTCTCACGTATGCGCTTGCGTCTCTGTCATACCGTTTCTTTGAGACGCCGTTCCTGAAGATCAAGAGGAGCTTTGAATTGATTCCTACACGGGCGGTCTGACTCTAGCAGGTGCTATGCGGCGACGGGCGCGTGGCGTTTGCGGGTGAGGCGGTAGTAGATGACCGGGGTGACCACGAGGGAGAGGACGACGGAGATGAAGAGGCCGCCGATGACGGCGATGGCGAGGGGCTGGAGCATCTGCGAGCCTGAGCCCAGGGCGAAGGCTAGGGGGAGCATGCCGCAGACGGCGGCGATGGCGGTCATGACGATGGGGCGGAGGCGGCGCTGGGCGGCGTGGAGCATGGCTTCGCGGGCGGGGTCGTGGTCGGGGTCGTTTGGGAGCTGGAGGCCGGTGCGGGCGAACTCGGCGGACTGGTGGGCTTCGGCTTCGGCGCGGAATTTTTCATCGGCGTCGAGCAGGAGGATGCCGTTTTTGGCGACGATGCCGATGACCATGATGAGGCCCATGAAGCTGGCGACGTTGAAGTTGGTGCGGGTGAGGAGCAGGGCGAGGACGACGCCGGTGATGGAGAGGATGGAGCTGGTGAGGATGGCGAGGGGAGCGGAGAAGTTGCGGAACTCGGCGAGGAGGACGCCGAAGACGAGGGCGAGGGCGAGGAGGAGGACGCGGAGGAGGTCGGCGAAGGACTTCTGCTGCTCCTGGTAGGTGCCTCCGTACTCGACGCGGACGTTGGAGGGGAGGTGGAGGCTGTCGACGGTGTGCTGGACCTGGACCATGGTGCCGCCGAGGTTGGAGCCTTCGAGGCGGCCGCTGACGACGATGAGGCGTTGGAGGTTTTCGGTGAGGACTTCGTTCTGTGGAGGGAGCTGGGTGACCTGGGCGAGGGAGCCGAGGGTGGCGATGTGGCCTGTGGCGGAGTTGAAGACGGTGTTCTGGATGGCGTTGAAGGAGTCGCGGGTGGAGTCGGGGAGGCGGACGCGGATGGTGTAGGGG
>CAXTPY010000217.1:0-3038 GCA_964246195.1 uncultured Acidobacteriaceae bacterium | reverse complement strand
CCCGCCTCACGCAGAAGTCTCCAACTTGAGGCCGAACCTATTTATGAAACATGCTGGCTCTGTTGACATCCTCAGATTAAGGCAGGCAGCCAGAGGCGGTAGAGGTTGAAGGCGAGGCCGAGCAGCAGGGCCTGGCGAGACTGAGTGTAGATAGTTCTGCCGGGAGCGCGGCAGGAGAGTTTGCGTTTGATGGCGGAAAAGACGCTTTCAATCAGGGAGCGTTTCCCATAGAGTTGGCGGGGGAAGTTTTCCCGCATGCGGGCCCGGTTGCCGGTAGCGCGGCGGCTGGTGAAGCGGGTGGCGGGGATGACGCTGTTGGCATGGAGCAGTTCGCGGCAGAAGAGATGATTGCGTTCCGAATCGAATTCGGCATCGGCCAGCATGCAGCCGACGGGAACCTGGCGATGCGCCGCCAGCACCAGTGGCGGCAGAGTGGCGCAGTCGTTCCAGGGAGCTTGCCGGGCATGCTGGGCGAGGATGATCTGGCGGTCGACCTCGACCACGGTGAGCCATTTCAGCCAGTGTTTCCAGGTGCGCGGCTTGTCCCCGAAGTGTTCTACGCGGCGGATGAAGTAGCTGCTGACTGCCCCCGGCGCAAGTCCGGTGGCATCGACGGCTACCGTGGCCGGACTTCGCCACCTCCCAGGCATGCGCCGCACGATTTCATTCATCACCCGCGCCACGTCCTCTTCCTCCAGCCGCAGCAGAAAACGATAGAGCGTGGTGTAATCGGGAACCGTGCGCAGCCCGAGAGCGGAGCACAACTCCGCGTGCTCGCTCAATCGAACCTCCGCTTCCCGGAAGGTCCAGTCTTCGTAGCGCATCAGACACAGCACCACCAACAACTGCGGCTGCGTAAACTGTCGCTTGCTGAACTTCGTGCGATGCAATTGCAGCACCGACTCGCTGACTTCCAAGGCCAGCCGGGCGAACCGTACCAGTCCAATTTCCGCCATCTCCCCTTGCGAAGACGCCTGAGCAACTTCAGACTAATCCTGTCTTCGCTTCCCAGATACCCCTCGAATCAAGGATGTCAACAAAGCCAAACACGCTCTAGTCTCCTGAGTCATTGATTTCTAGCATAATTCTGGGCCGCTGAGCGGCGAGGGTTGAGGTTGCGAAGCGTGCGATGGATGCCAGAATCTGGTCGGCGGATTTGGTCCAGCGAAAAGGCTTTGGTTGCTGGTTGTGGGCGGCGATGAACTCTCGGATGGCTGATTCCAGTTCCTGAACGCTTCGGTGCGAGCCGCGCTTGATCTGCCTTTGGGTTAGCAGCGCGAACCAGCATTCCACTTGATTGAGCCAGGAAGCACGCGGCCCCCCGGTCGAGGATCATCCCCCAAGCCGACAATGCCTTCCGCGATGAACCGGTTTCGCCAGAAGCCCACCGTAAAACCGGTGGTATGCAGACTCGCGGCAACAGCGGCGTTGCTCCGGCCAGAGGCACAATCCAAAATGGTCCGGGCACGAAAGGCAACCTGGCGGCTCTGACGAGCCTGCCTTGCCAGCCGCTCCAACTCCGCCTTCTGGGGTTCACTGACCATCAGTTCCCGCTTCTTCGGACGACCACGCTGAGGCTCCATGTCTTAACGTAGACCGGTTGCAATACATATGCAACCTATTTATGACTCAGCTAGAATCGGTCTCATAAATGTCTGAGCATCATTTGGAGGCAGGCGAGGTGGACGAAGCCGAGGAAGTTTTCGATGTGGTATTCCCATCGGGTGACGAGGCGTCGGAAGTTATGCATCCAGGCGAACAGTCGATCCACTTTCCAGCGTCGGCGGTAGCGGCGCAGTTGGCGTCCATCCTGGGTAGTGCGTTTGCGTCCGCGCCGGTTGGGGGCGATCAGCTCGATGCCATACTCGGTGGCGAGCTTTTCATCGAGCGGGTCCGAGTCGTAGGCTTTGTCACCGATGAGCCGCGCCGGGAGTTCGTCGAGAAAGCTTCCGGCAAGAACCTCTTCCACAAGCCGGCACTCGGCAGGCGAAGCGCTCTGGACAGATACGGCGAGAGGAAGACTGTTGCCAGCGGCGATAGCGACGATCTTCGTGCCCTTGCCGCGGCGCGTGCGCCTGACCTGCCCCCGATTTCTCAACCATTGATAACTGGAGTTTCCCGGTTTTGGTTTAGCTCCGAGATTAACTCGCAGCCGCCGTCGAGGCTGTGCAGATGTGGGAAGCGCAGTTTGCTTTCCACATCCGCATAGCCTGCTCTCTGCCTGAACTCCTCTGGCGTTCTGTAGTCGAGCGAACTGTGCGGACGCTCGCAGTTGTAGTCCTGACGCCAGGTTGCCAGGGTACTCCTTACATCATTCAGCGTGCGGAACCAGTGCGCGTTGAGGCACTCGTCGCGCAACCTTCCGTGGAAGCTCTCGACATGGCCATTCTGCATCGGCCTTCCCGGCTGGATGTGCACCAGCCCAACCTTCCAGTCCTCTGCCCAGCCCAGCATGCGCCGCGAGGTGAACTCCGGGCCATTGTCCGAGCGCACGTTCTCTGGCCGGCCGCGCTCTTCGATCAGCCTCTCCAGCACACGCGTTACGCGTCCGCTGCCCAGGCTGGTGTCGGCCTCAAGCGCCAGACACTCACGCGTGTACGTATCCACCACGCTGAGGATCCGCACCATCCTCCCGGTTGCCAGGCCATCCACGATGAAGGGGAATTATATACTTGACTCCCTGCCACTTTTTAGCCTAGAATCGACTCATAGTTGAGGACGATATGAGCCAAAGCACAATTAGCACCTTCCAACTGTTCGCAATGTTTCCCGATCAAGAAACCGCGCGGGTTTATCTCGAATCTCGGCTGTGGCCGAACGGCGCGACGTGCAGCGTCTGCCAATCTACCGAGAGGATCACGGCCCGTAAGGGTGGATATTATCGCTGCCTGAGCTGCAAGCAGGATTTCACGGTGCGGACGGGAACGATTTTTGAGCGGTCGCATGTACCGCTCCATAAGTGGATTTACGCGATGTATCTTTTAGAACCTGTCCAGAAACTTGGGGATGGAATCACCGTAGTCATAGGCATGGGGGAT
>CAXTPY010000216.1:0-3062 GCA_964246195.1 uncultured Acidobacteriaceae bacterium | reverse complement strand
GTCGAAGGAAGCCGGGGTGGGGGAGGAGGCGCGGTAGGTTGGCTCCTCGTGCGTCTCGACCTCGCCTGCTGCTGTCCGCTCGGTCTCTGCCTTCTGCAAAGCTTCGTAGATTCGACTCATCGCTCTCGCCTTCCTTCATGTTGCCCCGGAAACGTCGGCAACGACTCCTGTTGTGTCATATCGTCAAACTTGAGGCCTGTGTTGCGTCCCATGGACGCGGTCGAGATCAGGAAGGGCTGCGTGTCGAGATCGAGTTCGACGGCAACGCTCTCGATGTTGGCCTGCGTCACCTGGCGGGATTGTTCCACGTAGGCCAGGATGAGGGAGTGTTCGCAGAGCAGATTGATGAGGCGCGGGATCCCGCGGCTGTAGCGGTGGATCAGGTTCAGGGCGTCGTCGGTGAAGATCTGCCAGGTGGCGCCGGCGATGCGCAGCCGCTCGGCGACATAGGCCCGAGTCTGCTGTTCGGTGAGGGCCTGGGTCCTGCACCAGAGCGAGATGCGCTGGCGGAGCTGGCGGACGCTGGGGTGGCGGAGCTTCTCTTCGAGCTCAGGCTGTCCTGAGAGGACGATCTGCAGGAGTTTTTCAGAGGAGGTCTCGAGATTGGTCAGGAGGCGAATCTCCTCGAGGAGCTCCCAGGAGAGGTTCTGGGCTTCGTCGACGACGACCACGCAGGTCTCCTGGGCGCGGTAGCGCTCGATCAGCCAGCGGTTGAGCTGGAGCAGCATGCCCGATTTGGTGCGCGCTGTAGGCACCAGGCCGAAGTCGGTGAGCACAAACTCGAGGAAGTCGAGCACCTCGAGGCGGGGATTGAAGACGAAGGCGGTCGAGACGCGGCGGGTATGGAAGGAAGCGAGCGCACGGCGCAGGAGGGTGGTCTTGCCCGTGCCTACCTCCCCGGTGAGCACGGTGAAGCCTTTTCTCGCCGAGATGCCGTACTCCAGGCAGGCGAGCGCCTCGCGGGTGTGCGGCATCATGTAGAGAAAACGAGGGTCCGGGCTGGTGCCGAAGGGGCTCTTCTGGAGTTGGAAGAAGGTCTTGTACATCGTCTATATACCTGCCTGCTCGAGCGGTTTGCCGGCAGCGGGCGTCCCTGGACGCGGGCCCTGATGGCGTCGGCGGGGGCGCCACCTGCCGCCTGGAAGCTGCGTGACGTCGCTGCTGAAGGAGACAATTGCCAGGGTAGGAAGCTTGGTGAAGGACCAGACGTCCCGCTCGCTGCGGAGGGTGGTGTCGCGGTATTCGATCCAGGCGACTACGAGCAGGCCGAGGGCCAGTCCGGCGGCGAATCCTCCGGCGGTAAAGACGCCGCGCTTGGGGAAGGTGGGGGCGTCGGGGAGATTCGGCTCATCCATGACGCGGAACTGTTCGCCCTCCTGGCGGCGTTCGAGGTCGGTTGCCAGTTTGGACTGGTTCATCTTGTTCAAGAGCTCGTCGTAGAAGCCCTGGGCGGTCTGATAATCGCGGGTGAGGTTCTTCAGCTGTTCCTGGACGGCGGGGCTGGCGGCGACGCGCTCCTGGTAGTTCCTGAGTTGAAACTGGATGGCGGATTGATCCTGTTTTTTGGCGGCGATGGCCTGATCGATGGCGCGCAGCTGGGCGCGGAGCTGCTGGACGCCGGGGCTCTCCTGGCGAACCGGGGCGGGGGCGCCGGGCGTGGCTGCCGCGGGAGTCTTGGCGATCTCTTGGCGGAGGTCGTGAATCTTGCGGCGGACGGCGACGACATCGGGGTAGTCGGAGGTGTAGCGGGAGGTGAGGTCGGCTTCGGAGGCTAGGAGCTGCTGCAGGTCCGCCTCCTGCGCCTGGGTGGCCTGGGCGGGGTGGTCGGGGGTGCCGCCGCCGGGCTGCTCGCGGGTCATCTGCGCCAGCATGGCCTGTTCGTAGCTTCTATCCTGCTCCATGCGGTTGAGCGCCTGGGTGGCGGCGTCCAGCTGGGTGTTCAAGGTCGTCATCATGTTCATGTTGGCGCCCTCCTGGTCCGGAAGCTTGCCGGCGTAGGCACGCTGGAAGTCGGCCAGTTTGGCATCCTGCTCGTCGAGGTTCCGCTTGGCGTCGTCCAGCTGGCTCTTCAGGAACTGGGTGGTTCCTTCGGCGGACTGCTCGCGGGACTTCAGGTTTTCGCTGACGAACAGGGAGGTGATCTCTCCGCAGACGAGTTGGGCGGTGCGGGCGTCGGATGCCTGGAAGGAGATGAAGAAGCCGGGCAGGCCGCCGGCGCGCGCGATCTGGGACTCGATGGGCTTGATGGCGATATCGTGGCGGACCCGGTCGATGCGGTCATCCATGCTCATGCCCTTCTTGCCGTAGAGGTTGAACCGTTCGATGATGGGCTGCAGCCGGGAGCGGCTGAGGATCTGCTCCTGCATGGAGGCGAGCCTGGCGTTCAGGTCCTCGGCGATGATGGGCTTGACGTAGTTCTCCGGGACCTTCTGCTGCTCGATCAGGACCAGGGTCTGGGAGGTGTAGACCGGAGGGACGAAGTAGCTGACGCCGGTGGCGATGGCGCTGATGACCAAGGCGGGAAGGAGGACGATCCACCAGCGTTTTCGCAGGATGGCGAGGTAGTCTTCGGGGGTGAGTGCGCGGTGTCCGAGCATGGTGGAGAACTCCTTGGTTAGCGCCTGGCGTGGAAGGCTCGGGGCGAGTAGGTGATGCCGGCGGAGACGATGTGATAGAGCCCGTTGTAGGCGTTCTGCGCGGCGAGAGCGGAATTGACCGACTGTGCTATGCCGGTGTAGCTGAGATAGAGGGAGAAGTTTCTGCCCAGGAGGCGGGAGGCCTGTACGCTGCCGATCTCGGTGGTAGCCGGCGGGTAGCCCAGGAAACCGGAGGTGCGGGTGTAGGCCAGGTAGGCCGAGGTATTCCAGACCGGGGAAAAGTTGTGCGAGGCGGTCGCCATGACGCTGTCGGCGAAGGCACCTACCTGAACGCCGGAGCCTCCGTTGACTCCACGGATATAGGATACGGCTGCCACGGTGCGCTTGCGTGTGTACGACGCGGTCGCGCTGATGCCGAAGTCGATCTGCGAGGCCACGGGGACGGCGGGGGTGCTGAGCGGAGAC
>CAXTPY010000215.1:0-3063 GCA_964246195.1 uncultured Acidobacteriaceae bacterium | reverse complement strand
AGCTGGGGCTGCGGCGGAATATCTATACGCAGGAGGCGAAGACGAACCGGATCGGAGTGGACGAGCAGGGCTATCGGGTGCAGGGCAATGTGCAGCAAGCCTTCTACCAGGCATTGACGGCGCAGTCGATGGTGGTGGTTCGGCAGAGGTTGTTGCAGGTGACGCTGGATGCCGAGGAGACGGCGCATCAACTGGCGAACGTGGGGCAGGCGGACGCGCCGGACGTGCTGCAGGCGGAGGTGGAGGCGGAGCAGGCGAAGGTGGACTTCGTGCGCGCGCAGAGGGAGTACCTGCGGCAGTTTCATACGCTGGCGGCGGTCGCTGGGGCGGAGCGCCTGGAGGTCTGCCCGCTCGAGGGGGCGATGGACGAGACGCCGGCGCTCGATGCGGAGGGGCAGGTGGCGAGGATCGTCGCCGAGAGCCCGATGGTGCGGCGCGCGCAGCAGGAGGTGGTGGTCGCTGCGGCCCGGCTGAAGGACGCGCGGCGGGAGGCGGTTCCGAACGTGACGTTGAAAGCGGGGGAGTGGTGGAGTGGGGAGGTGATCGAAAGCTCGCGCCAGGCTGCGGGTCCGATGAGCTTCGTGGATGCGGGGGTGAAGCTGCCACTGTGGAATCGCAACCAGGGCAATGTGGAGGCGGCGAAGGCGGACCTGGAGCGGGCTACGCAGGATGTTTTGCGGACGCAGCTTGCGTTGAAGCAGAGGGCGGAGCCCTTGGCGCAGGAGTATCTGGCTGCGAAGTTCGAGGCGGACCGCTACAGCACGGAGCTGCTTCCCCGGGCGCGCCGGGCGTATGAGCTTTACCTGATGAAGTACCAGCAGATGGCGGAGGCTTATCCGCAGGTGCTGGTCTCGCAGCGCACACTGTTTCAGCTGCAGGTGGATTACCTGCGGGCGCGCTCGACGGTGTGGAGCAATGCGATCGCGTTGCAGAACTATACGTTGTCGAATGGACTGGAGCTGCCGGAGGGGGCGGGGACGAATAACACTACGCTCAATCTTCCGAATGGAGGTGGGGGCGATTGAATGTTGCGCGTGATAGCAATCCGCGTGACGGTGTAGAGGCTGCAAACGCAGATTTCGCTTCGGGAAGGACAACGAGAAATCGAAGGCGACTCTACACCAACCGCGACGTTGCTCTAAGTTCCCGAGGTACGCGATTTACTGGGCGGCCTCCGGGGCTTGTATTTGCCCGATGCTGCCCGCGTACAAGGTGTACGCTCCGGAACTGTCTTTCAGGAGAAATCCGCTTACCTCGATCTGCGTTCCCGGGGCGAGGGCGGCAAACGTTGCCGCGGTCAAGTTGTGCCCATAGGTTGTCCCTGCGGATGCGACTACGTTGATGGCGGTGAGACCGTCGTAGGTCGTGAGATAGCTTCCCACGGGCAGAGTCAGCGTGAAGGTGAGGTTGGGGCTGGCACCCTGGGGGGCCGCGGCCAAAGCCGCTCCTACGCTTTCAGCGGACAACGTC
The DNA here is from genome assembly GCA_964246195.1 of uncultured Acidobacteriaceae bacterium. Lineage (GTDB taxonomy): Bacteria > Acidobacteriota > Terriglobia > Terriglobales > Acidobacteriaceae > Edaphobacter. The sequence continues at coordinate 1,593 of CAXTPY010000215.1, read as the reverse complement.
ACTGTCGTTGCCGTGAGCGTGCCCGTGCTGTCGACGGTACCGGCCAAGAACACCGACTGTCCGGCAAACATCTGGGCGTTCGTAAACTGGCTGCTGGCAAGTCCGATGGCAACGGCATCCTGGCCTAAGACGTAGGCTGTGGCGCTGGTTAGCACCACGTTCAAGGTGTTGGGGTTGCTGGCGCTTCCGAAGGACTCCCTGGAGGCGAGGGTCAAGCCTGTGGGCTGTCCGGCCGGGCCAGCCAGGCTGGTGATGATTCCTTGGGCTCCGTCGCCCTGGTTGCTCACGGTAGAGACGGCGGTGGTGGGGGTGATAGACGTTGCGAGCAGCGTTCCGTCTGTCTGGGTTTGTCCCTGCACGATGACGAGGCTGCCGGTCGCGAGGGTTGTGGTGGCTACGCCGGTGGGGAAGACGGTCGTGCTGTTGATGGTCAAGGTGAACTGCCGGCCGGAGTCACCGGATTGGACGGTGATGGCGGTTGGGGTGATGCTGATGACGGTTCCTGTGATATTCAACTGCCGGTCTGTGCCGTTCTCAGATCCTACGGCGGCGGCCGAGGTGCTGATGGCCGGCGTGAACGTGAGTGTCGTGCCAGTAAGGTCGAAGGACTTGGTGAGGTCGAAGCCGAACTGCACATGCACCTCTCCCGTAGTGCTTACCGCCAGCGCCGGCGTGAGCGCCACGGTCACCGTGGGCGTCGCGATATTGGCTGACGCGGTTACCACCTGACCGCTCGCGTTCAGGTAGGTGACCTGGGCCGCGGAGACGGTGACGGTGGCGGAGGTGTAGGTACCGAAGGCGAGGCTGGTCAGCTCGACGGGCTCCTGCACCCCGCCCAGGCCAGACAACTCGACGGTGACAGGCTGCGTGAGGACGGACACGGGGGTTGCTGCCGCTCCTGTGCTTACACTGAGCGCGGAGATGGTCACCTTTGCCGAAAGGATACTTCCGAGCGGTGCGTCGCTCACCGTCACTACCGCGGGGGCGGTGCGAGCCGCGGGCGTGGCCAACGCCGCTGTCGTGGATGTCGAGCAACCCGTGAGGAGGTGCATGGTCGTAAGACCCACAACGCCAAGTATCGTGCAAAGCTTCGTCCGACGAGCGCTCATAATCGTTTTCCCTCAGGCACCGAAAGAGTAGAGATGGCGACCTACAAGTCTTATAACATTAAGACATGGGCTTTGGGAAGCGCTTTCCGATAGATGGAACGAGAGAGCGAATTGCGGACGGTTGAGGCGGCGCCGACGGGATTGGATGCTTGGACGCATCTCGTTTGGACTATGCAAGAACCTGTAGACCTCTGCTGCGGTGAACATGAACAATGCAGCCACTGCCTAGGAAGCTACGGGCGCCGAGCGATCTTCCGCGCGGCGGAGTCAGAGATACGCGAGCCGGTAGTATGAAAGCTGACATGCGAGTTCCTTTCGATGACCTGAATGCCGCTCTGCTTCGAGCCATGTTGCGTCTTGGGCTGCGGGGCGAGCGTGCCGCGCTTTGTGCCCGTCTGTTTGCCGAGACTACGCGGGACGGCGTTTATACCCATGGTCTGAACCGGTTTCCCCGCTTCACACAGATGGTGGGAAACGGAAGCAT
>CAXTPY010000214.1:0-3072 GCA_964246195.1 uncultured Acidobacteriaceae bacterium | reverse complement strand
GGCTGTGGGCGCAGCGTCCGGTGGGGGAGGAGTTTGCGCGGCCGTTCTTCGTGGGGGTGACGCTGCGGGAGCTGGTGTTGGAGGGGGAGCACCAGCCGGAGCTGTTCGAGGAGCCGGGGAACCGGGCGGAGCTTTCGGCGACGATGGACAAGCTGAACCTGAAGTACGGGCACACTACGCTGCACTTCGCGGGGATGCTGGCGGCGCGGGAGGCGGCGCCTACGAGGATCGCGTTTACGCAGATTCCGGTGCAGTATGGGGTGGATTACATGTGACCGGCTGGGTACGTGCGGGGAAGAAAGTTGGCCTGGCGGCGGACGCGGGCGGCGCTGCCCGCATCCGACGGTACGAGGATATTTTGGCTATGAACGGTTATGGGAAGCGAAGGCTGATGAGTCTGAGGGCGGTTGCCGTGTGTGGGGCGGTGGTGGTGCTGGCGGCTGGATGCAACAAGAAGGCGGATAACACCTCGAACTACAAGAGCGCGATCAATGGCTACTTCGGGGCGCATCCGGTGTGCCTGTGGCAGAGCGAGAAGAGGTTTCCGGTGCAGGCGGCGACGGCGGACCAGGGCAAGACGGAGGGTTATGACGCGCTGGTGGATGCCGGGCTGCTGACGCGGACGACGGCGGAGAAGAAGAAGTTCATCGTGGCTAGCGAGCAGGTGAACAACTACGACCTGTCGGACAAGGGGCGTTCGGCTTGGACGGCGGATGCGAACCAGCCGGGGTATGGCAACTTCTGCTACGGGCACCGGAGCGTGTCGAGCGTGGATGGAAGCACGCCGACCAACGACCAGGTGGGCGCGACGACTACGGTGAACTACAAGTACACGGTCGACGGCGCGCCGGACTGGGCGAAGTCGGCGGAGACGCAGACGGCGTTTCCGCAGTTGCGCTCGGAGCTGAGCGGGACGCAGGGCGGTACGGCTACGTTGACGGATACGAATAACGGCTGGCAGGTTTCGAGCGTTCCCAACTCGGGGAGCGGCTCGGTCTCTGGCGCCGACGGGAAGATCGTGCAGTAAAAGTACCCCCCCCGGGGGGGGCCTTTTGGCACAAAGTCTTCAAAGTAGATACTTTAGGTCTGGACTTCGATGTTGCGGGGTAGCGGAGTCCGAATCGGTTTGCGGTGGTGGCTGGCGAGGGTGCTGCTTCTATTTTACAGGGTGCGAGAAGGTGTTTGCGCCACGTGCAACCCTCTCAAAGGGCAGGGCTTAGCTGCTGGTGGGGGTTGACAGGGTTGGGAGCCGATGGATTCGCGGAGGGTGTGAAGAACAGGCAACAGCAAGAGCAAACGCAGATTTCCGGCGGGAATGACAAGAAAAGAGAAAAAGCCTGCTACTCCGCTCATGGCGCTTTCCTTTGGGTGGGGTTGAAGAACAGGCAACAGCCGGGGCAAACTCCAGACCTGAAGTCACTTTCATCTGATTGCCACGAAGAAGTACCACGACGGTTATAGGAGAGATATCGATGAACGCAGAGAACAATCTTGGCGGCAGCTTCAGGTTTCCCGGAACTCCGATCACGGTGAAGCGGATGGGGTATGGGGCGATGCAGCTTGCGGGGCCTCATGTCTTCGGTCCTCCGAAGGATTTGGAGGCTGCCGTGGAGGTGCTTCGGACGGCGGTGGAGAGCGGTGTGAATCACATCGACACGAGCGACTTTTATGGACCGCATGTAACCAACCAGATCATCCAGCAGGCGTTGCATCCCTACGGGGAGGACCTGACGATCGTGACCAAGGTAGGGGCACGGCGGGGGGGCGACGGTTCGTGGATCATGGACACGTCGGCGGAGTTTCTGGAGAGTTCGGTGGAGGATAACCTGCGCAATCTTGGGCTGGAGGCGCTGGCGATCGTGAATCTGCGGGTGGGCGGCGTGGCCGCTCCCGACGATGCCTCGATCGCGGAGCCTCTGGAGGCGTTGGCGAAGCTGCAGGAGCGGGGGCTGATTCTGCACCTGGGGCTGAGCAACGTGTCGCGGAAGCAGTATGAGGAGGCTCGCGGGATCGCGAAGATCGTGTGCGTGCAGAACTACTACAACGTGGCGCATCGGGTGGACGACAGCTTCGTGGACGAACTGAACGGGGAGGGTGTGGCGTATGTGCCGTACTTCCCGCTGGGTGGATTCACTCCGCTGCAGTCGTCGACTCTGGACGAGGCGGCCGCGGCGCTGGGGACGACGCCGATGGTGGTGGCGCTGGCGTGGCTGCTGCAACGCTCACCCAACATGCTGCTGATTCCGGGGACCTCGTCGGTGGCTCACCTGCGCGAGAACCTGTCGGCGGCGGAGCTTGCCTTGCCGGCGGAGATGGTGCGGAAGCTGGATGGGTTGGCGTAGGGCTGTTGGCGTAGGGCTATTGATTGGCGGTTTGGGGGCCTTGGCCTATGGCTTTGAGGGTGGCGGACCAGGGCTGCATCTGGTAGGCGGGGGGCGGGGGGTTGCCCTGGAGGTAGCGGACGAAGTAGTCCCAGCGGCGGCGGGTCATGTAAGGGGTGTCGGGGCCGTAGCCGTGGTGCTGGTTGGGGAGGAGGATGAGGTCGAAGTCCTTGTTGGCTTCAATGAGGGCTTGGACTACGAGCAGGGTGTTGTTCATGGGGACGTTGTCGTCCATGGTGCCGTGGGCGAGGAGGAGGTGGCCTTTGAGGTTTTTGGCGTAGTTCTGGTTGGCCTGGGCGTCGTAGTTGGAGGTGCCGTCGGGAAAGTGGACTTCGAGGCCGGCCCATTTTTCTGCCCAGTCGTCTTCGTACTCGCGGTTGTCGTGGTTGCCGCTCTCGGAGATGCCGACCTTGAAGAAGTCGGGGTAGTGGAACATGGCGGCGGCGGTGGCGTTGCCTCCTCCAGAGTGGCCGTAGATGCCGGCGCGAGGGAGGTCGATCCAGGGGAAGCGGGTGGCTAGGTCCTGCATGCCGGCTACCTGGTCGGGGATGGTGTTGTCGCCTAGGTTGGCGAAGTAGAACTCGTGGAAGGCTTTGGAGCGGGAGGGGGTGCCCATGCCGTCGATGCAGACGACGATGAAGCCGAGTTCGGCGAGGGCCTGGTCGTCGCCATGTGCGGCAAGAAAGCCACG
>CAXTPY010000213.1:0-3072 GCA_964246195.1 uncultured Acidobacteriaceae bacterium | reverse complement strand
GAGATGGGGTGGCCATCGATTGGCCTTCCGCTTGCTAAGCTGAGTGTAAGACTGAAAGATGTTTTCTTGGATAGGTGCCTATGCCACAAGTCGGAAAAGAACAGAGCGGCGTGATGGCGGGTATGCCGCCGCTCGATGTGATCTTCGGCAAGACCGCCGCGATGCAGAGCGTGCGCACGAAGCTGGAGCGGATCGCGGAGACGGACGTGCCGGTGCTGATCCAGGGGGAGAGCGGGACAGGCAAGGAGCTTTGCGTGCGGCTGCTGCATGCGATCTCGCAGCGGGCGGGCGGGAGCCTGGTGAAGGTGAGCTGCCCGGCGATTCCTAGCGCGCTGCTCGAGACGGAGCTGTTCGGATATGAGCGGGGGGCGTTTACGGGGGCTTCGAGCGCGAAGGCGGGGCGGCTGGAGCAGGCGCACCTGGGGACGCTGTTTCTGGACGAGATTGGGAGCCTGGACCTGGCGGTGCAGGCGAAGCTGCTGCAGGTGCTGCAGGACGGCACGTATGTGCGTGTGGGAGGGCATGAGCCGAGGTCGATCGATGCGCGTCTGGTGACGGCTTCGAATGGAGACCTGAGGCAGCAGGTGGAGAGTGGGACGTTTCGGCTGGACTTTCTGTTCCGGATCAACGCGGTGACGATCAACCTGCCTCCGCTGCGGCAGCGGGTGGCGGATCTGCCGATCCTGATGGACTACTACCTGGAGCACTATGGGAAGCTGTTCCAGCGGACGCCGGAGCTGATCTCGCGGAGTGCGATCCGGATGATGCAGAACTACGCTTGGCCGGGGAACATACGGCAGCTGGAGAACCTGATCCGCAGCTATGTGCTGATCGGAAGCGAGGAGGCGCTGCTGGCGGAGATCATGCCGGAGTCGAACCGCGCGGGCTCGAACGTGGTGCCGGAGATCGACATTAGCGAGCCGGTGGCGCTCAAGAGCATCACCAAGCGGGCGACGCAGAATCTGGAGCGGCAGATCATCCTCAAGGTGCTGCAGGCGAACGGGTGGAACCGGCAGAAGACGGCGAAGTGGCTGCAGATCAGCTACCGTTCGCTGCTGTACAAGCTGAGCGAGGCGGGGATGCCGGAGGTTCCTTCGCGTCCTCTGCGGGTGCATCATGGAGGGGCGAAGAGCGAGGCGCCGGGGGCGGTGAAGGCGGAGCTCAATCCGCGGCAGCGGGTGTTGTAATAGCTGGGAGATGCTGGGTGGAGGTCGCGGTGAAGGCTGCCGGCTCCCGGCCTGAGGCAAAGTCGAAGTTCTCGGATCGGTGTTGCGTGAGGAATTTGTGGCACGTCGCTGCGTCTCATCCAGTCTGCGCGAGCTGGGCTATTGCGAGCCGTGGCGGCGGAGGATGGTCTTGACCGTCTCGAACATGATGAGCAGGTCGAGGCCGAGCGTCATGTGCTTGATGTAGTAGAGGTCGAATTCGAGTTTTTCGCGGGCCTCCCCGATGGTGGAGCCGTAGCCGAAGCGGACCTGGGCCCAGCCGGTGAGTCCGGGGCGGATGATGTGGCGCATCTCGAAGTAGGGGATCTTTTCGGCGAGCATGGGGACGAACTCGGGCCGTTCGGGGCGGGGACCGACGAAACCCATGTCGCCGCGCAGGACGTTCCAAAGCTGGGGGACTTCGTCGAGGCGTGTCTTGCGCATGAACATGCCGGTGCGGGTGACGCGGGGGTCGTTCTTGCTGGCCCACTTGGCTCCCTGGGCCTCGGCATCGGTGCGCATGGTGCGGAACTTGAAGACGGTGAAGTTCTTTCCTCCCATGCCGACGCGGGTCTGGCGAAAGAAGATAGGGCCGGGGGAGGAGAGCCGGACCAGCAGCACGACCAGCGGCAGGAAGGGGAGGAAGAGTAGCAGGCCGGCGGCGGCGGCGAGGGTGGAGACGACGCGGCGGGAGATCTGCTGCGAGGGCCGGACGCGGAAGCCTTCGCTGTAGATGAAGTTGCTGGGGCGCAGGGTGTCGAGGTAGAGCTTGCCGGTGAGGCGCTCGAGCAGGGCGGTGGACTCCTCGATGACGACGCCCTCAAAGCGCAGTTGCATTAGTTCGCGTACGGGGAGCTCTCCGCGCCTGTCCTCGAGGGCCACGATGACGCGGTCCACTCGGGGCCGGGGGCCGGCGAGGGATTGGAGCGCCGAGGCGAAGCCGGCCCGCTTATCGGGCTCCTCCGGGTCGCTGTCTGGGACCTGCACGAGGCCCATGCCGGCGTCCGGGCGGGTGCGGACGATCTCGGAGACGGTTTGCGCGCGGTCCCCGGAGCCGAGGACGAAGACCCGCTCCTGGAACATCTCGCGGCCGATGATCCACTCGTAGGCGCTGCGCCAGGCCAGCAGAGCGACGGTGAGCAGGGTCATGCCGGCCAGGAGAATGGAATGCCCCATGTCGAGCTCGGGGACGAAATAGGTGGCGCCGGAGAGCAGAAAGGACAGGAAGCCGAGGACGAGCAGGAGCCGGAAGTAGATCTCCCACTTCTGCGAGATGCGCTGCGGTTCGTAGAGGTCGAAGTAGTAGGACAGCAGGAGGGAGAGGGCCACCAGGCCCCCGATCTTGAGCAGGCCCGATTCGTACAGTAGAACGAGGGGAGCGTCCTGCCCTACGAGGACGAAGGTGGCAAGGAGGAAGCACGAGAAGACGATCAGCGCTTCGCAGAAGAAGAGAACGATAGCGCGGGTCGGGTAGTACACATGAAACAGCCGTATCATTCTATCCGCTACCTGCTCTGATCTTTCTCCGCGTCGTAGCCATAGTAGGGTGTGCCTTGAGGTGTTTCGTGAACGGCGTTCAGGACGAAGCCGAGCACTCGGGCTGCTTTGAGTTCAGCCTGGGCCCGCTGGGCGACGGGATACTTGGTGATTCCGCTCCTGGCGACCAGCAGGACGCCGTCGCAGGCGCGGGAGAGATTGACGGCGTCCGAGACCGGCAGCACGGGGGAGGAGTCCACGACGATCCAGTCGAAGTGCGGCGAGGCGAGGTTGATGAGCTGGGCGAAGCGCGGATTGCCGGAGAGGTCGGCGGCCTTATCGCCTCCATCGCCGCCGGGGATGAAGGTTAGGTTGACGGGAAGGGAGGGTT
>CAXTPY010000212.1:0-3089 GCA_964246195.1 uncultured Acidobacteriaceae bacterium | reverse complement strand
GCCTCGAGTTCTACACCGACGACGAACTCCGCTTCGTCGTCGAACGCTCCGCCGACGTCCTCGCCGTCCCCATCGACCACGACGGAGCCGCCGAGATCGCCATGCGCTCCCGCGGCACCCCCCGCATCGCCAACCGCCTCCTCCGCCGCGTCCGCGACTACGCCCAGGTACGAGCCCAGGGAATCATCGATCGCCCTACCGCCCAGGCCGCCCTCGCCATGCTCGAAGTCGATGCCCACGGCTTCGACGAACTCGACCGCCGCCTCCTCCGCACCATCATCGAAAAATACGACGGAGGCCCCGTAGGCCTCAACACCCTAGCCGCCGCCCTCGCCGAAGAGCAGGACGCCCTCGAAGAGGTCTACGAACCCTTCCTCATCCAGATCGGCTTCCTCGACCGCACCCCCCGCGGACGCGTCGCCACCCGCCTAGCCTACGAACACCTCGGCATCGAAATGCCCCGCAAACTCAGCCTATTCTAACCGCTCACGACTCCTCCTCGGTTTGAATCTGCTCCATCACCACGATGCACCAGCTTATAGCCAGGAAGTGCTCTACAATCCATCCATGAACCTCTCCGAAGCGGTGATGAACGCCCTGGGCACAGTCGACAACGAACCCGGATCCGTTGCGAAGCTCCAGGAGGTCTCTGACTTTTTCAAGACCTCTCGCTGGCCCGCGGAGTATGCGAAAACCACCCACACCCTCCATCCCGGCGATGCCCGTGACCTCTCCTGGATCGCCGATAGAAGCGTTCACCTCGTCGTCACCTCCCCCCCTTACTGGACCCTCAAGGAGTACGCTCCCCACGAGCAGCAAATGGGTGCCATTGAGGACTACGAAGCCTTCCTCTCTGAACTCGACAAGGTCTGGGCCGAGTGCCACCGCGTCCTTGTTCCCGGCGGCCGCGTCTGCTGCGTCGTAGGCGATGTCTGTATCCCTCGCAAGCGGGGCGGTAAGCACCATGTCATGCCCCTTCACGCCGACATCATGACCCGCGCCCGGAAGCTAGGATTGGACTGCCTCACCCCCATCCTTTGGAACAAGATCAGCAACGGCGCAACCGAGGCCGAAGGCAACGGCGCAGGTTTTTATGGCAAGCCCTACCAGCCCGGGGCCATCGTCAAAAACGACTTCGAGTACATCCTCTTCCTGCGCAGAGGAGGCTCCTACAGATCTCCGACCGCCATGCAGCGCGCCCTTTCAGTGCTTACGAAAACAGAGATGCAGCAGTGGCTTAAGACCTCCTGGACCGATGTCAAAGGAGAGTCCACACGCAACGGTCACCCCGCGCCATACCCAGTCGAACTCGCTGAACGTCTCATCCGCCTCTTCTCCTTCGCCGGGGACACGGTCCTCGATCCCTTCGCCGGCACCGCCACTACCACCGTCGCAGCCATGCGTTCAGGACGTAACAGCATTGCCAACGAACTGGAACCCAAGTATCTCGCCTTGGCCAAGGAGCGCCTCTTCAAAGCCCAGGTCTCACGTCCCCTTTCCGCTCCCTTTGATGTGGACCTCGTACTCGCCGACGCCCAGAGATGAATCCTGTCGACTACTCACTCCTGACTCAATTCCGCAGTCTCTTTGAGGGTCATCCCTACTTGCACCGCAATTCGGCACAGGGCGATAAGGCGGTTCGCTTCCTCTACGAGGACCTCCGCAAGCTAAACCGCTCCACCTTGCTTGGCCGGCGCATCGATGCCAGAAGTCGCGTCCTCAATACTGCCAATAAGGCGGTCGGGATCAAGAGCCGCCGCGGCGATGGTGCGTTCGGTGAACTTGTCCCAGTGGCCACCGCAATCACGGAACCTGGATTTCTCGTCGCCAGAGGTCCACTTAGCGCCATTGAAATCGGTGCTGAGACCAAAGTTCTCGCAAAAGCCATGATCAAGCAGATCGACCGCGTCGTCAGCGACCTTCGCCGTCAGGTCGAAGAGTTCCAGAAGAATGCCAATCCCATCTGTATCGCTGTTGTCGGCGTCAATCACGCTGCGGCCTACACCTCGTTCGAGGGTGACCGTAGCTTCAGCACCGACGGATCGTCAAGAGCGAAGCACCCGGTACAGGAAGCACCAGAAGCAATCCGCCGGCTGGAGGCTCTGGCCAAACCTGCCTTCGATGAGTTCCTGATTCTTCGCTTCGCCGCCTCCAATATCGACCCTTTTCCCTTCCACTGGATTGACGAACGCGACACACTGCTTCAGTATTCAGCTCTACTGGCGCGCGTTTCGAGGCTCTATGATCAACGCTTCCACGAGTAGCCCTGCAGGCAGCTAGCCTCCCGTCCTGCCCAACTGAATCGCCGCCCTCACACTTCCCACAGCCCGCATACTCCAACTCTGATCCTCACCTCCCCCGCGACCCGAGCCGATTGAGGATCGACATCAAGCGGTCGAGCGTGAAGCGCCCAAGGTCGGCGTTGCGTATGCGCAAAAATCAGCCGCCGCAATGCCCGTCCGCGCATGTGCGGCACGCACGCTCAGGTGCTCACAAATCCAGCACCTTGATGATCTCAACGGCGAGGATCGCCTTCAACTGCTTCACATCCCGACTCGCACGTCCAAGGTCCCGAACCCCATTCCCGCTACCGCGCATACCCTCCATCTATTCAACCGGCAGGACAGACGATCGGTGCACGCCCACAGGAAAGCAGGAAGACCCTATAACCCAATCCCTCACGCCAGCCGCCCTGCGCGAAATCCATACCCCGACCCCGCCGAACGGATCGACCGGATCAATTCCCCCCTCGGCTCAATGCATCATGTGCAACATCAGCTTCTCCGCCACCTTTGACGCCGGAACCTGGTATTGGCCACTCCGAATCGCCGACCGCATCGCAACTACCTTCTCCATCCGTACCCCAGCCACATCCTCGTACCCCAGGGCGTTAGGCCACGCCGTGTCATACGCCCCCGCACTCGTCAGCGCACGGTCCATCTTTGTCAAATCGCTCCCCGCCTCGTCCCGCTGAAAACTGCCTCTCGCCCTATGCTGCCTGCCCGCGAACTCATCCAACTCATCCATCATCATGTCACCCCAGGACCCTTGCGCCACCGCTCCATGCGGCAACGCAACCTCGTCTACAC
>CAXTPY010000211.1:0-3154 GCA_964246195.1 uncultured Acidobacteriaceae bacterium | reverse complement strand
AAGGTCGGCGAGGGTGAGCTTGCGGCGAACCCCGGGGTGCTCGCGGGCGTAGTCGGTGAAGGCATCGTGACCGGTGATGGTCTGGGTAGGAGCGGGGGCGGCCTGGGTGTGTGCTGGGAGGGAGGCGGCAGCGAGGGCGAGGGCGACGAGGAGGTTCGTAGCGTAGCTCATGCAGACGATTCTACTGCGGAAAGGGCGCTAGGCCGGTCTGGGTGGGGGGCCGCTGATGGATTTTGACAAAGTGTCTCGAGAAAACGGGAAGGTCCAGCGGGAGACGGGCTCCGGCTGGACCTTGCGAGGAGTGCGAAGGGGTTTAGGCGACGACTTCGATGCCCATGGAGCGGGCGGTGCCGAGGATGGTCTTGGCGGAGGCTTCGACGGTGGCGGCGTTCATGTCGGGCATCTTCTGGGTGGCGATGGCGAGGATCTGCTTTTCGGTGACCTTGCCTAATTTCTCCTTGTTGGGAGTGCCGGAGCCCTTGGGGATGCCGGCGGCCTTGAGCAGGAGGACGGGCGCGGGGGGTGTTTTGGTGATGAAGGTGAAGGAGCGGTCGCCGAAGACGGTGATGACGACGGGGATGGTGAGTCCGGCCATGTCGGGGGCCTTGGTGCGCTCGTTGAACTGCTTGCAGAACTCCATGATGTTGACCTGGGCCTGGCCGAGGGCGGGGCCGATGGGAGGCGCGGGCGTGGCCTTGGCGGCCATGATCTGGAGCTTGACGTATCCGGTGATTTTCTTGGGTGCCATGGGGTGATCCTCTTTGCTTGGAGCGGCTGATGGGCGGCGCGCTGGAGATGTGCTGCGAAACTCTGGGTGCGGCCGGGGGGGGTTAGGCTTCGACCTTATCGACCTTTGAGAACTCGATCTCGACCGGGGTGGAGCGTCCGAAGATGCTGACCATGACCTTGAGGGTCTGGCGGTCTTCGTTGATGTCGTCGACGGTGCCGGTGAAGTTGGCGAAGGGGCCCTCGTTGATGCGGACCTGCTCGCCTTTGGCGAACTTGATCTTCATGCTGGGCTTGTCCTTGGCGGATTCGGAGCGGAAGAGGATGGAGCTGACCTCCTGCTCGGAGAGCGCGACGGGATTGTCGCCGGTGCCGAGGAAGCCGGTGACGCGGGGCGTGTTCTTGATGACGTGCCAGAGGTCGTTGTCGAGCTCCATCTCGACCAGGACGTAGCCGGGGAGGAAGACGCGCTCGATGGTGTACTTTTTGCCGTTGCGGAGCTCGGTGACGGGTTCGGTGGGGATCATGATGCGGCCGATTCGATTTTGCAGGCCGAAGGCCATGATGCGGCTTTCGAGCGACTCTCGGACCTTGCGCTCGAAGCCGGAGTAGGCGTGGATGATGTACCACTTGAAGTTTTCGTTGACTGGGGGAGCGAGCTGTTCGGTTGGCTCGGGGGCTGCTTCGTCCGGTCCGAGATCCGCCGCGTCTACAGGCTGCTCTTCCAGTTTCTGTTCTTTTGCCGCCATGATTGTGCCTTCTGGGTGCGTGGTGATGCGGATATTTTTCAGTGTTTTGTGAGCTGGTGCAGAAGCGCTTCGATGCCGCGGCCGATGATGTTATCGATCAGCCAGAAGTATGCGGCGAAGATAAAGACGGTGATGATGACGATGAGGGTAGTGGACTGGACCTCGTCACGCGTGGGGGTGATGACCTTGCGCATCTCGCTGCGCACGTCCTTGAGGAAGGCGCTGAGCCGCTCCGGCTGGGCCTTGAGATTCTCGATGCCGGTATGGGTGGAGGACTCTACGAGTGCTGTTGTTTTGGCCATTGTGCTGCCTCAAGTGCTATTTGTGCTGCTGCGTGGTGCTGGTGCTTGGCTGCCGGTCCGGTGAAGGGAGGGAAGCTGGCGGGGGAGCTCGGATTCGAACCGAGAAGTTCGGTTTTGGAGACCGACAGTTTAACCGTTGAGCTTACTCCCCCATTTGGAGCTTGCCAGCCGTCTGTGCGTGCCCGAGGGACACCCGACGGCTGAGGGGCGTTATTTGGTCTCTTTGTGGTCCGTGTGCTTGCGGCAGGTATTGCAGAACTTCGAGAACTCGAGGCGGCCGGTGGTGGTCTTCTTGTTCTTGGTCGTGGAGTAGTTCCTGTTTTTGCACTCGGGGCACTGCAGTGTGATGATTTCGCGCATGTTGTTGTTCTCCTATCGTGGCCAGCCACCTCGGCTGGCAAGCAGCGCGTTTTGCCTGTGGAAGGCTGACACGCCGCGACGCAGGGCATATGGCCCCTGCTGCCAAAATCCTGAAATGTGAGACGAAGACGGAAGCGGTCAGGCCACGCTCCGCCTATCGGATTATCCCATGAAACGGGGTCGATTGGAAGAGCGCTCTGTCTGCTTCTCCATCTCAGCTTCTTCTATGGAAGGCTCGGAGTTCGGGCCCCCGAAAGGATCTACTCCTCCCAAAGCAGTAGCGTCGATAACCGAAAACCCGCGACCGGCTGTCCTGCTTCCACCGAGGCGGGACGATGCAGCACTTCAACGTCGCTTCCAGACCGGTACATGCTCAACGTCGCTTCGTACGGGTCGATCATCCAAGCAAGCTGTGCGCCGTTTGCGATCCACGTCAGCATCTTCGCTTCGAGTACAGGGCGCGAGTCGCTGATGGAGAGAATCTCGATGAGGAACTCAGGGCAGATCGGCGCGTACCGGCGGCGGTCCTCGCGGCTGAGCGCGTTCCAGCGCGACTCCGAAACCCAGGCAGCGTCCGGGCTTCGTATCGATCCATCGGGCAAGGTAAATCCGCCATTCGAGCTGAAGGAGACGCCACCGTGCTCTCGAGCCCACAGCTGCAGCTCAGCGATGACGATTGCTTCCCAATGGCTTCCGTCCGCTCCCGTGGGCGACATGATCTCCAACTCCCCTTCGACATTGCGCTCGATGCGATAGGGCCGGTTGCGCCGTGAGAATGCGATCAACTCCTCGTCGCTCATCCTGACAGGCGGTCGCACGGTGAGGGGCATGGACAGGCCCACTAGAGCACCCTGCTGCATCCGATCGAACTGGGCCAGCGTCGCCATGGCAAGATTGTAGCCCGCCAAAACAAAAGCGGCGAGCACAAAAGCTCGCCGCCGCTGCCTTTCTGTAATCGCTGCCGCTTACTTGATGATCTCGGAGATGGTGCCGGCGCCCACCGTGCGTCCACCCTCA
>CAXTPY010000210.1:0-3204 GCA_964246195.1 uncultured Acidobacteriaceae bacterium | reverse complement strand
GCAGCTCGCAAGACCGAAGCATGATGCTCCTCTCCAAACCCCGCAAGCAGGACCCTAACCAAGTGAAGCCTAACTGGCTTCTCCGTCGACGTGATAAGGGACGGGCTTTTAGCACAACCGAAAAATGGCTTCGCGCTGCACCCCGCCCAGGAACTCACATGCGCGAAGGTCCTAGAAATACTTCTTCAGGTCCATCCCGCTATACATTCCAGCTACCTGGTCCCCATAACCGTTGAACATCTGCGTCGGAATCGTACGCGGAAACGCACTCCCGTCGATCCTGCGCTCGTGCGCCTGCGACCAGCGCGGATGATCCACCGTAGGATTCACGTTCGAATAAAATCCGTATTCGCTCGGAGCAATCTCGCTCCAAAGCGTACGCGGCTGCTTGTCCGTGAAGTTCACTTTCACGATCGACTTGCCGTTCTTAAATCCATACTTCCATGGTGAGACCACGCGCACCGGAGCGCCGTTCTGGTTCGGCAACACATCCCCGTAGCACCCAAACGTAAGCAGGCACAAAGGATTCATCGCCTCATCCATCCGCAGCCCCTCCGAATACGGCCAGTCGTATCCTCCGGGCAGCTCCGGCATCTGCTTCTTGTTCAGGTCGGAGAGAAACTGCACGTACTTCGCGCTCGGCAACGGATCGCAGAACTTGATGAACTCCGAAAGCGAATATCCATCCCACGGAATCACCATAGACCACGCCTCTACGCACCGGTGCCGGTACACCCTCGACTCGATCGGCCGGTAGTTCAGCAGGTCGTCGATGCCGACGGTCTGCGGCTTCTTCACCAGGCCGGTCACCTCCACCGTCCAGGGCCGTATCTGCAGCGTATGAGCGTTGTGCGCCGGGTCGGACTTGTCCGTACCAAACTCGTAATAATTGTTGTACGTCGTCGCCTTGCTCTCCGGTGTCGTCTGGTCGGGAACCGTGTACTGGCTCGGCACCGTCTTTAATGGCAACGTAGCCGCCTGCACGCCGCGCGGATGCAGCAGCCCCGGAACGCCCCGCGCCAGCGCCGCCCCGATCGCCGCCGTAGCCCCTGCATAAGCCGCTCCGCTCAGAAAACGCCTGCGAGACTCGCCCGCCTCGCGAAACCTTACCTCCGGCGTGATCTCCGAAGATCGAATATCAGAATCGTAGCGTCTGGATCGGCTAAGCAGCATGCTCTATTTCCTTCCCTATACTGCATTTAGAGTACGCCCCGTCAGGTTAAACGGATGCGGCGTCCTGTACCCCGCAAGCTCTCCGCATCGGCTTCCACGAACATCTGCGTCGCGCGGAGCTAGCTTTCTCTTAGCAGTTGGGCATCCCCGCCCCACAACCTTTGAATCACAGCTACTCACGGCCAATCCGGCTGTATGAGGTGCTTGCTGTGGCGCGTCCTTACTGGAGTGGGCAGATTCAGATTTCGCTTGTGAGCTTCGGCGTCAAACTCTTCGTCGCTACCGAGGCCAAGAGCGAGATCCGCTTCCACCAGATCAGCCGCAAAACCGGGGAACGCGTCAAATATCAAAAGGTCTCAGCCAGTGCCGCTGAAGCCCAGCAGAACAACGGCGAAGACACTCCCGCCTCCGCCATCGTCGAGAAGGACGAGATCGTCAAGGGTTACGAGTACCGCAAGGGCGAGTACGTCACCATCGAGCCCCAGGAGATCGCCAACCTCCGCGTCCCTTCCAAGCACACTGTGGATATTACCCAATTCGTCGGCCTCGACGAACTCGCCCCCGAGTACCTCGAAAAGCCCTACTTCGTCGTTCCCGATGGAGACGCCCAGGCCGAGGCTTTCGCCACCGTCCGTGAGGCACTCCGCCAGGGAAGAAAGGCCGCCCTCGGCAAGATCGCCTTCGCAGGCCGCGAACATGTCCTCGCCATCACCGCCAACTCCCTCGCCGACGAAGACGTCGATCTTCGCGGCATGATGGCCTACACCATGCGCTACAAAGAGGAGTTCCGCGACCCCGCCGAGTACTTCCGCGACATCAAGAAGGTCTCGGTAAACGAGGACTCCCTCGAACTCGCGCAGGCTCTCATCCAGAAGCGCTCTTCGAAGTTCGACCCAGGCAAATTCACCGATGGCTACGAGATCGCCCTCAAGGAGCTCGTCGAAGCCAAGGTGAATCACGCTCCTCTGCCCAAAGACGAGCGCGCCGCGCCAGCCCGCGGCAAGGTTGTCAACCTCATGGACGCCCTACGAAAGAGCATCAGCGGAGACGCTGAGCTGACCGCAACAAAGAAAGCCCCCGCCCGAGAGACACCCCGCGAAACCAAGGCAGAGCCGAAGCAGGGCCTCTCCCTCGTCCAAGGCGCCCCCCCAACCGCAAAGGCAGGCAAGGCATCCAGCACCCGCCGCAAATCGGCCTAGCCCATGCCACCGAAAGGGAACCCGACGCCGCGCCCCAGTTCGCCCCCGAATGCAGCCGACGCTATCGACGAGCAGCTCGCTCGCTACCGCTCCATGCGCCACTTCGACGTCACCGCAGAGCCCGGCGGCGGTACCACAGGCGCCACAGCCTGGGCTCCAGCCGCCGGACTTCCCTTCTGCATCCAGAAGCACGCCGCCAGCCACCTCCACTACGACTTCCGTCTCGGCTGGAATGGCGTCCTCAAAAGCTGGGCCTGCGCCAAAGGCCCCAGCTACTTCGTAGGCGACAAGCGCCTCGCCGTCCAAGTCGAAGATCATCCCATGGAGTACGGCGGCTTCGAAGGCATCATCCCCACCGGCCAGTATGGCGGGGGCACCGTCATGCTCTGGGACCAAGGCACCTGGCAGCCTCAGTCCGGCCACGAAGACATCGACGCCGGCCTCCGCTCCGGAAGCCTCAAGTTCCTCCTCGATGGCACCAAGATGCACGGCCGCTGGACCCTCGTTCGCATGGGGGGCAAGGCCGCCTCCGAGCGTAAACCCAACTGGCTCCTCATCAAGGAACACGACGAATTCGAGCGCCCCGCCGACGCCCCCTGTGTCACCGCGACCGAGCCCCACTCTGTCGTCACCGGACGCTCCATCGAGCAGATCGCCAACAGTGAAGACCACGTCTGGAACTCCAAGGAGACCGCAGGAACCGGTCAGGCCTGGTACCGCAAATCCGCCCCCGCGTCCTCACCAGCCGCACCCCCTGCCCCGCTCAGCCACCGCCGCCCCCCCCCCCCCAAACCCGCTCCCACCCGCAAACCCCCCCCCCCGAACCCCAAAG
>CAXTPY010000209.1:0-3215 GCA_964246195.1 uncultured Acidobacteriaceae bacterium | reverse complement strand
CCCCGCGCCGCTGCCAGACCTCCGCGTCAAACCTCCCACCTGCGAAGACATCTGGTTCATCATGTGGTGCGGGAGGTGGCAATGCACCATCCAGTCCCCCGGATTGTTGGCGACGAACTCTATGTCCCGCGCCTGCGCCACGCCCACCAGCACCGTATTGCCCGGCCACCAAGCACTCTCCGGAATCCGCCCGCCCTCCGTCCCAGTCACATAAAACGTGTGCCCATGCAGGTGCATCGGATGATGGTCCATCCCCAGATTCACAAACCGTATCCGCACGCGATCGCCTTGCCGCACGATCAGCGGCGTGGTCGCCGGACCCGCCTTGCCATTCAGCACCAGCCAGTTGAACTCCATGTTCATGGTGTTCGGCACCACGTTGTTCGGCAGCACCGCATACTCCTGCAGGTGAATCGCAAAATCCTTGTCGCAGTGCGGACGATAAGGCTCCTTCGGGTGCATGATGAACGCCCCCAGCATTCCCGCCATCTCCTGCATCGCCATATGCGAGTGGTAGAAGTACGTACCCTCCTGGTGTATGTCGAACTCGTACACGAACCGCTCCCCAGGCTTCACCGGCTCCTGGCTGATGCCCGGCATCCCGTCGAACCCGATCCGGTCCTCGAACCCATGCCAGTGCAGGGAACTCGGCTCCGGCAGCCGGTTCTCGAAGATCACGCGCACCCGGTCCCCCTGCGTCACCTGGATCGTCGGCCCCGGCGCCGACCCGTTGTACCCCCACACATCGATCGTCTTGTTGGGCGCGATCTCCTGCCGCATCACGTGCGCCGTCAGCTTGAAGACCTTCACGCCGCCGTCCATGCTGTACGGCATGTCCCCCACCTCGGTCGTGATCACAGGCGTGTTGAACGCAGGCCCCGGACGCACCCGGCGGTCCCGCTTGATGTCTTCCGCGCTGCGTGAATTGCGGTGATTGTCTGTGTTCGACGCCAAGGCGGATCGACTCGCGAAGAGTCCCGCGCCCAGCCCGAAGGCGCGCTGGAGGAAGCTACGGCGATTGTTCATACTGCTCCTGAATTATGGTTCGCAAGGGACAAGGCCACGCTGGCACGCGCGAGCGCGCCGAGGGCGGAAGCTTTCACCTGTTAGGCTTGTCCCGCTAGATGCGGAGCGAAGAAGCAGGGCGGACCGCGAAGGGCGCAGTTCGACACCGGGACCATGCCGCCGACGACGCGGAAACACTCAACGGCAAGTACGCAGCCTCTGGCAACGCAGGCGCTACGCCGTGCGCCGGGTTCCCTGCGTGGACTCCGTGCAGGCCCGCGTACAACGTTCGCTCCGGTACCGTAAGCCAGAGGTCCGTTCCGCAGACGGGGCGTTCACACGCCGCGGCATCATCCACCTGGGCGCCGCGAGATGCTGGCCCGGCCTTCATGGAGTGACAGGAAGACGCGCCCGAAGTTGCCTCGGAACCCGCCGCTCCACGCTGGGAATCCGAAGCCGAACCCGAAGCGCAACGCGCGCTGCAACTCGCAGCCAGCACCTGACCGCAGAGCAGCATCAGCAAGACCATCCATGTCGCGGAGCGCTTCACCACTCTTATAGACGCACGCCGCCTCCCTTCCGATGCTTCCGCTGCCAGCGCCAGCTTCCGCGCACGCTGCGATACGATGTGTACGCAAGCCCTCGCACCCTGCCCTTTCCAAGGAGTCCCATTGACAATCCAGCACCGGAAGCGCGCCCTCGTCACCGGCGGCGCCGGCCTCATCGGCTCCCACCTCGTCGACCTGCTCCTCCGCGAAGGCTGGACCGTTCGCATCCTCGACAACCTCGAGCCCCAGACCCACAAACACGGCAAGCCCGAGTGGATCAACCCCGCCGCCGACTTCCGCCAGGGCAGCGTGCAAGACTACGACACCATGCTCTCCGCCCTCGAAGACATCGATGTCGTCTTCCACCAGGCCGCCTACGGAGGCTACATGCCCGAGATGGCCAAGTACGTCCTCGTCAACAGCTTCGCCACCGCCCAGATGCTCGAGATCATCCGCGACCGCCATCTGCCCATCCGCAAGGTCGTCGTCGCCAGCTCCCAGGCCGTCTACAGCGAAGGCACCGCCGAGTGCCCCCAGCACGGCCGCGTTGCCCCGCTCCTCCGCCCCGCCGAGCAGCTCCGCGCCGGAGACTTCACCGTCCACTGCCCCCTCTGCGCCCAGCCCACACGCTCCATCCCTACACCCGAATCCACCCCCGGCGGAGGCGAGACCGTCTACGCCCTCACCAAGGTCGACCAGGAGCGCCTCGTCCTCCTCTGGGCCAAGCAGACCGGCACCCCCGCCGTCGCCCTCCGCTACGCCTGCACCTACGGCCCGCGCCAGTCCCTCTTCAACCCCTACACCGGCGTCATCTCCATCTTCTGCACCCGCCTGCTCAACCACCAGCCCCCTGTCATGTACGAAGACGGAGGCCAGACCCGCGACCTCTGCTTCGTCGAAGACATCGCCCGCGCCAACCTCCTCGTAGCTTCCACGGACCAGCTCGACGGCCTCCCCGTCAACGTAGGCAGCGGACGCGCCACCAGCGTCCGCGACCTCGCCGGCATCATCTCCTCCCGCCTCGGCATCGACATCCCTCCCCTCGCCCGAGGAGAGTTCCGCCCCGGCGAGATCCGCGCCCTCATCTCCGACATCACACGCATCCGAGGCATCGGCTACGAGCCGCGAACCACCCTCGAGCAAGGTGTCGAACGCTACATCGAATGGATCAAAACGCAAGGCACCGTCGAGGATTACTTCGCGAAAGCCGAAGCCGGCCTGCGAACCAAGGGCATCGTCCAAAGCGTCCAGTCCTGAGCGAATCTCAACAACAACTCGACCCGCACCCACCTCCTATACCGACCAGCGGGAGGACCACATCCGCAGGTTCGCCGAACAAAAAGGTATACCCGTCACGAAGTGACCGCCCCACGCGCAGTGGGCCCGTCCGGCAGGACAAAACTCCGCCGCTCGCCCTCCGCCCCGCCCAGCCGCATCGAGTAAACTCGGTATCACGAACCACCTTGCCCGCTGAAGCACCCCAGCCACTCGTCTCCCCCTGAACAGGAAGCCTCCGCGCCATGCCCGCACCAGAGAAAGCCCCGCTCACCTTCCAGGACCTCCTCTTCACCCTCCAGCGCTTCTGGGCCGACCGCGGCTGCGTCCTCCAGCAGCCCTACGACCTCGAAGTCGGCGCCGGCACCATGTCCCCCGACACCTTCC
>CAXTPY010000208.1:0-3233 GCA_964246195.1 uncultured Acidobacteriaceae bacterium | reverse complement strand
GGCGGGGGAGGCGAAGTCGTCCAGCTTGTCCTTCAACTCCAGCACCATGCGTTCGGCGGTCTTTTTGCCTACACCCGGGATCTTCGTCAGCAGGACTAGGTCGTTGCCGCGCAGCGCGCCTACGAGGCGGTCGAGGGCAATGCCGCTGAGCACCGTGATAGCCAGCTTGGGGCCTATGCCGCTGACGGCGATCAGCCTCTCGAAGAGCCTCTTCTCCGGCCGGTCGTAGAAGCCGAAGAGCGTGATCTGGTCTTCGCGGACGTGAGTATGAATGTGCAGTGCGGCGACGCTGCCCTCGGGCGGCAGAGAGGTGAACGTCGCGACCGAGATGGTAGCGTCATAGCCCACGCCTGCGCACTCGACGACGGCCTGGTTTGGAGTCTTCGAGAGCAGCTGGCCGCGCAGGTGAGCGATCATAGAGGCCCCATTCTACTGGCTGGAGGCGAGGCTCTTCGGCGCCCTGCCGGAGACCGCGTATGCGGGGCCGCCTATGCGACCTCGGGGGCCGCGTCGAACAGGCTTCGGAACGACCTCCTGTACACCCACAGCAGGAAGAGTTCGAGCAGCGTGGCGACCAGCCCGACGGCGATGCCCTGAGGGTTCATCAGGACGTGAAACAGCAGGATGTTCACTAGGATAGGCGCGAGGATGACCAGGCCCAGCGGCACATAGCGCCCGACCAGAAGCAGCAGGCCCGCGATGATCTGTAGCAGGCCGACGACGGTGATGTAGTGGGTCGTCCCCAGCAGGGTGGCAAATGCGCCGGCGTCGCCGGCCATGGGCGGCTGCGGCAGGAAGTGCAGGATGATATTCAGCCCAGAGATGAAGAAGATCAGGCCGAGCAGGATGCGTGTGACCAGGACTGCCTTGCGCATGCGTGAGACCTCCTTGGGCTTGCGCCTCGCCTGCACACGAAGCCCGATGCGCTCATGCTACCTCTTTCGCGGCTCGCGGGAGGCTGGCGGCTTGCATCCCGGCCACCCTTTTCAGTAGCGTCAAGCTATGGAGAACGCAGGGACACTATGGAAGATGCTGGGACAGGAGTAGGTCTCTCGCTGGCAGGGCGGACGGCGCTGATAACCGGAGGCTCGCGCGGCATCGGTGCGGCCACGGTACGGCTCTTCCGCCAGGCGGGGGCGCGCGTGGTCTTCAGCTACGAGAGGGCCGCCGACCGTGCTCGGGAGCTGGTTGCAGAGTGCGGCGGCGAGCCCCTCTGCCGGGCCGTGCAGCAGAGTTTGGCGACGGCCGCCGACGGGCGCGCGCTGGTCGCGGAAGCCGGCAACGTGGACTGCCTGATCGTCAATCACGGCGTCTGGCCTGCGCACGACGCTCCGATCGCGTCTATGCCGGAGACGCAGTGGCGCAGCACGCTGGGCATCAACCTCGACAGCGTCTTCGGCCTGGTGCAGGCAGCCACTGCGCGGATGCTCGCGCAGCCTGCTACCGCCGGCGGCACGCGCGGCCACATCGTGCTCGTCGCCTCCACCGCCGCCCAGCGCGGCGAGGCCTTCCATGCCGACTACGCCGCTAGCAAGGGCGCCCTGGTCTCGCTCACCAAGAGCCTCTCGAGCGAACTGATCGGCAGCGGTATTTACTGCAACTGCGTCGCACCCGGCTGGGTGCTGACCGAGATGTCCGCCAATGCCTTCACCGATCCGGAGACGTCGAAGAAGGTGCTCGCCACCATTCCGCTCGGCAGGCCGGGGAGGGTGGAGGAGATCGCCGGCCCCATCCTCTTCCTCTGCACCCCGCTTGCGGGCTTCGTCTCGGGGGAGATCTTCAACGTGAACGGCGGGGCGGTGCTGGTTGGCTAGAGTCCGCAAGGCCCTGGTTATGTCTGCGTTCGTCGGTCTCGTGTCGCTGACCCCCGCGAGGCCTCTGCAGGCGCAGGCCAACGCGCTGCCGAGCGCGGCCACGCCGCCGGTCTCGGCCGACTCGCAGGACCAGCGGGGACGCGTTCTGCTCGACCAGATGGTGAAGGCTCTTGGAGGCCCGCTCTGGCTCAACCGCCGCGACGTCCAGATGACCGGCCACACCGCCAGCTTCTTTCGCGGCCAGCCCACGGTCAGCGTGAACTTCACTCTCTATCGCAGCTTCGCGAACGGCACGCACGGTGAGGAAGAGCGTATCGAATTCGCCACGCCGCGCATGCTGCTGCACGGCGAGGTCCACGACGTCGTCCAGGTCTGGACCGCGGACCAGGGCTGGGAGATCACCTACAAGGGCAAGACGCCGCTGCCCCGCGAGCAGGTCCAGGATCACCTCCGCCGCCGCGACCACTCCATCGAAGCCGTCATGCGCACGTGGCTCCAGCAGCCCGGGGTGATGGTGCTGGCGGAGGGCACCACCATGGTCGAACGCAGGCTCGCTGACAAGGTGACTGTGCTGAGCGCCAACAACGACGCGGTCACCCTTGAACTCGATCAGAACACCCACCTGCCTCTGCGCCGAACCTTCGAGTGGCGCAACAACACTTTTCAGGACCACGACGAGGACGTCGAGACCTACGACGACTGGCACGACGTGCAGGGTCTTCCCACGGCGTTGAACACCACGCGCTACCGTAACGGCGACATGGCCAATCAACGCTTCTATATCAAGGTGAAGTACAACGCCGATCTTTCGCCCGGGCTCTTCAACCCGGACAATCTGCTGAAGAAGAAGTGAAGCGCGCCTGCCCCTCGAGGTCGCCTCGAGCGGGCTGTAACAGTGCGGTAGGGGTCAGGTCCACCAAGGGGTGGCGGGGGGTTCGCGGAGGAGGATCTCGTTGAGGAAGCGGGCGGCTTTGGTGAGCCCTTCGTCGGGGGAGAGGAGGCTGTCTTCGTGTTCGATCGAGAGCGTGCCGTCGTAGCCGATGAGGCGGAGGGTGGAGAGGAAGTCCTTCCACCACTCGGCTCCGTGGCCAAAGCCGCAGGTGCGGAAGATCCAGGCGCGATGGAGCTCGTCGGTGTAGGGTTTGGTGTCGAGGACGCCGGTGCGGGGGAGGTTGGCGGGGAAGAGCTGGGTGTCCTTGGCGTGGACGTGGAAGATGGCGGGGCCGAGGATGCGGAGGGCGGCGATAGGGTCGATGCCCTGCCAGAACATGTGGGAGGGGTCGAAGTTGCAGCCCACGGCGGGACCGGTGATGTCGCGGAGGCGGAGCATGGTCTCGGGGCTGTAGACGACGAAGCCGGGGTGCATCTCAATGGCGATCTGGACGCCGTGGTCGGAGGCGAAGCGTGCGTGGTTGCGCC
>CAXTPY010000207.1:0-3243 GCA_964246195.1 uncultured Acidobacteriaceae bacterium | reverse complement strand
GCGTGTTGGGGGGGGGGGCCTGGGTCGGGGGGGGGCGGGGCGGGGGGGTTGAGTTTGCCGAGGGGTCGTTTGGGGCCTACGACGAAGGGTAGGGAGAGGGCGTTCCAGTTTTTGTCGGCGTCTGGTGGGTCTTGGGGCGAGGGTCTTAAGGGGCGCCAGTTGCGGCCGTCGTCGGTGGAGATGTCGGTGCCGTTGGGGCCAACGGTGATCCAGAGTTTGTGGGCGGGGTCGTAGGCTACGGCGCTGCGGTAGCCGTGGGGTGGGGTTTGGGCGGGGTGCCAAGGCTGATGCTCGACTGAGTGGGTGTAGGCAGCGGTTGCTTCGCTGTCATCAGGCTTCTCGTAGTCTCCTCCGACGGCGACAGCGACGCTGGTGGGGGCGGCGGCCACAGAGAAGATGCCGGAGGAAGCATTTCCGTGCCGTATGGGGATGGAGTGGCTCTCCCACTCGGTCCAGGGGATTCCGCAGGCTGGGGAGAGTGGATCGGACGGGCTGGCGCAAGCCTCCGGGAGCAGGTCCTTCGGGGTCAGCGGTCTTTCGAGGAGCCGGGAGGCACTGGTGACCAGGAAGATGCGGTGGAGCGCGACCTGGAGGCTGCTGTTGCTGGCTGCAAAGAGAGTCTCGCCGGGGTTTGGGAATAGGCCGGTGCCGGCGGAGGGGTCTTGGCGGGGGTCGGAGATGGGAATCCACGTCTTTCCCCCGTTGGCGGTGACACGGATGCGAAAGATCAGGTCTCGCGCATGGAGCGGGTCTCGAAGATCTCCAAGAGAGGGATCTCCGATGACGAAGCCTTGGTTGGCATCCATCATTGCCAACGCGTCCCAGAAGCCCTGGGGGTCGGGGTTGGTAAAGAGGAGGCGCCAGGTTTGGCAGCCGTCGGTGGTTTTGTAGAGGCGTGAGAGGTCGCCGGGGCCGGAGGACATGACGATGGCGGTGTTTTCGTCGAAGGCCTGGATGCCGCGGAAGTCGAGATTTTCGGCTCCCGGGGGGATGGAGCAGGTCTGCCAGAGGTAGCCTCCGTCTTCGGTGCGGAGGACGGTGCCGTTGGTTCCGCTGGCCCAGGCGACGCCTCCGCCTACGTTGCGGATGCCGCGGAGGCTGGCTGTGGTGTGGGAGTCTTCGATGTCCCACTGGGCGCGCGCGGCGAGACTGAAGGCGAGAGAGAGGGCTGCCAAGGCGCCCAGAGCCCAGCGACGCTTGGGGGCGCGCTTGTGCGTTGGTGGTGTGTGGACGCGTGTGGTGGGACTGTTCACGGGGTCTTTGCATGCTCCGTAGGATTGCCGAGGCGTTTGATCTAGCGATTCTAGAGCGGATTCGCGGATGGTGGAGAGAACGGGCGACCTGTTGAGACTTCACGTCCAGACCTGCTTCGGTGGACTGTGGGGGTGCCGAAGGCGTTGGGGGGCTGCCTCTTGATTGGTCCGACCATTGATATATGATTTTGCGAGCGCATGCTTTGCGCTGGGAGTGGATATGAGGGGCTGGAAGATCAATGCAGGCTTGGCAGTGATGGCGATGACGGCAGTTCCGGCCTTTGCCGGGGGGAAGATCTGCGATGTGCGGAGCTACGGTGCCAAGGGGGACGGAGCGACCAAAGATACGAGAGCGATCCAGTCGGCGATCGACGCTTGCGCCGCGGCGGGCGGGGGGACGGTGAAGGTGAGCGGAGGTATTTTTCTTACCGCTCCGATCCTGCTCAGGAGCGAGATCACGCTGGAGGTAGCGCAAGGCGCGACACTGCTGGCGTCAGCGGAGC
The DNA here is from genome assembly GCA_964246195.1 of uncultured Acidobacteriaceae bacterium. Classification (GTDB taxonomy): domain Bacteria; phylum Acidobacteriota; class Terriglobia; order Terriglobales; family Acidobacteriaceae; genus Edaphobacter. The sequence continues at coordinate 1,487 of CAXTPY010000207.1, read as the reverse complement.
ATGCCGACTACAAGGCGCAGACGGTGATGCGGCTGCCGGGGGTGCAGCCCTTTGTCAGCGCGGTCCATGCGCGGAACGTAACGGTTACGGGCGGGGGCGTGATGGACGGCAACGGGCGGAGCTGGTGGGAGATGATTCGGGGCAAGAAGGACGGGGGCGTGCTTGGCAATGCGAACCCTCGGCCGATGGGGCTTGTTTTCGATCACTGCACGCACATCCGGGTCGAGAACATAACGGTACAGAACTCCGGATTCTGGCAGATCGTGCCGTATTACTCGGACGACATCGTCATCAGGAACACGCGCGTGCTGGCGCCTCGGCACGCTCCCAACACAGATGGGATCGATCCTTTCAGCTCGAGCAACATTGTGATCGATCATATATTTGAGGACGTGGACGACGACGACATCGCGATCAAGAGCGGGGCTATCAATTCGCCGGGGCCGGACGATCCTAGCAGGAACATCACGATTACGGACTGCAACTTCGAGCGTGGCCACGGGCTGTCGATCGGGAGCGAGATCTCAGGGGGCGCGCAGAACATCCATGCCGAGCGCATTCACTTTAGGGGAACCGATAATGGAATCCGCATTAAAGCGAATCGGGACCGTGGGCACGACGTGAGCGACATATCCTTCAAGGACATCCGCATGGAGGATGTGAAGGTGTCTGTGCTGATCAGCGAATATTATCCTCAGGCACTGCCCGCGGGCGAGGTAGCTTCGGCTCCGATCGGCCGGCTTACGCCTTCGTTCCACAACATCACGATCGAGGGTCTTCAATCCGTGAACAGCGGATGGGCAGGGGCGATCGTCGGACTGCCGGAATCTCCGGTCAAGGATGTGGTCTTGAAGAATGTAGACATACAGGCTAAGAAGGGGATGCAGATCGCTTATGCTACTGTGACAGCTACAAACTTCAACGTCAGCGCGGACGAAGGGCAGGGAATTGCGGTATCTCCGAATGCTTCCGTGACCATGCTGAAGTAGTATGTAACTTTTCTTGGGGCTTTTCGGTTTACGAGGCAGGCTGTCTGGGCGACCCGTGTACGCGCGGAGCCTCTCACATGGGTGGGTGGAAGTTTTTCTGGAGGCTCTGCCAACAGGTGTAGTACTCGTGCTGGCGCGCTGCTGTGTCCATGGCGAAGCTTGTAGGGCGGCAAACGAAACGGGTCTCGAACATGAAGGCGAGCGTGCCGTCGAGGCGGAGGGGCTTGAGGTCGGCTGCGGAGGCTCTGGTGAAGGTCTCCGCATCGGGACCATGGCCGGACATGCAGTTGTGCAGGCTGGCTCCGCCGGGGGTGAAGCCTTCGGCCTTGGCGTCGTATTCACCGTAGACCAGGCCCATGAACTCGTTCATGAAGTTGCGATGAAACCAGGGGGGGCGGAAGGTGTGCTCGGCCACGAGCCAGCGTGGAGGGAAGATGGCGAAGTCGACGTTCGCTGTGCCGGCGATCTCGCTGGGCGAGGTGAGCACGGTGTAGATGG
>CAXTPY010000206.1:0-3320 GCA_964246195.1 uncultured Acidobacteriaceae bacterium | reverse complement strand
GAGTCCGATCGAGCTTACAAGGTCGCGTTCGAAATCACTGACGAGAATGCGACTTATCGGTACTGATCCGCCGGCGAGTGCATTGGCGACGACGCGCCAAGGGACGCGGGGATGCAATGCTGAAGTCGCGCAGCATGTCGAGAAAGTCAGGTTGTTCAATTGGGACCAAAGAAAGCGAAGTGACGTGATAGAAATTGCGCATCCAAACAGAGATGAAGTTTCATACAGTTCGTCGCGGATCAGGTAAACCGCTCTTACTCGTACATGGCATCGGCGGAAGTTGGGCATCCTGGGAGCTTGTCATCGATCGCCTCACAGAGGGCGGCCGTGAGGTCATAGCCGTTGACCTTCCCGGCCATGGCCGAACGCCGCCCCTGTCCGGCTCCGTGTCCGTTGGTACGCTCGCCGATGCAGTCACGGAGTTCTTGAAACAAGAGGGTCTACTTGGCATCGATGCGGTCGGAAGCTCGATGGGAGCACGCCTTGTTCTTGAGCTTGTCCGGCGCGGCGGTGTACTCGGCGCTGTTGTTTCATTGGATCCGGGAGGTTTCTGGGAAGGCTGGGAGGTTCCCGTCTTTTACTACTCCGTGGCGGCGTCCGTGCGGCTCGTGCGAGCGCTGCAGCCCGTGATGCCTGCCATCACGAGTAGTCCAGTGGGTCGCACCGCACTGCTTGCTCAATTCTCTGCACATCCCTGGTCCCTTCCCGCTGACCTTGCGCTTACAGAGATGCGGTCGTTCGCAGCGTCTCCTTCATTCGATGAGCTCCTGGATAACTTAGCCCATGGTGAGGTGCAGCGCGGCAGCCCCAAAGGCTCGGTTGTGGCTCCTCTCGTGATCGGTTGGGGCGAGGACGACCACGTATGTCTGCCGCGCCAGGCCGCCCGGGCGAAGTCCAAGTTCCCGGACGCGCAACTCTACTGGTTCCCGAACTGCGGCCACTTCCCGCAGTGGGACAGCCCAGAACTAGCCGCGCGTTTGATACTTGCCGCGACCTCCGGGAATCCATTGCCACAGCCTGAGCGAAGGTACAAATCAATGTCATCTACTCGGGTGACATGGGCTATAGCAGTCTCGCTGGCAGTCGCAGCTGCTGTTTTGTTTAGATCTCAGAGGCACTGACGAAGCGTTAGTCCTGTAAAACGCCGTTCTTTTCACTTACCTCTTGGCAGTAGATATTCAGGAACAGCGTTCTCCAAGGAGTCGTCCCATCCTCTGCGTACGATTTTGGCGTTTGTGGATTGCCCACTAAAGGTCAGTAGCCCAGTTCACGATGTTTGGCAGGTCATTCACCTGACCGAAGGCTCTATCGTTAGTCACGAGAACGGCTCCGACAGCGATCGCATGCGCGGCAATCATCATGTCCATACTGCCGAGGCTCAGGCCGTTTTTCTCCAGCTTGGCTCGGACTCTCCCGTAGGTATCGGCTTCCTGACGCCCCCATGGAAGAACCTGGATGCTGGCTAGAAAGCCGTCCATTAGAGCTTTGAGAGAGATGGCCTCGGGTCGCTTGGCGAGGCCGTAGCGGATCTCGGCCTCCGTGATTGAAGACACGGCGGCTATCTCGCCTTCTTTGAGTGCCAACAATCGGGCTCGTGCGACGGGAGATTGGCGTTTCACAATGTAACTGACCATGTTGGTGTCAAGCATGTGCAGCACGGTCACAGTTCGGGTCTTTCCTGGGATGGCTGTTGTCCGCGGTCGGACGGAGAGAGGAAGTCGTCTGGTACGCCGAGTTGATCAAGTGCGGCCAAGATTTCCGCTAAGCTGCCGGGGCTTTGGGAGAGAATGAGGTCGCCGTTTTTCGCGTCGCGGCGAATATAGACTTCGTTGCTGGTGAAACGGAATTGAGCCGGGATACGGACGGCTTGGCTTCTCCCGCTCATGAAGACTCTGGCTTTTTCGAGCTGGGCCATGGCGTACCTCCTCGCATATATATCGTGCTACATATCAGCCGTAAGTTCAACAGGCATCCCGCTCACTTGACCTTTTTGCTCGGTAGGTCTCGTGAAACGCCGTTGTGGAAAGGTGGGCCCGTTCCTCCCGGAGGGCGGGATTCGGCGTACGTCGCAAGAGCAAGGCCAGCCCCATTGGCCTCCAACGCACCCAAACCGGCCGCCTCAAGTCCCCAGCTCCCCAAAACATCCGCACTTGCTGTAAATGCATGAACTACAGCAACGCAGCAGTTGGTGTAGAGGCTTCTCTCTTTTTGTTGTCCTTCCCGAAGGAAATCTGCGGTTGTTCTTGCCGTTGCCTGTTCCTTACACCACCTGCGAATCCGCTCTCAACGCGGAATCATCGCCCGCCCATCGACCGGAGCCGTGCGCTCTCAATGGCACGCCGGAGCGGAAAAACACCCGCATTTCGCTCTTGCCTGTGGGCGCAGAAGATCCAGCACCTAACCACGCCGCCCAACCCTACTCCTCCACCCGAAACGTAAACTCTTCAATCACCGGATTCGTCAGCACCTCGCGCGCAATCCGCTCCACCTCTGCCCGCGCCCCCGCCGGATCGAGCCCGTCCTCGAGCGTCAACACAAAATACTTCCCCTGCCGAACATCGCGCACCCCGCGATACTGCATCCTCCGCAGCGCGTTCTCGATCGTCTTGCCCTGCGCATCGAGCACCGTGCGCTTCAAAGTAACGTAGACATGTGCCTTCATCGTGCTTGATTATAGTCATGCACCGAACGTTCCCCCCCACGCGCCGTAGCAGCAAGACTCCACGCCGGGATTCCACCACCGAGAAGAGATGCCAGACTTTATGCCCAACTATATGGAGCTGCCCGTAGGCTCCCAATCCCCCGAGGTCATCAACGCCGTCATCGAAATCCCCGCCGAAGGCATCAACAAGTACGAGTACGACAAAGAGCTCCACGTCTTCCGCCTCGACCGCAACCTCTACTCCCCCGTCCACTACCCCGGAGACTATGGCTTCATCCCCAGCACCCTCGCCGACGACGGCGACCCCCTCGACGCCCTCGTCCTCGTCGACGCCCCCAGCTTCCCCGGCTGCGTCATGGAGGTACGCCCCATCGGCGTCCTCGAGATGCTCGACCAGGGCCTCGGCGACGAAAAAGTCCTCTGCGTCGGCAAAGGCAATCCACGCTACAAAGACGTCTGGAACTTCTCCGAGATCTACCCCCACATGCTCCGCGAGATCACCCACTTCTTCTCCATCTACAAGGACCTCGAAGGCAAGCGCGTCGAAGTCCGCGGCTGGCGCGACGCCTCCTTCGCACGCAACAAGGTCCTCGAAGCCCAGCAGCGCTTCCTAGACAACAAGATCAACCCCATCCCCAAACCCATCCCCAAGAACTAG
>CAXTPY010000205.1:0-3341 GCA_964246195.1 uncultured Acidobacteriaceae bacterium | reverse complement strand
CCGGAGAGGCGGCCCGCGGGAAGAGCGGGGCGACGGCCAAGAAGGCCGGAGCCGGGAAGGTGGCAGGGGACGCGGCGCGGGTGGCGGAGCATGCGGTGCAGAAGAAGGTGGTGGAGGAGCTGGAGGATTTGGTGCTTTCTGCTGTGTTTGAGGTTCCTGCCGAACAGGCTGGACCGGCTGCGCCGGCGGCGAAGACGGTTGGGAAGCGTGGAGCGAAGGCTGCGGGCAAGGAGGCAGCAGAGCAGGGCAAGGCGGCGGCCGGGGCAAAGGCGACGAGGACGGTCGGGCCCGCTGCCGAGGGAGGCGAGGCTGGAGTTAGTCCTGTTGTCGAGTCGGGGAGAAAGAGCTCTGCGCGGGGGAAGAAGCCTCGGAGTTGAAGGGGTCCGGTGGGCGCAGGGCGCGGCGAGATGCGGGGAAGCCGGTTCGAGGGCCGTTTCGAGCGGATTCGCAGAGGGTGTAGAGACAAGACAACAGCAAGAGCCAGCGCAGATTGGCTTGGGGGAAGGGCGAGAGAAACGCCTCTGGATTAGCTGCTACGTTGTTCCGGCGAGCCGTGAGAGGCGGCGCGGGTTTATACCCGGGGCTGCGCGGGTCAGCGGGAGAGATTCATGCCGCTTTCCATACTCTTTTGGCCGGGCTGCCGACGCGCTGCTGCGGTCTCGTTCTGGACTCCGGAGCGGTGCCTGTAGCTTGCCCCGATAAACTCGCGGAAGAGCGGGTGCGGCTCGAGCGGCTTGGACTTGAACTCTGGATGGAACTGGCAGCCCAGGAAGAAGGGGTGTTCCGGTATCTCGACGATCTCGACGTAGGTCGAGTCCGGGGTGGTTCCGGTCAGGCGCAGCCCAGCCCCGGTCAGGATCGGCTCGTACTCCCGGTTGAACTCGTAGCGATGCCGGTGCCGCTCGCTGATCTCGGTCTTGCCATAGGCGTGCGCGGCCAGCGAATCCGGCTCCATCACGCAGTCCCATGCGCCCAGCCGCATGGTGCCGCCCATCTCTTCCACCCCGGTCAGCTCGCGCAGCTTGTAGATGATCCGGTGCGGCGTGGCCGGGTCGAACTCCCCCGAGTTCGCGTTGTGCAGTCCGCAGACGTTGCGCGCATATTCGATGCAGGCGGTCTGCATTCCCAGGCAGATGCCGAAGTACGGCACCTCGTTTTCGCGCGCGTAACGGATCGCCTTCAGCATCCCTTCGATGCCCCGCTTGCCGAAGCCGCCCGGGACGAGGATGCCGTCGAATCCTTCGAGCTGGGCCTGGTAGTCCGGCACCTCCAGACCCTCCGCCTCGATCCAGGTCACCCGCAGCTTGAGGTTATGCGCCAGCGCGCCGTGTACCAGCGCCTCCTTCAGCGATTTGTAACTGTCTTCGTACTCAACATACTTGCCTACGATGCCGATGGAGACGTCGTCCTTCGGGTGGTAGGCGCGATCGACGAGGTCCTTCCACTTGGCCAGGTTGGGAGGCTTGGTCTCGATGCGCAGGTAGCGGAGGGCGAGCGCGTCCACCCCTTCGAGCGCAAAGTTCAACGGCACCTCATAGATGCTCTCCACGTCGCGGGCGGCGATCACCGCGGGCTCTTCCACGTTGCAGAAGAGCGCGATCTTCGAACGCATCTCGCGCGGAACCGCCCGGTCGGAGCGGCACAGCAGGATGTCGGGCTGAATTCCGATCGAGAGCATCTCCTTCACCGAGTGCTGGGTGGGCTTGGTCTTCAGCTCCTGGGCGGCCGCAATCCACGGAATCAGGGTCACGTGCAGGAAGACCGTGTTTTCGCGTCCCAGGTCCTGGCGCATCTGGCGTATGGCCTCGAGGAACGGGAGCGATTCGATGTCCCCCACGGTGCCGCCGATCTCGACGATGGCCACCTCGCAGTCCGACGCCACGCGCCGCATGGCATTCTTGATCTCGTTGGTCACATGCGGAATCACCTGCACGGTCTTGCCGAGGTAGTCCCCGCGCCGCTCCTTGGTGATGATCTGCTCGTAGATTCGGCCGGTGGTCAGGTTGTTGTCGCGTGTCAGCCGCGCGTGGGTAAACCGTTCGTAGTGCCCGAGGTCGAGGTCGGTCTCGGCCCCGTCGTCGGTGACGAAGACCTCGCCGTGCTGGAAGGGCGACATGGTGCCTGGGTCGACGTTGAGGTATGGGTCGAATTTCATCAGGTTGACGAGCAGGCCGCGCGCCTCCAGCAGGCAGCCGATCGACGCGGCCGCAAGGCCCTTGCCGAGCGAGGACACGACACCGCCGGTTACAAAGATGTACTTTGCAGACATGTCCGCGACCTCTGGATGCGATTTTGGAGTTTGTGCAGGGTAGGCACACTTGAGTATCGCAGGCGCCGCGCGGGGAAGCAACGGTTATACTGCGGTTGAGCTGCCGGCGCTTCGCTTGGCGCGCTTTCGACACATGCCCAGCCTTCTCGACCTGCAGGCACGCGCTTTAGGCTGGCTCGACCGGCTGCCCCACCGCGGGTCGGTAGCGCCTCACCTCGCTGCTGGGTTGAAGGGAGAGCGGGAGGCCCTGTTCGCGCTGCGCCGCGCGGGGTACACCGTGGTCGCCCGGCGCTGGACCTCCGGGCTCGTCCGCGGCGATCTGGACCTGGTCGCGTGGCAGGAAGACTGGCTCTGCTTCGTCGAGGTGAAGACCCGCACGGCGCGCGACCTGCAGCCGGCCGAATCCGCTGTGGACGCGCGCAAGCAGAAGACTCTGCGCGCGCTGGCCGGGGCCTACCTTAAGCGCTTCCCCTCCACGCTGCGCGGCTCTATCCTCGTCCGGTTCGATATTGTGTCCGTCTACCTGCTCCCCTCCGGCGCCGAGGTGGAGATACACCCCGGGGCGTTTCCTAGCGAGGAAGATTCTTGGGGATCGCGGCTGGGTGTTTAATGGGGGCTCAGGAGAGTCCGATGACATTGTTGAACGCGGCGCAATATGACGGTCGCAAGGAAGATGCCCGGCGCAATGCGGTGATTGGCGGCGGCGTGCTGATTCTGCTGGCCGCGGTGCTCGGGGTGGGTGGGTATCTGTTGGGCCATGGCTGGTTTTTTTCGAATCTTCCGGCGGAGCATCGCGTGGGCAGCTTCCTTACGGCGTTGCAGGATAAGGACTTCAACAAGGCTTATGCGATCTGGACGAACGATCCCAACTGGCAGCAGCATCCGCAGAAGTACGATTACACGCTGAAACGCTTCACGGAGGACTGGACGACGGAGAGCGATTGGGGTCCGATCACCTCGCATCATGTTGATATATCGAAGCGTACGGGCACCGGGACCATTGTGGCGGTGACGGTGAACAACAGTCCGAAGAAGATGTTTATGTGGTATGAGCGGAGCAATGGGACGTTGA
>CAXTPY010000204.1:0-3380 GCA_964246195.1 uncultured Acidobacteriaceae bacterium | reverse complement strand
CCACCGCATCCACCGAACTCGCCGCAATGCCTCCCTCCGCCCCCGTAATCGGCAGCGTCAGCAAAATCTTCGTTCGAGACCCCTTGGCTCGCGCCTCCTCCGCAATCAACCTCGCATAGGCCGCCTTCGTCGAGTGGCACAAGACCACTAGATCGAACTCCTCGCCCTCCATCAGGTCGAGCGCCTTCATGCTTACGCTCTCCACGATCCTCACGCCCGTCCGCCGAAGCACTTCCGTGCGCGACCTTAACAGCTCGATGTCGTCCCCGATATGCAGAACGTTAAGCATGGATTTCTCTAAGATTGGTAGGATTGCGCCACCGAATCAGCGCACGAACGCGGCGTTGAATCGCCTGCCCCTGAAAATTAAGCATTCATGGTAGGCCGGTCTGTCAGCAAATCGACTTAGTCTCGATCGCATCCCCGCGAATCGCTGGCTTAGTCGAACTTGACTGCAATTTGTACCGTATCTCGCCGTTCGTGTCCGCGCACAGAATGCGATTGTAAGAAGCCGTGACGGTCCTGTAACACTCGCACGCCCCCTCAATTAGCCCCGCGCGGTCCAGGATCCGTATCTTCCCGCGCGTGTACTCTATCTGCCCCTTGCGTTGCAGATCTCCAGCCGCGACCGTCACGGTAGATCGCTGCACCCCCAGCATCTGCGATAGAAACTCCTGCGTCAGGTGCAGCGTCTCCGTCTCCGTCCTGTCGGCAGAGGTCAACAGCCACCGCGCCAGCCGCGCATCCACGGAATGCACGCTGTTGCACAGCACGGATTGCGTCATCTGTACCAGCTGCAGGTAGGTGAAAGCATGCACCAGGTCGCGTAGCATCCCGCCCCGCCGAAACTCCTCGCGCACCGCCTGCGCCCGCATCCGCAGGCCATCACCCTTACCCTGCATCACCACCGTATGGCCCATCTGCGGCTGGTCGAACAGCGCCGGCAATCCCGCAAACCCCTCTCGCCCGATCACGCCCACCTCCACCGTGTCTCCGCTCGAAGCAAGCGCGTCGGTGGAGACCAAGCCGCTGTTCAGAAAGTAAATATATTCGATCGGATGGTTCGGCTCCGAAAGCGCCTTCTCGAGCGGCAGGTCGACCTCGGCGGCATGCCGCATCAACCGCCCATACTCCTCCTCGGGGAGCTGCGATAAAAGAATATTCCGCGGCCGTCCACTGGAAGCACCGTTCCGCGTTCCTTGTCCGAGAGTGCCTGCGAAGCCGGAGTGACTCAAGGTATCTTTCCTTTACTCAGGCAATTCCCCTTAGGCGATCGAAAGGCCTGGAGACCTCCTCGCAGGTAGATTGATTCATCTGGAAACCCTACTCGTATCTACCTCTCACGTCTGTCACTTAGCGAACATAAACATCTGGTGTAGCAACCTTGAAGGTTACACATTCCCTCCTCGTCCACCGGCCTTCCACACCGCGAAACCATGGCCGCCCTCCTCTCCTACCCGCAGACCTCAGCGCGCGCGAACTCCACCACCCCCCCTCCACAAGGTAGAATCTCTCCTGATCCGTTTGCCCGCATCTCCAACAGACTGCGTGCCGAAAGCGCCACTCTTGCCCATGCACCGCTGGTCCACTCTCTTCATCCCCACGCTCCGCGAAGCTCCCGCCGACGCCGACGTCGCCAGCCACAAGCTCCTGCTCCGCGCCGGTTACATCCGCCAGCTCGGTGCCGGCATCTACAGCTATCTCTTCCTCGGAAATCGCTCCATCAATAAAATCGTCGGCATCGTCCGCGAAGAGATGGATCGCATCGCCCAGGAGTTCCTCCTACCCGCGCTCAATCCCGCCGATATCTGGCAGGAGTCCGGCCGGTGGGCTGCCATGGGCGACAACATGTTCCGCCTCCAAGATCGCAAAGGCGCCGACCTCTGCCTCGCCATGACCCACGAAGAGGTCATGACCTCTATCGCTCGCTCCGAACTCCGCTCCTACAAGCAGCTTCCCCAGATCTGGTACCAGATCCAGACCAAATTCCGCGACGAGCCCCGCCCCAAATCTGGCCTCCTACGCGTCCGTCAGTTCCTCATGAAGGACAGCTATTCCTTCGACATCGACGAAAACGGCCTGGACCTCTCCTACCAGAAGCACGACATCGCCTACCGCGCCATCTTCACTCGCTGCGGCCTCTCCTTCGTCGCCGTCGAAGCCGACTCCGGCGCCATGGGCGGCTCGCAGTCGCAGGAGTTCATGGTCTATACCGAAGCGGGCGAAGACCTCATCGCCAGCAGCGCAGACGGCAGCTACGCCGCTAACATCGAAAGGGCTACCAGCAAGCTCGTGCCGGTGCAAGATTTGCCGGCCGGACTTCCGTTCAACATCGGTCCAAGCGTACCCGAGGTGGTCCACACACCAGGCCAACGCACAATTGACGAAGTAGGAAATTTCCTGCAAGTCAAACCCGTGCACCAAATGAAAACTATGGCCTACATCGTCGAGCATCCCGAAGCCGATGCAAAGCAGATCAACACCGTCGGCAAGACCCGCCCCGTCGTCGCTTTTCTGCGCGGCGACCACCAGCTCAACGAAACCAAGCTCTCGGCAATAGCGCTCGGCGAAGTGCGCCCCATGACCCCGGAAGAAATCTTGGCCACGTTCAAAGCTCCCGCCGGCTATCTCGGCCCCATTGGCCTTGAAGCCGCGCCACACCCACGTAAACCGGGCATTCTCGTCGTGCTCGATGCCGCCCTCGAAGGCCGCGCCAACCTCCTCGCCGGAGCCAACAAGGAGGACTGGCACCTCCGCAACGTCACCCCCGGACGCGACTTCAAACCTACCCTCACCGCCGACATCCGCAACGTCAAAGAAGGCGAACCCTCCCCCCTCGACGGCTCTCCCCTCCGCATCGGCAAAGCCGTAGAAATCGGCCACATCTTCAAGCTAGGCTACAGATACTCCAAATCCATGGGAGCCTCCGTCCTCAACCGCGACGGCAAGGAGGTAACCCCCATCATGGGCAGCTACGGCATCGGCATCGAACGCATCCTCACCGCCGCCATCGAATCCTCCGCCGCCGCCAACGCAGCCCAGGGCAAACCGGACACCTACGCCCTCCACCCCGCCATAGCACCCTTCCAGGCCGTCGTCACCATCACCAACATCAAAGAGCCCGCCCTCCTGGCCGCCGGCGAACACCTGGCCGCCGAACTCACCACCGCCGGCATCGACGTCCTACTCGACGACCGCGACGAACGCGCCGGAGTCAAATTCAAAGACGCCGACCTCACCGGCATCCCCTTCCGCATCAACATAGGCCGAGGAGTAGCCGAAGGCAATATCGAACTGGTCAACCGCCTCACCCACACCACCACCGACCTTCCCCTCGCCCAAGCCGTCCAACACCTCATGCACCTGATCGCCCCCTGAAC
>CAXTPY010000203.1:0-3400 GCA_964246195.1 uncultured Acidobacteriaceae bacterium | reverse complement strand
TCGCTCCGCCTCAAACGCGCCATGCTCGTCGACGTCATCGTCCTCTCCGGCCTCTACACCATCCGCATCCTCGCCGGCTCCGCCGCCACCGAGGTCGCCGTCTCCACCTGGCTCGCCGGTTTCAGCATCTTCTTCTTTCTCTCCCTCGCCTTCGTCAAACGCTTCGCCGAGCTCGAAAGCCTCCTCAGCCGAGGCAAATCCTCCCCCGTAGGCCGCGGATACCACGTAGCCGACATCGAGCAGCTCCGCAGCTTCGGCTCCGCCTCCGGGTACGCTTCCGTCGTCGTCCTCACCCTCTACATCTCCAACCTCGACGCCGCCCAGCTCTATCGCCACACCAACCGCCTATGGCTCCTCGTTCCCGTCCTCCTGCTCTGGATCAGCCAACTCTGGCTCCTAGCCTCCCGCGGCCAACTCAACGAAGACCCCGTCGTCTACGCCATCACCGACAAACGCTCCCTCCTCCTCGGCGCCCTCGTCGTCGCCATCGTCCTCTCCGCCCTCTAAGAACGCGTCTTAAACCTGTCCCTTCTACCGATCCGGCGCGGCTTTGTCGCGAGACGGAGTGGACAAACCCCCGCATCTCGCCCTCTTTTTGCTTGTCGTCTTCTCCGCACAAGGCCCCTAGCACGCCGCCTTCTGGCGCGCGAACACCTCTTCAATGCCTAGCCCGAACGCATCCGCGATCCTGAACGCCAACTCGAGCGAAGGTGCGTACTTGCCCGCCCCGATCGACAGAATCGTCTGTCGCGTCGCCCCAATCCTCTCCGCCAGCGCCTGTTGCGTCATCTCCCCACGCTCGAACCTCAGCCTTCGAATCCGATTGGTGATCACCAGCTTCGTCACCCTCGCACCCTCGCCCGATAAAGCACAAGCTGAGCCCTCGTCCGCACGGTTTTCACGCCAAACCACACTACCACCAGCACCAGCGGTGTCTCGACACTCTCTGCCTTCCCGAACATGAAGGCACTTACCCAGACGAAGAAAACCATCATCGTCGTCAGGTGGGCAATCTTGAAATCCTTGTGCTCAATCAGCCGCGTACGCTCGTCGCTGGCTTGCGGACAACCGGAAGGGCAGGTGTAGATTGATTTTGTCAAGGACAACCGGAGAGACGAAATTCTGGGAGAATGGCATTAGCCATCCGGCTGGACGTTAGTTTCCTGGAGGTCCGAGTATGGAACGACGTAATTTTCTGAAGCAGAGCGCATTGACCGCGGCAGCCGCTGTGAGCACAAGGTTTTCTTCGGGGGCGACGCCAGCCCAGCCGATCGCCCGGCGGGTCCTGGGCAAGACCGGCGAGCATCTTTCGATCATCGGATTTGGCGGCATCGTGGTGATGAACGAGGACACGGCGCAATCGAGCAATATCGTGGCTGAGGCGGTGGACCGGGGTGTGAACTACTTCGACGTGGCTCCGAGTTATGGCAATGCGCAGGAGCGGCTGGGGCCTGCGCTGGCTCCGTATCGGAAGAACTGCTTCCTGGCTTGCAAGACAGAAGGGCGGATGAAGGACGATTCGCGGAAACAGCTGGAGGAGTCGCTGCGTCTGCTGAAGACGGACCATGTGGACCTGTATCAGTTTCATGCGCTGACGAAGATGACGGACCTGGATAAGGTGCTGGGGCCGGGCGGCGCGATGGAGACGATGGAGGAGGCGAAGAAGGAAGGCAAGATCCGGTACATCGGATTTTCGGTGCATTCGGCGGAGACGGCGCTGGCGGCCATGGACCGGTACAACTTCGATACGGTGCTGTTCCCGGTGAACTTTGTGCTGTTCTCGCAGGCGAACTTCGGGCCGCAGATTTTGAAGCGGGCGCAGGAGAAGGGGATGGGGATTCTGGCGCTGAAGTCGATGGCGAAGACGGTGTGGCCGGCGGATCAGAAGAAGGACCATGCGGAGCCGAAGTGCTGGTACCGGCCGGCGAGCTATCCGGACGAGGCGGCGCTGGGACTGCGCTGGACGCTGGGGCATCCGGTGACGGCGGCGCTGCCTCCTGGAGACGAACGGTACTTCCGGCTGGCGATGGATGTGGCGCAGAGTTATCGTCCTCTGGACCAGCGTCAGGAGCAGATGTTGATGGCTGGTGCGACCGGGGTGGAACCGATCTTCCACCTGGGCAACGATGTGTAGCTTAAGTGGAGATGTTGGCGGCGCGAACTGCGACGCGACAGAGTTTTGGCGTCAGGCTGGTTCGGTGCGGATGCGGTTCTTCCAGTGGGAGGTGACGAACCAGAGGATGCCGAGGAAGAGGACGGCTTCGACGCCGAGATGGAAGCGTTCGAAGAGGGCTTTGAAGCGGGGGTCGGTATTCCATTTGTCGCCGAGCTTCATGCCGATGTAGGCGAGGGCGTAGCACCAGGGCCAGGAGCCTAGGAAGGTGTAGAGGTGGAAGCGGAGCTGGTTCATCCTGGCGACGCCGGCGGGGAAGGCGATGAAGGTGCGGACGATGGGAAGCATGCGGCCGAGGAGGACGGTGATGGAGCCGAAGCGGAGGAAGAAGTGGTCGACGCGGTCGAGGTCGCGGCGGCTCAGGAGCATGTAGCTGCCGTAGCGCTCGACCATGGGGCGGCCGCCGCGTGCGCCTACCCAGTAGGCGGGGATGGAGCCGAGGTTCGAGGCGAGCGAGGCTAAGGTGGCGAGGAGGACGAGTTGCAGCTGGGTGTGGGCGAGGGCGTAGCCGGCTAGCGGCATGATGACTTCGGAGGGAATGGGGATGCAGGCGGACTGGATGGCCATCAGGAGGATGACCATGGGGTAGCCGCCGGTGGAGATGGCGGCGATGAGGAGGGCTAGAATTTTCTCTGACATGCAGGGCACAGTATAGCGGGTGGGGGTGGGCGGCCCGATTGCGCTAGCATTGAGGGGGAGAGGTGAAGAGTATATGGCAGACAGTGTTCCGGCTTCGGTTTCGAGTTCCGCGTTCAGTTTTGCAGCGAGCGCCGTTGCGACGCCTCCGGCGGGGGCGCGTCCGGCGACCGGCTATGGTCCGCACGATCCTTCGAAGCCCGCAGTGAAGCGGCAGATTGTATGTTTCACGTTCTATAAGGTCATGCCGGAGTGGAGGAGGCTGCCGGCGGAGGAGAAGGCGGCGCACAGGGCGGCGTTCGCGGCGGTGCTGGCGAGGTGGAATAAGCCGGGGGAGTTTCTTTCGCTGACGTATTCGACGGTGGGGACGCGCGGGGATGTGGATATGTGCGTGTGGTCGATCGGGTACGGGGTGGAGGAGCTGAACCGGATGCGGAGTGAGTTGATGGCGACTCCGCTGGGTGGGTATCTGAATGTGCCGCATAGCTTTCTGGCGATGACCAAGAGGTCGCAGTACCAGATCGATCGCGAGGAGGAGAGCGAAGGCGAGGGGCGTGGGGCGATTCGTCCGGGGGGGCAGAAGTATATTTT
>CAXTPY010000202.1:0-3413 GCA_964246195.1 uncultured Acidobacteriaceae bacterium | reverse complement strand
CCCTAAGACCCTCCCGCAACTGCTGTGCAGTTCCCATTCTGGGGTGTGCTGCTCCCATTCCGGGTGAACCTATGAATACGCGACTTGCGCCTCATAGGAGAGCCCCATGCCAGAACCCCCTCCATAGCCCTCTCAACCTGAGCTTGCTGCCCTTCCGAACCGCCGGCGATGCGGCAGTTCTGGCTGCATACCCGCGCGTGTCAAAACCTCCGCCCTGCTCAGAAGTAGTACCTCTCGTCCGCCCAGTCGAAGGGAGCCGAAGGCCGCCGTCCGCGAAGCAGATAGATGTTCTTGTGCTCGAAGGGCATAGCCCATGGATCGTCCATGCGCCCGACGATCTCCACCGACCGATACTTCTGCGACACCTCCTCTGGCGTATCCCCGATCACCGCGATCACCACATCGGGATCGCAGCCATGGGTTCCCCACAGCCAATAGTTGTTCTGTCCGCTCATCGCCGGCGGCAGACGCGCGCCCCGCTCCGCATCCGGGCCGCGACGCAGGAAGTCGAGCGCGCCGGCCTCACCATAGTTGCTGCCGAAGATGCACACCCGCCGTTGATCTTGCGGCGAAAGCGAGCGAAATGTCTTCCAAACGACGCTCGCCTCCTGCTCCCAGCCAAAACGGTCCGCATAGAACTGCGGCAGAGGACCCGTGGCTGCGGTCTCCATCTTGTCCCCGTGCAGGTGCAGCGCCGTGGTATACCTCACCCAGGCTGCCGGCTGCAGCACCGGCGAACTCATCGGCAGAAGGATCAGGCTCGTCACCAGCAGAACAGCTTCGAATACCGGAAAGGCCACGATGCGGTTCCGCTGCACCCCGCGCGAGCGCGAAAAACGACGCTCCCAGGCGATACCCCCCGCGGCGAAGTACACCGGGTAGATAGCGGCCAAATAGTAATCCTTGGCGTGCAGAACCACCATGATGGCGAAGAAGAACAGGTACGTCAGACCCAGCCAGCGTCCGTCGCGTATGGACTTCGCGCGCAGCAGCCCCACCACGCCCGGAATCCAAAGCAGCGCGTTCACCGGCTGCATATTGTTGAACTGCGCCAGAAAGAACTGGAATGGATTCAGGACGATGTTCTTGTGCCCGCTCTGGCCGTTGCGCAGGAACTCGAGTGTAGGCCAGTGGTTGTGGACCTGCCAAAGCACATTGTGCAGCGGGATCAGCAGCATCAGCGCAAGACCCGCTGCGGCCCACCGCGAGCCGAGTACTCCGCGCTGCGCCGTCAGCAGCAGGCCCAGCGCCACCGCCAGCAGGAAGAAGGTCATGGAAGGTTTGTTCAGCAGACCCACTCCTGCGGATACGCCGAAGACCAGCCACCAGAAGCGTTGGGAGTAGCCGCGCAGCATCCGTATCAACGCGAGCACGCAGCCCATCCAGAAGACCGGCTCGAAGGAGTTCATCGAGAGAAAACCATCCGTGCCGATGTATTGGGGGCAGACGATCAAGCCGAACATGCCCAGCGCCTGTCCAGGACGCCTCCCGCCCAGGGCCCACGCAAGGACTCCTGTGAGAAAAACGGTGGCGGCCCCCGCGCAGGCTGAAAGAACGCGGATAGCGAAGACCGAATCTCCAAAGAGCACCTCGCCGAGCCGCGCCTGCAACGCGACGATCGGTCCATGGTCGACATACCCCCAGGCCAGATGGCGTCCGCAGGCGATGTAATAGAACTCATCGCGGAAGTAGCTGTAGCCCAGGTGCTCGGTCCACAAGGTGAGCGCAAACTGAAGCGCCAGCTTCACGGCCGCGAAGAGTACGGCCAGGCGCAGAGCCTCGCGCAACGTAGAATCGGCAGGTCGAACCATGGTGGTGAAAGTCATAGGCTGTGACCCACACTACGCGGACGCGTAGCGACCGGTTCCCCTAACGGTGTTAGCGCAGGCAGCATGCTTGCAGCAAAGCCGATGAGAGACTCAGCAGCCCTTCGCACGGGCCTCTCGATGTCGCTTCGGCAAACACCCGCGGCCGCATACCTGCAGGCCATGCCGCCCAGAACGTCTCCCTACGCAATCGCATCGCCTCCAACCTCCTCCAACAGCACAACACCACAAAGCTCGGCATCCAAGGAAAACGCCTCAAAGCCGGGTGGGACAACGGTCGCTTGCTCGAACTGCTCGGCAGGCAATTAACATGCCTCGACCCTATATTCCCCGCCCCTTTCTAGACCCGGCCACCCGCGCTGCACTAAGATCGTTATTCGCCCAATCGGTGCGAATAGCTGCTTGACAGGCCTCCGAAACGGGGCGAACAATCGAACCTCGAAAGGGCGTCCCGCCTCATGAAGACTGCAACCTACGCTCCCCCCATCGCCGCCCCACCCACCACCAACAAGCACCTCATCCGCTGGGTGGAAAAGATGGCCGAGCTCACTCAGCCCGACAACGTCCACTGGATCGACGGCTCCCAGCAGGAGTACGAAGACCTCTGCCAGACCCTCCTCGACGCCGGCACCTTCACCCGCCTCTCCGAGACCCTCTGGCCCGGCTGCTTCTACGCCCGCTCCGCCCCCAACGACGTCGCCCGCGTCGAGGACCGCACCTTCATCTGCTCCCTCTCCAAAGACAACGCCGGCCCCACCAACAACTGGGAAGACCCCTACGTCATGCGCAAGAAGCTCAAGCAACTCTTCCGCGGAGCCATGCGCGGGCGCACCATGTACGTCCTCCCCTTCTCCATGGGCCCCATCGGCTCCCCCATGTCCCAGATCGGCGTCCAGCTCACCGATTCCGCCTACGCCGTCGTCAACATGCGCATCATGGCCCGCATCGGCGCCCCCGTCTTCGCCGAGATCGACAAGGACGAGAAGCGCGTCGTCCCCTGCATGCACACCGTCGGCGCCCCCCTCGCCCCCGGCCAGCACGACGTCCCCTGGCCCTGCAACGGCACCAAGTACATCGTCCACTTCCCCGAAACCCGCGAGATCTGGTCCTACGGCTCCGGCTACGGAGGCAACGCCCTCCTCGGCAAGAAATGCTTCGCCCTCCGCATCGCCTCCAATATCGCCCGCGACGAGGGCTGGATGGCCGAACACATGCTCATCGTAGGCGTCGAGTCCCCCACGCGCCCCGACGGCTCCACCGAAAAGACCTACGTCGCCGCCGCCTTTCCCTCCGCCTGCGGCAAGACCAACTTCGCCATGCTCATCCCCCCCCCGGCTTCGAAGGCTGGAAGGTCTGGACCGTAGGCGACGACATCGCCTGGATCTTTCCTTCCAAGCCCAAGCCCGACGGCACGGTCGAGCTCCGCGCCATCAACCCCGAGGCCGGCTTCTTCGGCGTAGCTCCCGGCACCAGCGTCCGCACCAACCCCAACGCCATGGCCACCCTCGCCGCCAACACCATCTTCACCAACGTCGCCCTCACCCCCGGCGACGAGAACGGCCCCGGCGTCTGGTGGGAGGGCATGAC
>CAXTPY010000201.1:0-3428 GCA_964246195.1 uncultured Acidobacteriaceae bacterium | reverse complement strand
TTAAATTGGCAGTGTGGGGTGGTGCAGAAACAGGAGAAGGAGGCACTGAAGCGGGTGGCGCGGGAGCGTGGAATGGGCAAGAGCGAGGCGTATCGCGAGTTGCAGCGAGAGCAGAGGAGGCGCGGCTAGAGCTGCGGTGCAGCGTGCGTGGCCGTGGCCCTGCTCCCGGGCGGGGGTCGCGGCGCTACTCCCCTGCCCTGGTCGCGGCGCTACTCCTGGCCGTGTTCGCGTGCTTGGTCGCGGCCTTTGACGCGGTCGTACCGATAGACGTCGCTGGTGGTGCCGAGCGACTCGTTGTAGAGGCTCATGGCGCCTGCGGCCTCCTTCAACTCTTCGCTGAACTGGTGGAGCGCTTGTAGGTGGTCGGCCGTGGCGGGGATCTCCGAGCGGTCGGTTTTGAGGAACTTCTGGTAGCCGCGATCGAGCAGGCGGGAGATCTCGCCGTGGAGGAGCCAGCCTGGCCGGCGGAGCAGGGCCACGCCGTGGTCGGGGGCGGAGGCGATCTCCGCGGCGCAGCCGTACTTTCGCACCTGGAAGGCATTGCGCGCACCCTTTGCACCCTCCTGGGCGGGCGCGACATCAAATCGCTGGCTGCCGAGGGTTGAGAGGACATCGTTGAAGCTGCGTTGCGGTGGCTTCTTTGCCATAAGTTAGACTCAGGGTTAACTCTCGCACATCCGTTGGGCGGCATCAATTGACGGGGCGCAGAGGCTCGACGGCGGGAAGACATCGACATGATTGCGACGGAAGACAGCAACGCTGTGGGTACCACGCTTCTGGGCACCACGATCCTCGACCGCATCGGGAACACGCCTCTGGTGCGGCTGGACCGTCTGAGCGACGGGCTTGCCGGCATTCAGATTCTGGGCAAGGCGGAGTGGGTGAACCCGGGCGGTTCGGTGAAGGACCGGGCGGCCTCGTCGATCGTGCTGGACGCGCAGCGCCGCGGACTGCTGGGTCCTCTGCAGGGGCTGCTCGACGCGACCAGCGGGAACACTGGGATTGCGTACGCGATGCTGGGCGCGGCGATGAACTTTCCGGTCACGCTGTGCATGCCGTCGAACGTATCGGAGGAGCGCAAGCGGTATCTTGCGGTGTACGGGGCCAAGATCGTGTGGACGGATCCGGCGGACGGGAGCGACGGGGCGATACGCAAGGCGCGGGCGATGGTGGAGGCGGAGCCGGGGCGTTATTTTTATGCGGACCAATACTCGAACGACGAGAACTGGCGCGCGCACTACCGGACTACGGCGAACGAGATCTGGAGGCAGACCGAAGGGCAGGTAACGCACTTCATCGCGAGCTTGGGGACCAGCGGCACCTTCATGGGGACGACGCGGCGGCTGCGCGAGCTGAACCCTCGGATTCGCTGCATCTCGATGCAGCCGGACTCTCCGTTCAATGGGCTTGAGGGGCTGAAACATATGGCGACGGCGATGGTGCCGCGCATCTACGACCCGAAGCTTGCGGACGAGAATATTTTCATGGAGACCGAGCGCGCGTATGCCATGGCCAAGCGGCTGGCGCGGACGCAGGGGGTGCTGGTTGGGGTCTCGGCGGCCGCGGCCGTGGCCGCCGCGCTGCAGGTGGCCGAGCGGGAGGCGCGCGCCGGACGGGAGGCGGTGGTGGTGACCATCCTCTGCGACTCCGCGGAGAAGTACATGACCGAACGCTTCTGGCGGGAGGCCTGAGGACCATGCTGCGGATCAGCTATGCGGACTACGAGGCGATGCGGGCTCACGGCGAGGAGACCTTCCCGAACGAATGCTGCGGCGTGCTTTTGGGCAAGAGCCTGGGGGCGGAGGGCAATCGCGTGGACAGCCTTGTACGGGCTGGGAACACGAGGACGGACTCGGCGCACAACCGGTACAACATCGCGCCGGGGGAGCTGGTCCGCATCCAGCGCACGGCGCGGGGGAGGGGGCAGGACATTGTGGGCTTCTATCACTCGCATCCGGACCACCCGGCGCAGTGGTCGTCCACGGACTTCAACGAGGCGCACTGGCTGGGTTGTTCCTATGTGATCACCAGCGTCCAGAGCGGGCGGGCGGCGATCTCGAACTCGTTCCTGCTGACCGGCACGAGCGAAGAAGACAAGCGGTTCGAGGACGAAAGCATCGAGATTCTACTTGCCGCGAGCACGTCACAGAAGGAGAAAGGTCAACCATGAAGGTCCATATTCCCACGCCTCTGCGCACCTACACGGGAGGACAGGAGACTGTCTCGATTCCGGGGGCCACGATCGGGTCGACACTCGACCAGCTAGCCTCCACCTATCCGGAGCTGCGTCAGCATCTATTCAACGCGGAAGGGAAGCTGCGTTCGTTCGTCAACGTCTACTTCAACGACGAGGACATACGCTACCTGGACGCGAAGGAGGCTACGCGCGCGAGCGAAGGCGACGAGTTGACGATCATTCCGTCGATCGCGGGGGGCGGGTGCCGGGCGATGATGGGTAGACGCCTGTAACGCGGCGTATGGCCGCTTTCGTTTGCAGATGGAATGCGCCGGCCCAGCGCCGAACCGGGCACAAAGGATTTTTATATGGTCGCCGAAGACTTGACAACTACGCTCCCGAAGCTCAGTAACGAGGAGATCGCGCGCTACTCGCGCCACCTGATTCTGCCCGAGGTGGGCATGGAAGGCCAACAGAAGCTGAAGGCCGCGCGTGTTCTCTGCGTGGGCACGGGGGGGCTGGGGGCGCCGCTGGCGCTGTATCTTGCGGCGGCCGGCGTGGGTACGCTGGGCCTGGTGGATTTCGATACGGTCGATGCTTCGAACCTGCAGCGACAGGTGATTCATTCGACGGCAACGGTGGGGATGCTGAAGGTGGACTCCGCGGAGATCATGCTGCGCGGGCTGAATCCGAGCATGAAGATCGTGAAGTACAACACGATGCTGACCAGCGCGAATGCGCTTGCGATCTTCCGCGAGTTCGACATCATCGCGGACGGGACGGACAACTTTCAGACGCGCTACCTGGTGAACGACGCCTGCGTGCTGACGGGCAAGCCGAATGCATACGGCTCGATCTTCCGCTTTGAAGGGCAGGCGAGCGTGTTCGCGACCGAGGGGGGGCCATGCTATCGCTGCCTGTATCCCGAGCCTCCTCCGGCGGGGCTGGTTCCCTCGTGCGCGGAGGGTGGGGTGCTGGGCATTCTTCCGGGGCTGGTGGGGATGATTCAGGCAACGGAGGTGATCAAGCTTATCGTGGGCATAGGCGATTCGCTGGCTGGGCGGCTGCTGCTGATCGATGCGCTGGGCATGAACTTCCGCCAGTTGAAGCTGCGGAAGAATCCGGAGTGTCCGGCCTGCGGCACGCACGAGATTCGGGAGCTGATCGACTACGACCAGTTCTGCGGGATCGAGCGGCCGAGGTCGGTAGGGCCGCTCGAAGTGGCTCGGGATAAGGCTGTCAACGAGGCTCC
>CAXTPY010000200.1:0-3485 GCA_964246195.1 uncultured Acidobacteriaceae bacterium | reverse complement strand
TCGATGGAGGGGGTCGCGAACGGTTTGACGGACATGAACGGAAGGGTGACGTTCAACCAGAACACCGTCTTCATTAAGAGCTTGACGGGGCGTACCGGAGGAGGGTTGCTGAGGATGGGGGGCTCCGTACGGTATGCCGGAGGGATGTTTGCGGACCTGACGGCCAGTGCAAACGCGGTGCGGGTGCGATATCACGGGCTGAGCACGACGGCGAATGCGGAGATGAGGCTCCAGGGAAGTCCGCAAAATGCATTGCTGAGCGGCACGGTTTTGGTAACGCGGTTTGGGATTGGACCGGATGTGGACTTCGCGGCGTTCGCTGACGTGGGCGGAGTGAGCGCGCCGGTGGATCCTAAGGCGGCTTCGGGCCGGGTCCGGTTGGATGTGCATGTGATGAGTTCACCGCAGCTAGACTTTCAGAACTCGTATGGGAAGCTGGCGGGGACGGCAGACTTGACGCTGCGCGGGACGCTGGCTGAGCCGGCGGTGCTGGGCCGAGTACAGATCACCGATGGAAGCGCGACGTTCGCGGGAACGAAGTACCAGCTGCAGAGAGGCAGCATTTATTTTACGAACCCGGTGAGGATCGATCCTGTCATCGACCTGGATGCGACGGCGCGTGTGGAGAACTACGACATTACGGTAGGGGTGCATGGGACTTCGTCGAACCTGAAGCCGACGTACCGGTCGGAGCCTCCGTTGAGCGAGGCGGATGTGTTTGCGTTGCTGGCGCTGGGGCGCACGCAGGCGGAGGCGCAGATGTACCAGAACCAGCAGGTGGAGCAGGGGACGGACCCGACGACGACTTCTCTGCTGGGCGGGGCGTTGAATGCTACGGTGAGCAACCGGGTGCAGAAACTGTTCGGGGTGGGCAGCGTGAAGATCGATCCGGCGTTTGTGGGGACGCTCGGCGGGTCTTCGGCGCGGATCACGGTGCAGCAGCAGATCTCGCGGCAGCTGACGGCCACCTATGCAACGAACGTGAACACGCAGGCGCAGCAGTTAATCCAGCTGCAGTATGACCTGAGCCGCAATCTCTCGATTGTGGCTACGCGGGATGAGACGGGAGTTTATAGCCTTGTGTACAGGTTGCGCCGGCGGTATCGTTAGAGCAAATTTCATGGGGATGACGGATTGATGCATGGGGGGATCTGGATGCGAGGATGGGTGGCTTTGCTTGCCTTCTTTATGCTTCTGCCTGGCGTGCTGCTTGCGCAGACGAGCGCGGGGGACGAGCAGGTGAAAGTGGATGTGACGAAGGCCCTGGAGGACAAGAGGTTCAAGGATGTTGCGGTGAACGTGCAGAACGGCGTGGTGGTGTTGTCGGGGACCGTGGCGGTGTACAGCGACAAGGAAGAGACGGACAGGCGGGTACACCATAGAAAGGGTGTCAAGGCGGTCGAGAACGACATAACCGTAGGCGGCCCTACGGTGGAGGATGCGACGCTGCGGAGCAAGCTGGCGGAGAAGCTGACCTATGACCGTGTGGGCTACGGCACGACGGCGTTCAATGCCCTGACGATCGGGGTGCAGAATGGGGTGGTGACGTTGGGTGGCGTAGCGTATGGGCCGGTCGACAAGGACTCGGCACTGAGCCTAGTCTCGAACTATCCGGGGGTGAAGGATGTGATCGACGAGATCGAGGTGGCGCCGCCTTCGGCGATGGATGACAGGATACGGCTGGCGGAGGCGCGGGCGATCTACGGCGCTCCGCAGCTTTCGAAGTACAACATCGATCCGGCGAAGCCTATCCGGATCACGGTGGTGAACGGGAATGTAACTCTCTCGGGGGTGGTGGATAGTCAGGCGGATAAGGAGATGGCGAATATACGGGCGAATGGGGTAGCGGGAGTGTTCAAAGTGACCAACGTTCTACAGGTAGCGGGATCTGGAGAAAAGTAGACCGAGGCTCGCGCAGGGGGGCGGGGTCTTTTACCATTCCACTATGGCTACGTGGTGGAGGAATACGGCGGCGACGCTGCAGATGATCAAGTGGGAGCACTCCATCTTTGCTCTGCCGTTCGCGTTGACGGGGGCTGTCCTCGCGGCGGGAGGGTGGCCTCGGCTGCGTGTTCTGGGATGGATTGTGGTGTGCATGATCTCGGCGCGATCGGCGGCGATGGCGTTCAACAGGCTGGTGGATGCGAAGCTGGATGCGGAGAACCCACGGACGGCAATGCGAGCTCTTCCCGCGGGGCAGTTGGGAAAGGGCTTTGTGGGAGCGTTTGTGGCGATGTCGGCGGGGCTGTTCCTGGTTGCGGCGGGGAGGTTGAACCGGCTGACGCTGGAGCTTGCGCCGGTGGTCCTGGTGGTGCTGTTTTCGTACAGTTATATGAAACGGATTACACGGTGGTCGCACGTGGTCCTTGGATTGTCGCTTGGCATTGCGCCGACGGCTGCGTGGATTGCGGTGCGGGGCACGCTGGATGCTCGGATTCTGGTCTTGTCGGGGGCGGTGCTGTTGTGGGTGGCGGGGTTCGATGTGCTGTATGCATGCCAGGACTTCGAACACGATCGAAGCGTGGGGCTGAACAGTGTCCCCCAGGCGTTTGGACTGGAGGCGGCGTTCTGGATGGCGCGCGCGATGCATGTGGGGATGGTGCTGCTGCTGCTTCTGCTGCTGCGTATCTTCGGGATGGGAGGCGTGGCCTTGGTAGGTGTGGGGCTGGTGGCGGCGCTGCTGTTCTACGAGCATTCGATCATTTCACCGCATGATTTGAGGAGGATGAATGCGGCGTTCTTCACCTTGAACGGCGTGATCTCAATCGCATTCTTCGGCTTCGCGGCGGCGGACGTGTTGCTGCGGCGGTAAGGTATCGAGCTCGATTCAGCGCGCAGGAGAGACGCGGTGCGGACCGATCGAGTGCTAGGTTGGGAAGACGAATGTGGAGAAGCGGGGAGAGTCGACCTTTGTTGAGTGGGGAGAGGCGGGGATGGCGAGCGGTCGGACGTTGTCTGCTGCTTGTCTGCGTAGGTGGATGGATTGCGATGGTGATGGGTTGTTCTCGCCTGCATCCCAAGCCTGCTGCGCAGTATGTATATGTGACGGCGAAGCAGACGTACCTGAGGGACCGGGTGGCGGCGGTCTCGAACCGGACCGCGACGGTGGTGAATGGAGAGAAGCTGGAGTTGCTGGAGACGGGGCGGCGCTTTCTGAGAGTGCGTACGGAGAAGGGCGAGCAGGGCTGGATCGATAGCAAGACGGTGGCTTCTCCGGCGGTGTATGGTGCCTTTGAGGAGTTGCGCGCGCACAGCCAGGGCGATCCGGCGGTGGCTTCGGCGGTGGTGCGGGACGAGGTGTACCTGCATGTGAATCCTGGACGAGACACAGACCGCTTCTATCTGTTGAATGAGGGGGAGAAGCTGCAGATGCTGCGGCGCGCGTCGGTGGCGAAGGCTTTGCCTCCAGGACACAAGACGGCCAAGGCGGGTCCGGTGGTGGGGGCGAAGCCGGTTCAAGGCAAGGCTGTGAGTAAAGGGGGGGG
>CAXTPY010000199.1:0-3496 GCA_964246195.1 uncultured Acidobacteriaceae bacterium | reverse complement strand
GTCTGTTGGGGACGGGGGCGGCGGGGCAGATCTTCGGCGCGCATCCGGCGACGGAGCCTGTGGTGATTCCCACGCTGCAGCCTCCGCGGCCGGGGTATAGCTTTCCGCAGAGGCAGACGCTGAATTTCACCGTGGACTGGAGAGTGTTTACGGCGGGTACGGCGGTGTTTCAACTGGAGCAGCAGGGAACGACGATGAAGGTTTCGGCGACGGCGGATACGGTGGGCGCGGTGACGACGCTGTTTCCCGTGGTGGACCGGTTTCAGTCTTCGTTCGACACCAAGACGGGGTGCTCGGCGGGGTTCAGCAAGCAGCTGCAGGAGGGGCGCAGGAAGATCACGAGCGACCTGGTCTTCGACGCGGAGCATGGGCGGCAGACGCAGGTGGAGAAGAACCTGGTGAAGAATACGTCGAAGCAGATGGGGGCGGGGATTCCGGCGTGCGTGACGGACTCGCTGTCGGCGATCTTCTACGCGGCTTCGCAGCCTATGGTGGTGGGGCAGACGATACGGTTCCCTTTGGCGGACTCGATGCGGACGGTGACGGTCGTGATGAAGGTGGAGGCGCGGGAGGAGATCAAGACGCCGGCGGGGACGTTCGAGACGCTGCGCGTGGAGCCGACGGCGGACGAGGGGATCGTGAAGAATCGCGGGAACATCTGGGTCTGGTATACGGACGATGCGCGGCATCTTCCGGTGCAGATACGGGCGCGGCTGTTCTGGGGGACGATCACGTTTCACCTGCAGGCGTATGAAGGCAGTTGAAGGGGTGATGGCGGGGGCGGTTCCTGCATCGTAGAAGGCATGATCGAAGAAGAGTTTCAGGACGATGACAGGTTTGTGACGGTGGCGCGCTTCTTGGCGCCGGCGAATGCGCAGATGGCGAAGGGGATGCTGGAGTCGGCGGGGATCGAGTGTTTTCTGCAGGGGGAGAATGCGAATAGCCTGCTGGCGCTCGCGTTCCGGGCGCGGCTGCAGGTGCATAAGGCGGATGAAGGGGTAGCGCGGGAGTTGTTGGGCAGCGTGAACGACGAGCTTTCGGAGGACGTTGAGGCTGCGCAGGTGCTCGATGACTCGCAGGTGCTCGATGACCCGCAGGTGCTCGATGACCCGCAGGTGCTCGATGAGTAGAAGCTCGCGGCCCAGGGCGGTGGTGTGTCTTTCGGGCGGGATGGATTCCTGCGTGTGTACGGCGCTGGCGGCGCGGGACCATGAGGTCTTCGGCCTGCACTTCAGCTATGGACAACGAACCGAGGGTCGGGAGCTGGAGTCCGCGCGGCGGGTCGCGGAGATCGTGGGGGCGCGTGAGTTTCTGCACCTGGAGATCGACCTGTTTCGCAGGATTGGAGGTTCGGCGTTGACCGATACGAGCATCGCGGTGCCGGATGCGGCGGCGGAGGCGAGCGAGATGGGAGGGCAGGTTCCGGTGACGTACGTACCGTTTCGCAATGCACATTTTCTTGCAGCGGCGGTGAGCTGGGCAGAGGTGCTGGGAGCGGGCAAGGTGTTTCTGGGGGCGGTCGAGCAGGACAGTTCCGGGTATCCGGACTGCCGTCCGGCGTACTACGAGGCCTTCAATGAGCTGGTGCGGACCGGGACGAAGGACGGGCAGATCCGCGTGGAGACGCCTCTGATCTCGATGAAGAAAAGCCAGATCGTGCGGCTGGGAGTTGAACTGGGCGCGCCCTTGCATGTAACTTGGTCATGCTATTCGGGTGAAGGCGAGGCCTGCGGGAGATGCGAGAGTTGCGCTCTGCGGCTGCGAGCTTTCAAGGAAGCGAATGTGACCGACCCGATTGCGTATGCGGTCCGCTGAAGTGGAACGTGCATCCAAGCGGGCTGGACGGAAGCGGGCGAATGGCTGCGAGCGCATTAGAGAGAGATCAGGAGAGAGCGATATGAGACGCATGGGATGGAAGTTGCCGGTTGGATTGGCTGTGGTGCTGCTCGCCGGGTGGATGGCGATGCAGCCGCGGAGCGCCGCAGCACAGGAGGCGGCGAGTGTCCACGGGCATGTGAACAACGCGATCGGGCAGGCGGTGACGACCGGCGAGGTTCGCCTGACGCAGGATCGCGCGACGGATGCGAAGAACCGCAAGTATGCGTACACCTTTCCTCTGGATGCGAACGGCGACTACAAGGGAAGCGGCATTACGGCGGGGACGTACGTGGCGATCGTATTCCAGGGGGACAAGAGCCTGGACTTTCAGGATAACGTCACGTTCGCGAAGGGGGAGGACAAGGTCGTCAACTTCGACATGACGCGCAAGGAGTACATCGACAAGATGACTCCGGAGGAGAAGCAGCAACTGGAGGAGTACAAGAAGAAGAACGCCGAGGCGGTAGCGGCAAACTCCAAGATTGCGAACTTGAATGGGCTTCTGACACAGGCACGCGCGGACAATAAGGCGGGCAAGTTCGATGAGGCGATAACCGCGATGCAGCAGGCGACGGCGGCGAAGCCGGATGAGCCGATTCTGTGGGTGACACTGGGCGATGCGCAGCTTGGCGCGGCCGACGCTGCTGGCAAGGCGGCCAAGGCGGCGGGGACTCCGGCGACGGATCCGGCGATTTCGCAGAAGTACAACGATGCCGTGACCTCGTACAAGAAGGCTATCGACCTGAATGCGGCATCGAAGAAGCCCAATCCCGAGACTGCCGGCGCGGCGGAGAACCAGCTAGGGCAGGCGTATGCCAAGATGGGGAACGGCAAGGATGCGGCGAGCGCGTACGAGGCCGCGGCCGCGGCTCAGCCGGCGAGCGCGGGGATGTACTACTTCAACGAAGCGGCGACGCTGTACAACGCGGGCAAGACGGAGGATGCGGCAGCGGCGGCCGATAAAGCCATCGCGGCCGATCCGAAGCGCGCGGATGCGTACTACATCAAGGGTCAGTCGCTGATCAGCAAGGCTACGGTGGACTCGAAGACGCAGAAGATCACAGCGCCTCCGGGCTGCGTGGACGCCTACGACAAGTACCTGGAGCTGGCGCCGGACGGACCTCGCGCGGAAGAGGTGAAGGCCATCTTGACGGGAATCGGGGAGAAGGTGAAGTCGTCGTACAAGGCGGGCAAGAAGTAGCTCCAGGAGGAGAGGTATTTTCTTTCGCTTCAAGCGATGAGGGACGATGCACGAAGTTGGCGGTGTGCTGGGGTTCGATGACGCGCTGCGGGTGGTGATCGAGCGGGGATCGCAGATGCGCAGCCGGCCTGTGGAGGAGGTCACGCTGCTGGAGAGCGCAGGCAGGGTGCTTGCGGAGGAGGTGTGCGCGGACCGGGATCAGCCGCCCTTCGACCGCGCGACCAAGGACGGCTTTGCGGTGGACGCTGCCCAGTTCTCGAGCGGCGGCAGGTTGCGGGTGACGGGAGAGGTGCGGGCGGGCGAGAGCTGGCGCGGCGGGCGGATGGGTAGCGGCGATGCCATCGCGATCATGACTGGCGCACCTCTTCCACCGGGAGCGGACGCCGTCGCGATGATCGAAGAGGTGGAGTGTAGAGA
>CAXTPY010000198.1:0-3504 GCA_964246195.1 uncultured Acidobacteriaceae bacterium | reverse complement strand
GGCTGGGGGAGGGCTAGCTGCCTGTGCCTCGGGAGTCCCCGGTCTCGCGGTCGCCGATGGTGTGGAGAAGCATGAAGTTGGTGGCTCCGGAGCGTGTGCGCGTGCCGGCGACGATGCCGACGACTTGGCGCTTCTGCACGAGCCCGGAATGCTCGAGCATCTGCTCGGCCATGTCGACTAGCTTGTCGGTGTCGTGGAAGCGGTCGCAGAGGATGGGGTAGGTGCCCCAAAGAAGCATGGAGCGATTGATGACCTTCTGGTCTGGAGACAAGGCGTAGATGGGTGGATCGGGGCGGTACTTGGAGAGCAGGCGTGCGGTCATTCCGGACTCGGTGAAGATGGCGATGGCGGCGATGTCGAGGTCGTTGGCGGCGTGGGCCATGGACTCGCAGATGGTCTCGGCGATGGAGAGGCGGGAGGTGCGCAGGTGGGGCGCCTTGGGGGAGAGGTCGATGCGGATTTGGTATTCGGTCTCGGCGACGATCTTAGCCATCATGGCGACGGTTTCGACCGGATACTTGCCGGCGGCGGTCTCGCCCGAGAGCATGACGGCGTCGGTGCCGTCGTAGATGGCGTTGGCTACGTCGGAGGCTTCGGCGCGCGTGGGGCGCGGATTTTCGATCATGGATTCGAGCATCTGGGTGGCGGTGATGACGGGTTTGCGGAACTCGGCGGCGCGGCGGATGATGTGCTTCTGGATAGCGGGGACTTTTTCCGGGGGGACTTCGACGCCGAGGTCGCCGCGCGCGACCATGATGCCGTCGGCGATCTCGAGGATGGAGTCGAGGTGCTCGATGGCCTGCGGCTTTTCGAGCTTGGCGATGACCCAGGCGTCGGAGTTCAAGGCGGCGAGCCGGGACTTCACGTGGCGGATGTCGTCCGCGGTGCGAACGAAGCTGACGGCGACGGTATCGACGTTTTGGGCGATCGCGAAGATGAGGTCTTCCTCGTCTTTTTCGGTGAGGGACGGAACTTTGACAGGGATGCCGGGCAGGTTGATGCCCTTGTTCTCACCGAGCATGCCGCCGTTGACGATCTCGCAGACGACGTCGCCACCCTCGACACGGTCGACGCGCAGCTCGATGAGGCCGTCGGAGAGGAGGATGCGCGAGCCGTGCTCGAGATTTTCGGCGAGGGTGGCGAAGGTGGTTCCGACCAGGGAGGCGGTACCGGCGATCTCGCGGGGGGTGATGGTGAGGCGGCTGCCGGCGACCAACTGCACCGGCTTGTGGTCCTCGAGCTTGCCGGTACGAATCTTGGGCCCCTGCAGGTCGGCGAGGATGCAGATGGGTTTGCCCTCTTCCTGCGCGATGGCGCGCACCATCTGGATGAGGCCCTTCTTCTGGTCGTGGCTGCCGTGGGAGAAGTTGAGGCGGGCGACGTCGAGGCCGGCGCGCACCAGGGCGCGGAAGGTCTCGGGCGTGCTGCAGGAGGGTCCCAGAGTGGCGACGATCTTGGCCCGGCGGGCTGTCCAGGGCGCTTCGCTGCCCAGTGGCGCTGCGAATCCCTGCGAGCTATACGGTTTGGCTCCGGTTTGGGCGTGGGACGATTCTGGCTGGGTCATCAGGGGGGAGTTTGACATAGGCAGGGTGAGCTTCTTTCTTGGTGAGGCTTGCTGAGCTACGTGAGGTCGGACCAGATCTTGTATCGCCGAAGGTCATTCTAATCGCCAGCGCGAAGATGTGCAGGGCTGGATGCGGGTGCGGGCGGTGGAGGCTGGGGAGAGAGAAAGCGATCGCAGAAGAGGTTGTTGAACTCGGCGCCGGTGAGGACGCTGAAGGAGACAAGGTAGAGCCAGAAGAGCAGCGCGATGCCGGCGCCTAGGGAGCCGTAGACCTGGGAGTAGTCGGCGAAGCGGGTGACGTACCAGCCGAAGGCGAGCGTGGTGAGGAACCACAGGACGGTGGCGGCGGCGGCACCGGGAAGGGTGCGGCGCCAGGGCGGCAGGAGCGGCGAGCCGAGTCGATAGACCAGCGCGATGAGAGCCACGCTGCCCGCCAAGGCTACGCTCCAGCGCAGCACCAGGGCGAAGGCGAAGAAGGACGGCTGCGCCTCCGGGGCGATGTGGCCGGCGAGCCAGAGCGTGATCCGGTGGCCGAAGACGACCAGGCCGCTGGCCAGGGCGAGCGGAAGGAGGGAGAGCGGGACCAGGGTGTAGGCGCGCCTGCGACGCTGCCAGAAGGTCCAGCAGTCGTGCGGCAGGCCATGGGCGCGGCGGACCCCTTCCATCAGCGTCGCCATGACGCTCGAAGCTCCGCTAATGCTGACCAGCAGGGCGCCGAGCAGCACGCGCGAGGAACGCTCGCTGCGTGGCGCGGCTACGAAGTAGCTTTGCAGCAGAGGGCTTACCTGAGGGGGCAGGATGTGATCGAAGAGTTCGGTGAGCTGGGTTCGGATGGGAGCGGTGTCGGGGAGCAGGCCGATGACCGCGGCGGTGACGATGAGCGCGGGAAAGAGCGTGACGATGGCCGAGTAGGCACAGGACTGCGAGAGGTTGGGGGCGTCATGCTCAATGGCGCGGCGCACAGCCCGCTGCAGCAGCAAAGGCAGCTGGAGGCTGTGGCGAAGAAGCTGGCGGGTGGACGCCATAGTGTGGTACGCCAGAGGCTCAGCCCTTCCACTTATTGAGGAACTCGGTAACCGACTGCGAACTCATGTGGCGCATATCGGCGAACTGGCCGGTCTGCTGGGAGTAGAGCGTCTTGCCCTCGGGAGTGAGCACGGCCAGGGCGGGAACGCCGCGGTTGATGGGTACGCCCCAGCGCTTGGCGACTTCGAGGTGGTTGTCGAACTCGTGATCGATGTAGACGTGGACCACGACGAAGTACTTCTTGAGCAGATCCTCGTTGGGACTTTGGGTCATGTAGATGTCGAGCACCTGGCAGTCGCCGCACCAGTCGCCGCCGAAGTCCAGCAGAACGCGTTTGTGCTGCTGGCGCGCCTGGGCGAGCGCGGCCGAGATGTCGGCGCTGGGATCAGCGGTCTCCGAGTAGATGTGGCGCTTGACGAAGGGCAGCTGGCCGTTGGCCTGCGCGAAGCCGACAGGAGCCAGCGCCAGGAGAAGCATGGCCGCGATGGAGGAACGTAGAGAGACGGCAAATCGACCGCGATGGCGCATAGAGTAGTGCTCCTCTTCGGGCGTGGAAGGTGATTGGGCCCAGCGTACCCTCCAGATGATGCCTGAAAGCGCAAGACGACGCAAAAGCTGGGGCGAAGTCTACTGGGTCTACTTTTGACCGTAGAACCCGTCCCGTGTTTGCACGAGGAGCTTCTTCTCGTCGCCGGGCTTGGGGGCTAGATCGATCTGGTGGTATCCGCTGCCGAGCTCCGCGCCGGGGTTGAAGCTGAGGAGGTATTGCGAGCGCAGTTCTTCGGAGATTTCTGTGTAGATCTGCGCGAGAGGCTCTTTGCGCGAGACCTCGAAGAGGCGTCCTCCGGTGCGGTCGCAGAGGCGCTGCAACTCCCGCTTGCCGTCGGCATGGACGATCGGGGTGCGCTGGGGGC
>CAXTPY010000197.1:0-3505 GCA_964246195.1 uncultured Acidobacteriaceae bacterium | reverse complement strand
GGGGTGGGGATGACGAAGTTGGCGGCGGCGAGGCGCTGCTTAAGCGAGTCCGAGACTTTGAAGTCCGCGAAGGAGGCTCCGGGGGCGACCGGCAGGCTGGTGCCTGGAATCGTGTTCGGGATGGCGCTGCCGGAGGCGGTGTGTGTAGAGGAAGCGTGGGCAGCCTGTGGGGCTTGCGATTCGAGCGTGGCGCTGGTCAAGAGAGATCCTTTGGTGTTGAGGTACGACGAGAGTGTGTGCAGGGGCGCGAAGGTGCCGGCACCATGGGAGCCGGAAGGCTAGTTCGTTCCTGTCAGCATTGCTGTCGCATGGTACCGGAGCGCTGCTGCTGCGTGGCGAGACTCACACCCGATGGTGGAGTCTTCCAGCCAGAGCAACCAGCGCGGCTTCCCGGGTTGAAGCTGCGGGGAAGGGGTGCGGTGGGTAAGGCGGTTCGCAGTCTCTGGCCAGACTCCAAAAGGGGAGCCTTTGCCTGCGGGGCCTTGCGCATTTTTGTGCGCAAGATAAGAGTAACACACTTACACTGAACAGAGTCGGGCGTCGACCGGAGTAGCGATAGCAAGCGGTAGAACAAGAGGAGCTGCATGAGCTGTCGGAGCTTCCTGATCCGTCCAGCCACACAGTCTGACGAGGAAGAGTTGCGCGCCCTCATCGAGCTATCGGTGCGTTCCCTTCAGAAGAGCGACTACACCTCCGCTCAACTCGAGGGAGCGTTAGGCCACGCCCTGGGGCTGGACACGCAGCTGATCGAGGATGGGACCTACTTTGCGGCGATGCCTGCCTCCAGGCCGGAGTGGATCGTGGGCTGCGGCGGGTGGAGCTTTCGCAGAACCCTCTTCGGAGCGGATCATGGGCCGGCCCGCGAGACGACGAAGCTCGACCCGAAGGTCGACCCGGCGAAGATCCGGGCTATCTTCGTGCATCCGGAGTGGGCGCGGCGGGGCCTGGGGACCATGATCCTTGAGCACTGCGAGGAGGCGGCGGCGCGGGCGGGCTTCCGCGCGCTGGAGATGGGATCGACGCTGACGGGCGTGCCGCTCTACACGCTGCGGGGGTATGTGAGGCAGGCGGACGTTCTGGTCCCGCTTCCCAACGGGGAGGAGCTGCCGATCGTGCGGATGATGAAGCGGTTGGAGAGAGGACGCAGCCGGACGGAGATTGCGTCGTGAGCAGCTACGACAATCGTTCTCCAGGGGATGCGGCGATCAGGGCGCGCGCCGGGGCTGGCGCTGGACCTCCGCCTTTTGGATCTCTGAGTTCATCTCGCCACCGATCAGGAGGGCTCCGTTGCTGGCGTAGAGCCACAGCAGGAGCATGACGACGCCGTTCAGCGGGCCATAGCTACGGGCATAGTCGTTGATGTGATCGAAGTAGACGTGGGCGGCGACGGTGGAGGCGAGCCATAGGACAAGCGCGCAGAGAGCGCCGGGTGTGCTCCAGCGTAAAGTGTGGTCGCGGAGGTCGGGGGCGAAGCGATAGAGCAAGACGAAGGAGAAGGTGAGCGAAACGGTGAGTGCGAGCCACTCCAGCGCGCGAAGGAGGATGGCGCCGCCATGAAGATGAGCCTGCAGATAGGAGCTGCAGAAGATGAGCACGAGCGCGATAGACGCAGTGATCGTCATGCAGACGGTGAGGAGGACGATGGTGACGGTCAGGTTCCACCAGGAGCGGTGCTCGTCCACCTCGTACGCACGGTTGAGCCCGTAGATCATGGCCCAGGTGCCGTTGTGCGCGGCCCAGACGGCTCCGGCAAATACCGAAAGAAGTCGAAGACCGAAGCGAGGGCGGGTGCTGAAGTCGGCGAGCATTCCCTGAAACAGCTGCGAGACTCGATCGGGAAACAGCTGCGTGGAGACGTCGCGGAGCGACTCCCGCAGGGTGTGGCTGAGATGAGGCAGATGCGTGACGATGGTGAAACCGATCAGCAGAGCGGGGAAGATGGCCAGGAACTGGTAGAACGCCATACGCCCGCCCTGACCGAAGACATCGTCGCGCCAGGATTCGCGGAGGGTGCGGCGAAGCAGCTCCGGGATCGAGAGATCGCCTAGGGTCCAGAGGTTTGGCAGGGGATTACGCACAGGATCAGTTTAGCCGCGCGGGCAGCACGGAGAGGCTTTGCGAGGGGGCTGTCGGTTTCGGTTTCGCTATCCAGCCTTTTAACAGCACGAGTAGCAGGACCACGAGTTCCCGGTCTCCTTCCGTACCATCAAGATCCCCGAGCTGCCACCTACATCTCCCAAATGGGGACGAGGGCTCTATAGCTGCCCCGTTCTGTGGGGCTGCAGGGGTGCCTCTATGGGCTTGGTGGCGCGAAGTCTTTCGATTCACGGAGAAGAACTGTGGCTCCCCGTCCCAAGCCACACCAGACCGAAAGCACGCAGCAACTCACCCCCCACCCACGAAATGCACGATCTCCAGCCGGTCTCCCTCCTCCACCACCTCCTGTGGCCAGTCCCTTCGAGGAACAATGTCGCCGTTACGCTCCACCGCCACCCGATCCATCTGCAATCCCAGCTCTCCTACCAGTTGCACGAGTCCAGCGCCCGCCTCCAGCCCAGCGAAGCTCTGCGTCTTGCCATTGATCTGAACCGTGAGCGCCATAGCCACCCTAGCCTAGCAGGTGGCAAGCGGCGCCTGACCCGGGGCTACCCCTCACGACGTGCGCGAGACGCCAAATCCCCCCGCTGGAATCCATCCCGCTACCATCCGTCTCACCCGCCGAGCCACAGGAACGATCTCCGCGCACTCTGAGAACACGCTGCGGCTCGCCTCCATCAGGATGCGGCTGGCCTCGTGGTCTGCCCGCGAAGACGGGTGCTCTCCAACGAACATCCGCGAATCCACAAGATACTCGATGGCATGGCCCACAATCTCGAGCGCGCGCCCTTGCTCCCGCGTGGGACGCCGGCGAATCGCCTTCACCCTGGACGCTGCCCTCGGCGAAGACGCAACATGGGTGACAGGCAGCCCCAGCACGGGCGAAGAAGCGAGGCTTGCAGTGGAAAGAGTGGCAGTGGACATGGTCTGTTGCCTCCGTCACTGATCCTATCGACACCTGCACGCTAGAGCTTCAATCGATCCCGCGAAGCGATCGCACATCCTTCCCATTCTGGGAAAGGCGGGAGAGATTGAGCGGCCCCCTGCCCGAACCGATCGCTACAGCGGACCGGATCCCCTCTGCCACAAAGCGTTTCGCCTCCTCCGCGGCTTCCGTCCCGCCGCGCCCCAGCACCAGGTTCGCCAGCAGAGCCGAGGAAAACACGCATCCCGTCCCATGCGTCGACGAGCCCGCGATGCGCTCCCCATACAGCCATCTCTCCCCGCCGCCCACCTCGACCACAAGGTCGTCAGGCACCTCCAGGTGCCCTCCCGTCGCCACCACATTCAACCTTGGGTACCGCTCCTGCAACAGCTTCACAGCCCCAGCAACGTCCTCCCGCCACCCCACCCGCTGCCCCGCCACCCCCGCTAGCACCGACACGGTAGGAGTCCCCCCGCGCACCCC
>CAXTPY010000196.1:0-3536 GCA_964246195.1 uncultured Acidobacteriaceae bacterium | reverse complement strand
GTCGCATTGCACAACACACGAGTATTCCCCGTCTCGATCAGCACCGACCCCTCCGCCGTAGCCACAAAGTTCGGTGTAAGTTTCAACAGACGAAGAGCATCCGCCGCGCGCCCGCCGGGTCGGAAAAGCTGTGCCGCAGAGTTCAGAACCATCTCCGCATTATAGGTCGCCCTCCCACCTCCCCGAACGGCACCACATATTGGCAGTCGTGCAGGCGTCACTCCCGCGATGGAAGCAGCAATCGCGAGTCCGGTCTGGTCTATGGAAGAGTGGTTGGACTGTTGGAGCCAAAGACAAATCAGCGAGCTGCCGAGGCGGATGCTACAAAAGGTCACCCGAAGATGACCTTTTGTACAAGCCGGTGCCTACGGGTACATAGTTCGCATCTCTACGAAACATCGGTGATCCCGAGGCGCACATCGCCAAACTACCGCTATCATCGCAAAGAGTCAATGTCCTTTACTTACACAAAAGACGCACACGTTCAGCTTGCCCGGCTCTTGACGACCGGCCGTCTAACCTCATATCTGCTTGCTACGAATGGAGAAATGCCTTCTGCGATTGAGCTCTCATTGAATTATCTATAGTTGGCAAGAGTTTTCTTTGTCTTTAGGCGACCTGGCACGTCGTTTCTACGTAATCGACGTGCCGGGCTTACCCCAAATTGCTGGATACAACAAGACTTTGGCCACCGAATGCAATTGCATGCGGTCCTGATAGCCGCTCCAGTACACTGGTAATCCGCCATCGGGTTCAATCGAATTCCCCACGAGAAACTCTGGTTGCTGTAGTGATCTCCGGATTGGCGACGATCCGACCGGAATTTGACAGTCGCCCTCCATCCGGCTCGATGAGTGGATTGCCCTCATATCACCAACTTAGAACAGCGTCTGTTCGGCGGCTCCTTTAGGCTTCGATATCTCAGGGATTGGTTCGAATCTCTTGATGAGGACGAATGGAGATAACGACCTTGCCCTGTGCATGTCCTTCTCCGCGATAGCAGATGGCCGCGGCCACCTCGTCTAGCGGGTATTGCCTGTCGATGACAGGTACGATACTTCCAGCTTCGAGCAGATCTTTGAGAGCAAGGAGGTCAGTTGCGTTGACCTTCGCAATAAAAAAGCGCATTTTCTTGCTTCCGATCAACGACAGCAGTGGCTTCAGTGACATCGCCTGGAGCATTCGAGCCAACCCGCCTCCGACCAACACAAAGGTTCCGTTCTGACTGAGGGCGCGCCTGTAGTCGAAAATCGAATGATGGGCGTTTGCACCGAGGATCAAATCGTACCGAAGCTCGCTTCGCGTGAAATCTTCTCGTGTGTAATCGATCACGTGGTCCGCACCGATAGCTCGCGCTCTGTCCATATTCCTCGTGCTGCAAACCGCAGTTACGTCGGCACCAAATGATTTGGCAATCTGGATAGCAAACGTACCCACGCCACCAGATGCGCCGTCGATCAGAACATTCTGCCCGGGCCGGAGCTGGCCATGATCGCGGAGACCCTGCAGAGCCGTAATCGCCGCGACGGGTACCGCTGCCGCTTGCTCGAACGACAGATTGGTTGGCTTCGGTGCCAGAGCGTCTTCACGAACACACACATACTCGGCATATCCTCCCTGTCCTTTTCCCATGAACGATGCCCCAAACACGGCATCTCCTGGACGAAATCGCTTTATACCCCGGCCTGCTGATTCAATGATTCCGGCATAATCAGCTCCTGCGATCTTGTGTGTCGGTTTGAAAAGTCTCCCCAGCTTCGGTACGAAAAACAACGGCCCTCTTATTGCGAAATCGTCGAGTGGGTTGACCGACGATGCAAACAGCTTGACTAGGACCTCCGCCTCAGAGGGCTCGGGGGTCGCGACCTGTCTCAGCTGAAGCACGTCAAGTGGTGACCCGTATTCCGTCGTTAGGATGGCTTTCAATGAGCCACGCCCCTTTCGATTTGGGGAAACGTAGTATAGCCCTGGCTGGCCCACCGAACGCACAGATTCTCAGTTGGCGCGAAATCGGAAGCTACGCAATCGCGCCGCCCACCACGAGCCAATACATCGAATCGATGGAATCCTCGAATACAGAAGAATCATAGAGGCAGTTGGGCGGATATGCCCAGTCACGGCAGCGTGAATCGCTTCGCATAAAAACTATCCACGTCTCGTTACCTTTCTTCAGTAGCGGTGCCAGAGTCGGATTCAAGCCCGCACCACCACCCACATCTCTCGTGCGCTATTACAGGTCTTTTGCCGTCTAGTCAATCACTTATTTAGGCGATACCCAACCCAACTCCAACCTGTTCTCCTCTAGGCATTCCGGCGCATCATCCTGTTCCTTCTGGATGACGTCCGCAGGAAGGGGAGTAGACGATGCAAGGCACGCAGAGTAGGACAGCCTGGAAGTCTCCGGATGCGACAACCGCCCAAGCGCACAGCACCCTCGGCCTCTGGAGTGGAGACTCTAGGAAGCAGCCTGCCCCACACGCAGCTCTCCCACCTCCGCTCTCGAGGCTCGAGCCCTGGGCCGAACTCTCTCCCGCGGATCTGGATGTCCTAAACCGCCTGCAGACATCCCCCGCCTACACCACCAACAATCTCCTGCTCTACCTGCTCACCCGGCCCGATCGCCTTGCTCCCACTTCCTGAAAACGATGCCGGAGCCCTGCGCAGCCACACTTCAAGTCGACACGTCACGCCAGCCAAGGGGAGCAGCATGAGCAAGGGCCTATCAAGCACCGTCCACCGCAGCCAGCCCGGCAAACTTCTCACAAACAGCCGTAGTACCACCCTGTCGTTCCCCGCAAGAATCGCGGCCGCTCCGCAGCGGAGCTCCTCTCCCCTGGCCTCGGCCTCTGCGCGTCGCTCCCAGGCCCTAGCCCAGACCCGAACCCCAGCCGCAGCCTCGCCCGTCGCACTCTCTCTGGTCCAGGACCAGCCCACCCGCAGCCTGGTGCAGGTTCTCGTCGTCGACGATGACGCCGCCCTCAGTAAGGCCTGCACCCAGATCGCCTCCGGCATGGGCTTCTCCGTCACCTCCGCCAGCAGCGTGCCCGAAGCAAGAGCCATCCTCCACCACCGCCGCATCGACCTCATCCTCCTCGACCTCAAGCTCGATCCCAGGCTCCCCAGTGGCGGCGGCCTCGCCCTCCTCCAGGAGATCAAAACCCTCCACCCCGAAACCGCCGTCGTCGTCATGACCGCCTTCGCCACCGTGGCCTCCGCCGTCGAGGCCATGCGCATCGGCGCCAGCGACTACCTCACCAAACCCTTCGCCATGGACCAGCTCACCTCCATCCTCGACAAGGTAGAAAGACGCAAGCACTTCGACACCGAGAGCCGCCTCCTCCGCGAGCGCCTGCGCACCCCGCGCGGCATGGGAGACCTCGTCGGAACCTCGCCCGAGATGGAGAAGCTCTACCGCATCCTCTCCAAAGTCGCCTTCTCCCACCACCCCGTCCTCATCCTCGGCGAGACCGGCAGCGGCAAGGAACTTGTCGCCCGCTCCATCCACCAAAATGGACCCAGCGCGGCCAACCCCTTCC
>CAXTPY010000195.1:0-3577 GCA_964246195.1 uncultured Acidobacteriaceae bacterium | reverse complement strand
ACCAAATTTCGTATCATCTCACGACTGGCACGTTCAACTATGTTGTCAAAGATCCGAACTGCATTCGCCTAAGCGGGCAGTTTTGGGATCAAGGACTATCAGGCATTAAGCCATGATTGTGTCCTCGAACTGGATACGCTTTCGTCTGTTGGTTGCCGTCGGTGTGGGTTTTAATCACCACATCCTTGCTTCGTATCGGCGTTCGACGTTTTAGCGAACTTTCTAAGATTATCGCAGTAGCCACTACTTGTCAACTTATTTTTGTACTTTATATTTGTATTACAGCGTTCTTGCGCTATCGAACGCCAAAAGATCAAAGCCACGAAATACTGGCTAGCCGAACAACATCACGGCGAAATACGCCGTCGAGCACTAAGCTCTCGTTTCTTTCAATGCAGTTGCTTGGTTTGTTTTGCCAGCCCGCAGGCTGCACTACGATCTGACGCTTGGACTGGGCTTCCGATAGGCCAAGCATAAGCCCTGGATACTAGACCAGGACATGATACGAAGCACTCAGCACGCGACCGGAAGAAGCTCTTTGCGCCGGATGAGACTGCACTTACATATTTGCTTTCGTGCAAGCTCGTTTCGCGACTTCCTGAGAGTAGCAGTCCCCCGAGGAAGATGCAACTCCAGATGACTGTGCAAATCGCCGGAAGCTGTCGAAAACTTCCTTTCGAGAGCATGGAACGAGGAGCGGCCAGCCCTTACTGGGCCTGGAAACTTTCCAGGATGGCTGAAAAGAGCGGCTTGATAGAGGCGAAATCGGGCTCTGGGGAGACGAAGACGAGATAGTTGAGGTCTCCATCCGGACGCGCGACTGTCACCAGCCAATCCTGCTCCGGCAGGGCTGCGGCGCCCTGGACGATGGGAGACGCGCCGCGGAGTTCGACCGACTCGGCCTGCCTCCCATTGAGGACCAGAGTAGAGGACCGGCCCGTCTGGGCTAGGCCAGTATTCTGCTGGCTGAGTTGCTGGACTAGGGCATCGGTGGCCGCATTGAGGGAGGCAGGATCGGATACGCCACTTCCACTTTGCTTCGCCAGGTTGATGAGAACCCCATAGGCTACACCCGAGGCGTCGGCTCCCCCGGGGGGAGCGAGTGTTACCTGGCCGTTGAGGCTGCCGGTCTGCTGCCAGGTCGAAGGGTAGCTGACGGCGTAGAGGGCAGCCTGGAGGCTCCGCATTGGGGCGTTGAGCCCTAACTGAGCCGGTGTGAGACGGTGCAGAGAGCCCGGCGTCGGGCTCGGCGGGTTAGCGCCTGCATCGCCGGATGACGCGGGCGGGAGTTGCTGCGCGATGTTCGTCGAGGCGCGGGAGATGCCGCCTCCGGGGCCGCTTGCATAGCTTCCTGCCTGTTTCCAGGTTCCGGCCTGGATCTCCTTGGCGGAGAAGGCGGTCTCGTGCATAGCCAAGGCGTGCATGCGGGTAAACTCCGGGGTAGTGACGATGTAGTGGGCGCGATGCGGCAGGGAGGCAATCTCCGCATCCACATATTCTGTGCGGTTACCTGGATTGGGATGGTCGCTGAGCATCTGCGAGCCTCCGCGTCCGTACTTGGCCTGGATGATCTCGAAGAACTGGGGCAGGCCGCGGGGATCGTAGCCAGCGTCGTAGAGCAGCTGGGTGCCGAGCAGGTCGGCTTGCTTTTCGTCATCGCGCGACATGTGGAGGAAGTCGAGGTTCTGGCCAAAGCCGACGACTCCCTGGGCCAAGGCGCCGGCTGCGCCATCGCCGAGCAGGATCGCCGAGGCTAGGCTGCCGATGCCGAAGAGCACGCTGCGGTGCTGCTGCTTGGTGAGGTTGCAGGTGGAGTGGCGCATGATGACGTGGGAGGTCTCATGGGCCATGACGCCGGCGAGTTGGGCTTCGGTCTGGGCGGCCTGGATGGTGCCTAGATTGATGAAGATGGAGCCTCCGGGGAGGGCGAAGGCGTTGATGTCGGCGCTGGCTACGACGTGGTAGTTGAAGGGCCATTGGCGGTCCACGCCAGGCATGAGGGGAGCTTGCGCGACCAGCTTGGCGCCAATCTGTTGGACATATTGGACGACGGGGTTGCCGTCGGGGAGGACCGGCATGGTCTTGTAGACCTGCGCAGCGGCCTTCTGGCCCTCGGCGATCTCCTGTTCCGGGGTGAAGGCGTTCTTGCAGGTGGTGGGTTGAAACTGCGCCAGCGCCGCGGGAAGGAGGTAGAGATAGAGGAGCCCGGCTGGAACTATGGACCGGATTCGAAGCATCGGCTCTGCCCTCGCTGACGGAGATATCTGGAAGCTGATGACTAGGATGCTACCTGGGGGAGAGGTATTGCGTGCTGGAAGAAGCGGCTGAGAGATGCGCGGCCAACTGGCGTTAGCCGAGTAAGAGGGGCGAAAGCCCGGCAGAAAGGGGGGACTTCTTCGCCTCGCCACGCATGGAGCCCTATGGATCCGATCGAAAGGACGGGTTTCTAGCGCTTCCTGGCTGGTGCTGAACGGGTTGAGCAGCCGATCAGACGAGGAGGGCGAGGGCGCCTTTGGATTCGAGGTCGTTGGCTACCCAGCGTCCGAGGGCGGTGGGGGAGGTGTCGAGGGTGGCCTCGGTCTCGATCTGCACCATGGATTCCCCGTCGGGCGCGATGACTTGGGCGAAGACGCGCCATTGCTCGAAGGCGGGGACGCAGTGGACTCCGATGGGGAGGGAGCAGCCTCCGCCGAGGGCTTCGAGGGCGACGCGCTCGGTCTCGACGGCGAAACGGCTCTCGGCGTGATCGAGGAAGGCGAGGGCGTGGCGGAGGGCGACATCTTCGGGGGCGTTCCCGCGGCGGGGCTCGATGGCGAGGGCACCCTGGCCGGGAGCGGGGCAGAGTTCGTCGGGGGAGAAGCGGTAGTGGACGTGCTCGGTGCGTTCCAGGCGGTCGAGGCCGGCGGCGGCGAGGACGAGGGCGTCGCACCGGCCCTCTTCGAGCTTGCGCAGGCGAGTGTCGATGTTGCCGCGGATCTCGACGAAGGTGACGTCGGGTCGGAGGGCGAGGAGCTGGGCCTTGCGCCGGGGGCTAGTGGTGCCGATGCGGCCGTTCTCGGGGAGGGTGTTCAGCGACCAGAAGGGTTCGCAGACCCAGACGTCGCGGGGATCGGCGCGCTTGGGGATGGCGGCGAGGACGAACTGCGGGGCGACGGTGGTGGGCAGGTCTTTGAGCGAGTGGACGGCGAGGTCGATGGCACCGGCCTCGAGTGCCTCTTCGATCTCCTTGATGAAGATGCCCTGGCCGCCGAGGTTTGCGGGCGGGGGAAGATCGGGCTGTTGCATGCGGTCGCCCGTAGTGCGAATGATCTCGATCTTGACGGGATGGCCGCGTTCGAGGAGGCGGGAAGCGATGTGGTTGGCCTGCCAGAGAGCGAGCTGGGAGCCGCGGGAACCGATGCGGATGGTATTCATGGCTGCGAGCAGTTTAGCTGGTGAGGCCGTGCAGGCGCGAGGAGCGAAGCTCGAGGAGGGGACGGTGCGGGTACGAGGGTGGGGTGCAGGTTAGCGGTGGTGAGGATCGGGTTTCTCCGGGTGGGTCGGAGGCTTTGCGGGAGTTACGCGGAGGGCGGTGAGC
>CAXTPY010000194.1:0-3593 GCA_964246195.1 uncultured Acidobacteriaceae bacterium | reverse complement strand
GTCGCGCAGTGTGCCGAAGTCCGGAATCATCCCGATATACCAGAAGACGATCGAGATGGTCGCGTACGTTGACACCGCGAACACGTCCCAGGCTAGCGGGCTGCGGAACTGCGGCCACACGTTCATCGTGTTCGGATAAGGAAACAGCCAGTACGCCAGCCACGGCCGCCCCACATGGATCAGCGGAAAGGTGCCCGCGCAGACCACCGCGAAGATCGTCATCGCCTCGGCAAACCGATTGATCGAGTTGCGCCAGGTCTGCTTGAACAGCAGCAGAATCGCCGAGATCAGCGTGCCCGCGTGGCCGATACCGATCCACCAGACGAAATTGATGATGGCGAATCCCCAGGCGCCCGGAATCGTCACCCCCCAGATGCCGACGCCCTTCAGGAACAGCCAGGTGCAGCCGATCACCACACCCTGCGCCACCCCGACCGCAACAATCAGGCCGAAGAACCAGCCCAGCGGCGTGTTCGACGTCAGCACGATGCCCGCGATCTTCTGGGTCACCGACTTGAAGCTATGCCCGGGCGCGATCACGGCGTACTCGCCCGTGCGCGGATCGATCATCGGATCGAGTTCGGGATCGTGAATGGGTCCTTTGGTCGCCATTTATGCAAGCTCCGGATTCGGGTTGATGACACCCGCCACATAGGTTGTGCGCGGACGGAAGTTGAGGTCGGCCAGCACCGGGTAGTCGCGCTCCTGCGCCTTCACCTTCGCGACCTTGCTATTCCTATCGTTGATGTTGCCGAAGACGATAGCGTCGGTCGGGCAAGCCTGCTGGCACGCGGTCACGATCTCGCCATCGCGCACTGCGCGGTTCTCCTTGTCGGCGGTGATCTTGGCCGCCTCGATCCTCTGCACGCAGTAGCTGCACTTCTCCATCACCCCGCGCGAACGCACCGTAACGTCCGGATTGCGCATAAACTTCAAGCTCTCCGTGTCGTAGTCCGAGTACAACAGGAAGTTGAATCTTCGTACCTTGTACGGACAGTTGTTCGAGCAGTAGCGCGTGCCCACGCAGCGGTTGTACACCATCGTGTTCAGGCCCTCCGGCGTATGCACCGTCGCGCCCACCGGGCACACCTGCTCGCAGCCCGCGTTCTCGCAATGCTGGCAGGCCATGGGCTGGAAGTGCGCCCGCGGAGCATGCAGGTCGCCCTCAAAGTACGTGTCGATCCGAATCCACTGCATGATCCGGCCAATCTTCACCTGCTCGCGCCCAACCACCGCGATGTTGTTCTCCGCATAGCAGCTCACGACGCACGCGTTGCACCCGATGCACGAGTTCAGGTCGATCGCCATCCCCCACGCATTCTGTAGCTGCTGCGAGGAGACATCCTTCTTGTCGTAGTGCCACGCATCCGGGAAGAAGCTCTCGCCCTTCTTTGGAGCCTCTCCCTGGGGGCCATAGCCCACCTTGTCCACCAGCGTGCCGCTCGCGCCTGTAGAGGCGAAGTCCGGGTTCGCCTTCGCCTCGGCTACCGTCGCGTACCGTATGATCGAGCGCTCCATCGCCTCGTGCCCGGCGAGCGAATAGGTTCCTTCCTTGTCGTACTCCTTGCGCTCCAGATCGTGCTGCGCGAACGCTCCCCGATGCTCGATGTTATGCACCTTGGTCACGCAAAGCTCGTACTCCACCTTCGACTTCTGGAGCGTCGCTGGAGCATACAGCGGAGCATCCGAAGGCCGGATGGTGTAAGCATTGAAACCCACCCCCGCACCGACGCGCCCGGCTTCAGCCCGCCGCCCGGAACCAAGCTGCACCGTGATAGCCCCATCCGCATGCCCAGGCACCATCAGCACTGGCGCGGTCACCGTATGCCCATTCACCGTCAGATCGATGACATCGCCTTCCTCGAGCTTACTGCCCTCCATCGTCGCTAGGCTCA
This sequence comes from uncultured Acidobacteriaceae bacterium, assembly GCA_964246195.1. Taxonomy (GTDB): domain Bacteria; phylum Acidobacteriota; class Terriglobia; order Terriglobales; family Acidobacteriaceae; genus Edaphobacter. The sequence continues at coordinate 1,698 of CAXTPY010000194.1, read as the reverse complement.
TCAGCGCCGCATTGTCCCAGCTGAGGTTCGTTACCTGCTTCGGCAGCTCCTGCAACCAGCCCACATTCGCGTACCGCCCGTCGTAGAGCGAAGGATCCGCCCGGAACAGCACCTCGATCGCTCCCGCAGCAGCCTGCCCGAACGTCCCGGCCGCGCCTCCCTTCGGCGATGCGCTCCCCCCGGGAAACGCCGTCCCCTCCACCCAGCCGTCGTGCAGAGCCTTGCGCCAGGCCGTCGCGAAGTCGCCCTGCAGATACGTCTTCGCATTCGCCACCACCGCGTCATAGCCCGTCGCCTGCGCATTGTCGAGCAGTGTCGCCAACACCTCATGCGCGGAGTGCCCTCCATACAGCGGAGCGATCATCGGCTGGATAAGGCTCACCGTGCCGTCATAGGCCCGCGCATCCGACCAGCTCTCCAGATACGTCGCCTTATTGATGTGCCACGTCGAGAGCACACCTGTCTCGTCCACATGCGTGCCCAGATGCACCGTCACGGGAACCTTGCTGAACGCCTGCTGGAAGTTCAAATCCGCCAGGGCGGAGTAGAGCGGATTCACCCCCAGCATCACCAGCCACTGCACCTTGCCTGCGTTCATGTCGCCGACCAGGGCCTTCAGGTCCGCACCCTGCTCGGACGGCATCGGGTTCACCGTCTGCGTATACACTACCGTCTTGCCTACCGCCCCCAGGCTCTGGTTCAGCGCATACGCCGCCGCATGAACCTCCGGCGCCGCCTGCTCGCCCGGAATCACCACGCAGCGTCCGCCCGATCGCTTCAGGTCGTCCAGCACCGCCGTCATGAACCTCTGCGCAGCAGGATTGCCGATCGCCGCACCCGAGCCCCCAGCCAGCCCCTGCGCGAAGGCCACCAGTTCGCTAGGCTTCAGCGCCAGCCTGTGCTCCGCCTTGAACCCCGTCACCGTCGGCATACTCTCGACCACATACATCCGGTTCATCGCCTGGTCGGGCTCTTCGGCGTTGAAGCGGTGCCGCGCAGCATACGCGCGCGACAACGGCAGAAACCCCGGATGCGCGATCCCGCCCAGAAAATCCGCGTCCAGCGAAAGAATCACGTCCGCATTCTCCAGCTTGTACTGCGCATCCATGTAGTTGCCGAACGCCGCCTTCGACGCCGCCCGCGAGCTGTCCTGGTTTACCGGCTCCCACTGCACGAACTTCGCTTGCGGATACGTCTGCTGCACCTGCTTCCACTGCGCCGCCAGCGTCGGAGACGTCACCGTCTCGCTCAGAAAATAGATTCCCTGCCCGCCCGCGCTGCCCTTCGCCGCCTTCTGGAACGCCTGCTGAAAGTCCCCCCACATAGAGCTTTCGCCCCGGTAGATCACATGCTGCGAACGATCCGGATCGTACAACTCCAGCAGCGTCCCCTGCGTAATCGCATCCGACTTCCCCTTCGCCATCGGATGCTCCGGGTTCCCGTCCACCTTGATCGGGCGAAACTCCTGCGACTTCACCAGCACCGGAATCGCCCCGGTAGGAAACGGAAACGCGGTCGCGAAGTACATCGGATTCCCCAGCACCAGATCCTCCGGCTGCCGTATGTACGGATAGATCGGCTCGTCCGGCTGCTTCGTGCAACCCGCCAGCCCCGCCATCGCCAGCGAAGCCCCCATCACCTTCAGGAACCCCCGCCGGCTCACCGCATCCACCCACTCGCCCGCGCCCGCTTGCCGCG
>CAXTPY010000193.1:0-3613 GCA_964246195.1 uncultured Acidobacteriaceae bacterium | reverse complement strand
CCCCCATCACCCACCGGCCCTCCCTGGTGATCCCGATCGGCACCACCTCGTACTTCCCTCGATCGATAGCCTTGAGAATGCTCGCACCCGACAGCAGCGAGACCTCATGCTCCCCGGAGCGCCCACCGAAGACCACACCCACACGCAGCTTTCTCTTCATCCCTGCCAGTCTCCCCCATCCACAGGCCGGCCGCCAACTGTTTCTACGAAGGGGGAATCAAGCTGGGGCACACTCCCCCACCTCCGTAGCCGTACAGCGTCAAGTTCAAGAAGGCACGCACCGCCGCGTCCAGGTCGCAAACTCAACGCTGGCTCTCTTTATCCTGTCCCTTGAAGAGGCGGAGAACGGACGTCGCACCACTCGCGCTCAACCTTCAGTACCGCTCAATCCCCCGGTTGAAGCGAGAAATTCGTGCCCCGCTCGCGGTTCGCCTGCACCGTCGCCGGCACGTCCAGTTGCTCCATCCGCATCACTACCGGCGCCCCGTTCACCGCCGTGTAGCGCAGGCTTCTCCCGTCGAATCGGTACTCCGTGGCATACATGCTGTATCCATTCCGCATCACCAGCACCGTCATAGGCTCCCTCTGCCTCAACTGCGGCTGGGGCTGCGGCGGAGGCCCCTCGTACGACATGGGACGCGCCGGATACGCGGGACTCGGCTCGCTCGGCTGCGCGTACGAAGGCTGCGCAGGCCCATACGAGGGCTGTTGCGGAGCGGGAGAAGGCTGCGCAAAACCATACTGGTCGTTGCGCTGCGCCTGCGCCGTCGGAACCGGCAGGTCATCCATGATCTTCAGCGTCAGCCTGGTCTCCGCCTTCAGCACTGGACGCGGTCCACGCCGCGGCAGGTTGATCAGGTCGATCGGCCAAAGCACCGGAATCAACCACTCCACCGTATCCCGCACCGCGTGCCCCGACCCATGAATCCGACCCTGCTTGTCCACCGAGTACTTCGGCACATACACTACCTTCGCCGCCACCGGAATCACCACGTCCGGAGGCAGAACCATCCGGTCGAACTTCAGCTCCATCCACCCCTTCCCCACCAGGTGCCCGGGATCCTTGTAGTCCTCGAACCGCCCCACCAGGTAGCTTCCGTACGGAAATACCGAGCGCCCATACATCTCCACATGGCTCACCTGGCAAAGCACCGGATCGCCGATATCTGCCGTCTTCGACGAAAGCTTCGGCTCCGATACCGTGCATTGCACCAGCGACCCAGCCGGAATCAGCTGTTCGCCTCCATACGCGGCCACGGACGACGCGACAAAAAGCAACCACAGGGCACATACCTGGCGTTTCATGGAAACCTCCCGATCCTGCTAAGTTCAGGCCGCGACGCCGTGCTCTCGCGGCCGCTCGGTCGCCCTAAATAGGCCGCCCGAGGGTGTACAAATAGTGCTCGCATGCGGCGCCGCAGTCAACTGAGAAGTTCCCTCGCCCGGAAGTTCATCAATCGAAAGGTTAGTCGAAAGTTTCCTAACCCAGGCCCGCATCCGAACCGCACCAGCAGCACGCCTCCGTAACCCCTGCGCCACCTCTCCCACCGCGAATCGCGAGGCGTTCCCCCTCCCGCCGCTTCGTGCCCACGTTTGCGGTACAAATTTCCACCTTTTACACCACAAATACCACCCACGCCAGCGGGCGGAGACTTCACGCAAAATGGCTCTGTATCAAGCGCTGACGCATCTTCGCCGTCGCCCGCAGCCGTCCACGCTAAGTCCGTACTTTCACCGCGGCCGCACCGGTAAATTCGTAGGAACAACGGACCCCAAAAGCACCCTCATGACGTGGTTTGCTCCGCCCCAAAGAGACTTCAGAAGCTGTGGAAGTTACAGAGTGTCATGGCCGCATTGGGCTCTGGATTCAACATAAAAGTGTCCCAAACATAGCCGGAACGCATGTTTTCCGCCATCAGCAACGAGATTCCTAGATCGATCCCAAGCACGTCCGGGTCATACCACATCTGTTTCGGGTGGAACGCATCGCAGAACCCATAGCGCCCCCAAGCATCCTTCGCGTACGCCTCCTTAAGCGCACGCAGCACGCGCAGACAATCCCCCGGCAGGAAGGCCAGCGACCCCGCCGCCGCCGCCGGCACCACCGTTCCATCCACCGGGCCAAGCAGCGGAGGGCCTCCCCATGCGGTATAGCCGTGGAGCCAGTCCGACGAGGTGATGCCCCAGTAGATGTCCGTGTAGCCGCGTCCCAGGGAGAGACAAAAGGCCTTGTGGGCGCGGGTTGCGGTCACCGAATTGGTAAAGTAATCCGCGTAATCGTCGCGCTTGTTCGCGAAATCGAACCAGGCATGAGAATACTGGTGAACGAAGAGCGGCGCGCGCGGGCTAATGTAGCGGAAGCTGGCGAAGTCGACATGCGGGCGCGTGAAATGATCCCAATAGGTCGGATCAATTGGATGGGTCGGGGAGCCGATCGCAAGGAGGTACAGCATCATCAGTTCGCAATATTCGTTCCAACGATAGGAGATAAAGCCCGTCTCAGGATGCCAGCCCATAGAAAAGGTCAGACCACTGTTCAGCATCCACGGCCAGTCCACCCGCTCATAGAGGGCGGTTGCAAGCTTGTGGATCTCAGCATCGTTGAAGTGCGCCCGAGCGGTCAGAACCCCGCAGAGAAAGATCGCGGTATCGATCGATGATACTTCGCTGTTAATGAGGGGCTTACCGGTCTTGACGTCGTTGAAGTGGTAGAAGAAGCCGTGCTCATTCGGCATCTTGTTCAAATGGAAGCGCAGCGTGGCAAGGACCTGTTTGCGCAGGCGGGCGGTGGGGAAAAAGCCGTGCTTGTCGGCGATGCACAGGGCCGAGAGGCCGAATCCTGTGGAGGCGATGCTGGAGGCGAAGCGGATGTCGAGTTTGCCTGTAGTGGTGTGGTTATTGGCTCGATCGAGGACTTGGCCGGAGGCTGGATCGGCCTGCTCGACGAAGAAGAGGCAGGCGCGGCGCTCGAAGTCATTGAGAAAGCTGAGGTCTTCCGGTGTGGGTTCAAAGGCGAAGGCGGCGGATTGGCGCAGATTGGGAAGCTGTCGCCCGGATCCCTGCGGGTGCGGCGACGGGGCTCCCACGGGCATTCCGTGGACCATCCGGGCTGCGGGAAGCTGCGCCAGAAGCGCTCCGCCGAAGAGTCTGGTTGCTGCGCGACGTGACATGCGGGGCGGGATGGCGGGAGTTTCAAACATTCAAGGCAAGAGGTGTGGCAAGGACTTCGGATTCGGGTTGACGCTTGTATTGTGACCGGGTGCAGGCCCCAGGGATATGACTCGTTTGGGTAGGAAAGGTTCTAGAATGCTGGAGATTTCAGGGGTGATGCGGGCTGATGGGGATGGTGATGAGGACCAGGCCCTGGGGCGGGACGGAGAGGGTGAGGGTGCCGTGGTCGAGTTGCATGAAGTCGGCGTGGGCAGGTTTGCCCGCGATTTGCAGCTTTGCGATCTCGTCGCGGGTGGGAAAGGCGGGGCGGCCCATGGCGTCGAAGGTCTTGATGACGTTGCCGTGGTCGGCGTCGAGGCGCCAGACCTCAGCTTGGGCTGTGGGCATAACCCCCTTTACTTGCAGCGCAAAGGAGCGGGAGGGGCCAGGATTTGGAGGGGGG
>CAXTPY010000192.1:0-3688 GCA_964246195.1 uncultured Acidobacteriaceae bacterium | reverse complement strand
CCCCAGCGAAGACCATGGCCAGCAGGCAGTCGTGCCAGACCACGGCTCCCCGCAGGACGAAGGTAACCACCGCGCAGAAGTTCGACGTGCCCGATGCCAGGACCTTCAAGGCATTCAGCTCCTGCATGGACTCCACTCCGAAGAGCGCCAGCGCGGTCATGATGAGAAAGCCCGAACCCGCGCCGAAGTAGCCGATGTAGAACGATACCGGCAGCAGCACGAGGAACAACGGCAGCTCCGGTATAGCCCTCTGCTGCTGCGGCTCGACGGCGTTGGCCAGCGCCCGGCGCTTCAGCCAGCGCCCTATCGGCCCGCTGATGCCGAACAACAGCGAGGCGGTGAGCAGAAGCCACGGGATCAGGCGCAGAAACGTCAGCTGCCGCGTATGAAGCAGAACCTCCGCGCCGGCTACTCCGCCCAGCGCGGAAGCACCCAGCACGACCGCCAGCAGGTCGCGCCGCAGATCCCCGCGCAGCGCCGCAATGCTCGCCAACTGACCCGGCCAAAGCGCCACCGTATTCGTGGCGTTGGCTTGAATGGGTGGCATGCCAACCCCCATCATGGCAGGAAAGGAGACGAACGAACCTCCTCCAGCCATGGCGTTCATCACACCCGCCAGGAACGACGCAACGATCAGCCAGAGGAAGTGTGCATGCGAGGTGAAGGCTGAGATCATCCTGCTGTCATTGTAGCTACCCAACCGCATCCCCCGCTGACGCTAGACCTACGCCAGGCCAAGTTCGGGCGTCGCATCGATCAACCTGCGCGTATACACGCTGCGTGGATGCTCGCACACCTGCAGCACCTCGCCGCACTCCTCCACGCGGCCGTGGCGCATCACCGCCACCCGGTCGCAGAGATAGCGCACCAAAGGCATGGAATGGGAGATGAAGAGATAGGTGAGGCCCTGGGCCCGCTGCAGCTCGCGCAACAGGTTGATCACCTGCGCGCCCACGCTCACGTCGAGCGCGCTCACCGGCTCGTCCAGCACGAGCAGCTCCGGACGCAACGCCAGAGCGCGCGCCACATTGATGCGTTGCCTCTGGCCCCCGCTGAACTCATGCGGAAAGCGTTCGAGAGCGCTCTCGTCGAGTCCCACCTCAAAGAGCATCTCTTGCAGCCTCTGCTGCAAAGCTCGTGCGCGCACCCTAGCCGTCTCGCCAACGGCGCCCGCAAGCCCATGAATCGCGAACGGCTCCGCAAGAATCTCGCGAACCCGCATGCGTGGATTCAACGCAGCGTAGGGGTCCTGGAAGACGATCTGCATGCGGCGGCGAAGCGCGCGCACTCCGCCCCTAGAGAGCGCCAGCAGATCCACACCGTCATACGCGATCGCCCCAGCCGTGGGCTCGATCAGACGTAGCAGCATGCGCGCCACCGTGCTCTTTCCCGAGCCCGATTCCCCAACCAGGCCCAGCGTCTCTCCCCGCCGAATCTCGAGCGAGACCCCATCGACGACGCGCACCAGACCCTGAGCCGACGGGTACTCCTTCACCAGGCCACGCGCCTCCACCAGGACTCCTGCCGCCGGGGACATGGACGCATGGTAGCACCCACTCCGCCCCCAGCCGCGCTCCTAGGACTTCGCCGCGCTCACCGACTTGACCGTAATCGTATCGCCGGCCATCGTTCCCGTCACCGACGCCTTCGCTCCCGCGAACTTGTCGAGACCCGATGTATCGCCCTGCAGCGTGTACACCTTGCTGCCTACCACCAGGGCATAGGCGGAGCCATTCTTCACGCACTCGCGTGTACACTTCACCGGGTCGGGAACGCCCATGTCGTGCTTCGCGCTGCACATCGCATCCGATACCGTGCCCGTGTAGGTCTTCGCTTCCTGCGCGTGGGCCCAACCCGCGCACCCCAGCATCATCGCCACTGCCGCCGCTCGTCTCTTCAACTTCATGCTTCCTCCGCCGCTTGCTCTAATCACTCGTACGGTGCGCTCCGTCCTTCTGTCGCTCACCGTGCCAAAACCAGAGTAAACCCCAGCACCGAAGGCGGGATAGCTCAGCCTCCAGTCAAGCTTCCAGAAACAGGCTCTCCGGTCTCTCTCCCCGCGAACCTCGCGGCTGTTCCGTGCGAAATCCCGTCACATGACGAAGCGCCGCAAGCCCGACCAAAAGCAGCGCCAGCCCGCACACGCCGTTCCACTGCCAGCGCCCCCAAGCCATGGTAGCCAGGGCGGAACCCACGGCCGCCCCAGTAAAGTAAATCGTCATATACACCGTGTTCAGCCGGCTGCGCGCAGAGGGCACAAGCCCGAAGATCCGCGTCTGGTTCGCGATCTGCATCATCTGTGCCCCCATGTCCAGCACGATCACCCCCAGCACCAGAAGCGCCAGATGCACTGGCCTGCTAAGCCTCCCGCGCTCCTCCACCCACAGCAGGACATACGAGCCCGCAAGCAGCGCCAGCCCAGCCGACAGCACCACCCTCGGTCCGCGCCGGTCCGAGAGCTTACCCGCGAAGGGAGCGATCAACGCGCCCGCCGCGCCCACGATGCCGAACGTTCCCGCCACCCCCGCCCCCAGGCCATAGTGCCGGTCCAGCAGAAACGCCAGCGTCGTCCAGAAGCAGCTGAACGACGCGAACGTGAGCGCCCCCAGCACGCAGCTCTCACGCAGCAGAGGCTCGCTGCGAAACAGCGTCCACAACGACTTCATGGCATCCGCGTAGCGCAGCTTCTCCTTGGGCGGCAGCCTCGGCATCTTGCCGTAGACCAGTGGAACGAACGCCCCATTCACCACCGCCGCCACCACGAAGACCCAGCGCCACCCATGCACCCCGCTCACCCAGCCTGCGAACGTCCGGGCTAGAAGAATCCCCAGCAGCAGTCCCGTCATCACGATCCCGATGGCGCGTCCACGCTGCGACTCCGGCGCCAGATCCGGCGCGATCGGCAGCGCTATGTGCGTGACCGAAGCGAAGAGCCCCATCAGCACGCTCCCCGCCAGCAGCAGCCCCAGATTCGGAGCGACCGCCACCAGCAGAAGCGCCACCGCCACGGCCGCATACATCCGCATCATCAGCGCGCGCCGCTCCAAAATGTCGCCCAGCGGCACGAACAGCAGCAGCCCCGCGGCGTAGCCCACCTGCGTGGCCACCGCTACAAACCCCGTGCGCGACGGAGCCGTCCCATAGGAATGAGCCATCTCCAGCAGCAGCGGCTGGTTGATGTAGATCGTCGAAACTCCTACAGCGCACGCGAGGCCGAGAAATGGCAGCGGAGCCCGCGGAGTCTCTACGCTTGGCTTGGAAGTCATGTACTACGCGACCTTCTCACACCAGTGTAAGACACGGTGGATCGCCTGCGCGCTCGCCCCCGAACCCGGATCAGAGAACCAGCTTCGCTATGGTCGCGAGTTGCATGAAGGAGGTGCCCTCGTAGATCTTCCCGATCTTCGCGTCGCGGTACAGCTTCTCCACCGGATACTCCTTGACAAAACCCGCCCCGCCGAAGACCTCCACCGCAAGGCTCGCCACCCGCTCCGCCACCTGCGAGGCAAAGTACTTGCACATCGCAGCCTCCTTCAGGAACTCCTTGCCGGCATCCTTCAGCCGCGCCGCGTTATAGACCATCAGCCGCGCCCCTTCGATCTCCATCGCCATCTCCGCCAGTTGAAACTGCATCGCCTGAAACTCAACCAAAGCCTTCCCGAATTGCCTCCGCTCCTTCGCCCACCCC
>CAXTPY010000191.1:0-3688 GCA_964246195.1 uncultured Acidobacteriaceae bacterium | reverse complement strand
GTCGGTGGATCTGGCGCGGCACGTGGAGGCGGCGGGGTACGGGCGCTATTGGCTGGCCGAGCACCATTCGATCGCCGGCCTCGCGTGTTCGGCCACGTCTGTGCTGATCGGGCATATCGCCGGTGCAACGAAGACGATTCGCGTAGGCAGTGGAGGGGTGATGCTGCCGAACCATGCGCCTCTGGTGGTTGCGGAGCAGTTTGGGACGCTTGCGGCCTTGTATCCGGGCCGGATCGATCTGGGATTGGGGCGGGCGCCTGGCGGCGACTTCCAGACCATGCGAGCACTGCGGCGAGACTTGCAGCAGGGTGGCGAGGATTTTCCTGCACTGCTGGCGGAGCTGCGAGGCTATCTTGGACCGGAGCGCGCGGGACAGGCGGTGCGGGCGATTCCGGGCCAGGGAAGCGATGTGCCGATTACGCTGCTGGGGTCGAGCGGCTACAGCGCGCAGTTGGCGGCGGCGCTGGGGCTGCCGTTTGCCTTCGCGGCGCACTTCGCTCCCGAGTACCTGCATGCGGCGGCGGAGCTTTACCGGGGAAGTTTTCGGCCTAGCGGGGAGCTGCGGGCGGCGCACCTGATGGTGGCGGTGCAGGTGATCGCGGCCGAGACGGACAGGGCTGCGGAACGGTTGTTTACGACGTCGCAGCAACGTTTTCTGCGCCTGATCCGGAACCAGCCGGTGGAGCTTCTGCCCCCGGTAGAATCCATGTCTACACTGTGGCAGCCGTGGGAGCGGGAGGCCGTCGAGTCCAAGCTGGGCGCGGCGATTGTGGGCTCGAACAAGACGGTTCGCGCAGGGCTGGAGAGGTTGGTCGAGGGTACGGCCGCGGACGAGGTGATCGTCGTGACGGATACGTTCGAACACTCGGCGAGGGTCGAGTCCTACGCGCGCGTGGCGGAGATCGCGGGTGCGTTCAAGGCGCGTCCCGGTGAGGTTGAGGCTGCTGTCTCGAGGTGAGCAGGGAGGTGTTCGCGGGCGGCACTGGAGGAAGGGTTCGATGGGTAACGGCGGCCGCCTTTCGAGGGTCTTCTTCAGGCTGCGGCCAACTGCTGGAGCGGTTTCAGACTCTCACCGCTTGGACATGAGCTTGCTTCGATGCAGCTCAAGCTACCTGACGAGGAGAAGGCGAATGAGTTTAAGAGATGTAATGATCGACGAGTTGCGAGATTTATACAGCGCGGAAAACCAGTTGGTGAAGGCTCTGCCGAAGATTGCCAAGGCGGCCTCGAGCCCCGAGTTGAAGACATTGGTGACCCAGCACCTGGAGGAGACCAAGGGTCAGGTGGAGCGGCTGAAGCAGGTATTTACGCAGCTTGGCATGAAGCCCACAGGGCAGCACTGCAGTGCGATGGAGGGCCTGGTCGAAGAGGGCAAGGAGGCCATCGAGAAGGACGAGAAGGGCGCGACGAAGGATGTGTGTCTGATCGGAGCGGCGCTGCGTGTGGAGCACTATGAGATTGCCGGGTATACGGCTGCGATTGCGATCGCCAAGGCGCTGGGCGAGAAAGAGGCGGTGAGCCTGCTGACGGAGTCGCTGAACGAGGAGATTGCCGCGGGCAAGAAGGTGTTGGCGCAGGCGAAGCCGACGATGTCGGAGGCGGCCGCGATGGACAAGGGCGATAAGAACTCGGAGAAAGCGCCTAAGACGCCGAAGGAGAAGGAGTCCGCGAAGAAGAGCCAGCAGGATGAGGCCGAGGCACAGACGGCCTGAGGTGAGGTGGTTGGATGTCGCGAGAGCCCCGGTGCTTCCGGGGCTTTTTGTCGTCTGGGGCCAAACCGCCACACGGCACTACAACTTACAAGTGATTGTCTGCAGGGAGGGCTTCCGTAAGACTGCGAGAGGTCAGGAGCTCTCCATGAAAGCGTTGCTCGCACTCTTCCTCTGTATTCTCGTCCCCACATCCGCCTTTGCTGCGGACAACAGCTACAAAGTCGTGTACGACGGCGGGTCGATTCAAAACGTGAAGTCCGGAACGGGCGTTCATTTGTTTGTTGAACCCGCGAATGTGCGGATTATGCATGACAAGGAGGAACTGGTGAATATACCGGCGGCTTCGATTACTGAAATCACGTATGGGCAGGATGTCCATCGGCGGATTGGTACCGCAATCGGTCTGGCTGTGGTCTCGTTCGGTGTAGGCGCGCTGATGGCTTTTTCGAAATCGAAGAAGCATTTTGTTGGACTTACGTGGTCTGACGGAGAGAAGAAGGGCGGATTTGCGATGCAATGCGACAAGAATGAATATCGCGGGATACTGGCTGCGCTCGAGGGAATTACGGGCAAGAACGCTGTGGACTCGGATGCTATGACGGTGAAGAACTAGGTGGGGATGGGGTGGAGGCGGCAGTTTGGGCCTTTATCTGCCTGCTGCTGACGGTTATTGGCGGAGTTCTACCTCGGTAGCGCCCTGGCCGCCCTGGTTGTGTGGGGGCTCGGTGATGGAGGTGACGTGGGGGTGTTTGTGGAGGAATTCGCGGAGGGTTCTGCGGAGGATTCCCATGCCTGTACCGTGGACGATGCGGATGCGGGGGAGTCCGGCGAGGAAGGCATGATCTAGATAACGCTCGACTTCCGTCTGGGCCTCGTCGGCGGTGCGTCCGATGACGTTGATTTCCGACGGTACGAAGACGGTATTTTGTGTGGAAGACACGGTAATATTGCCGCGTTTGCGGGCGGCTTCGAGCGGGGTGACGACCTGGACGGGGGTGACGCTGGCGATGTCGTCGCGGGTGATGCGCATCTTGGAGTTGAGCTGGCCGAGGACGACTTCGAGGTTGCGGTCGTCGATCAGGCGGGTGACCCGGGCTTCGCGTCCGTTGAGGCTCTTGAGGCGGACGAGGTCGCCGGGCTTGAGGGGCTGGGGAGGAGGTTTGCGCAGGGCCGGGGTGGCGGCAGGATCGCCTTCGTCGGCGCGGGTGTTGTGGGCGAGGACGGTGGAGTTGAACTGTTCGGAAAACTCTCGCTTGGCGCGGGCGATGCGGGTGGCGGAGTCGCGGGAGATCTTCTGGGCTACGGTCTTGTCTTCGATGGCCTGGACGGTTTCGCGGAGCTGGGCGCTGAAGTCGTCGAGCAGGGTGTGGAGTTTGGTTTCTAGCTCGCGGGTGCGTGCTTTCTGTTCGGCTCGGCCTTCGGTCTCGAGTCGGGCGCGCTCGCGGGTGAGTTCGGCTTCACGGCGGGCGAGGGCGGCGCGTTCTGAGGTGGCGGCGGCGAGCTGGTCGTGGAGAGCGTCTAGGAAGGCTCCGATGTCGGCGGTCTGGGTAGACATCTGGGCGCGGGCGTTAGCGACGATGTTGGGTTGGAGGCCGAGGCGGGCGGCGATGTTGAGGCCGGCGGAGGCTCCGGGGACGCCGAGGCGGAGCTCGTAGGTGGGGGTGAGGGTGGCCTGGTCGAAGCCTACGGCGGCGTTGAGGACGCCGGGGTGGTTGGCGGCGTAGACCTTGAGCGAGGTAAGGTGGGTGGTGATGGCGGTCCAAGCGCCGAGGGCGAGGAAGTGGGCGGCTACGGCTACGGCGAGGGCTGCGCCCTCTTCGGGGTCGGTGGCGGAGCCTAGCTCGTCGAGCAGGACGAGCGAGGAGGGGAGGGCGAGGCGGGAGATGCGGTCTAGGTTGACGACGTGGGCGGAGAAGCTGGAGAGGTTGCGTTCGATGGACTGGGCGTCGCCTATGTCGGCGTAGAGGCTGGAGAAG
>CAXTPY010000190.1:0-3696 GCA_964246195.1 uncultured Acidobacteriaceae bacterium | reverse complement strand
CCCTACTTCCCGCGTACCGCTATCACCTCGATCTCCACCAGCGCCCAAGGAGCCGCCAGCGCCGCCACCTGGAACGCACTCCGCGCCGGCTTGTTAGGCTGCTCGCTGGTCCCAAAGAACCGCGTATAGCTCGACTGCAGCCCCGGGAAATCCAGCTTGCCCCCGTTCCCGGGGTCTCCCGCCAGGAACACCGTCATCTTGACCACATCCTTCATATCCAGTCCCTGCGCCTTCAACAGCCCCTGGATCTTCGTCAACGCCGAAAGCGACTGCGTCTTCGTGTCCCCATAGACCGCCGCGATCCCCTTCGCTGGATCCGCCGGCGTCACCGGCGAAGCCAGTTGCCCGCTCAGGTACAACGTATCGCCCGCCCACACTCCCTCCGCGATCGGCGATTTCTCATTCGGCTGCAGATGCTTCACCACCACCTGCCCAGTCGCAGCTCCGGCTGACAACACCAAAGCCACTACCATCGACCCTGCGCGCATCATCCTCTTCATTCAACTCTCCTTTGTGCCCTTCGCCTATGCCCTGCTCTTCACCTTCTCACTCACCATCCGCACCGCACGCAGAGAGCTCGTCGCCGCGCCCTCCTGCCAGCCGACGATATGGCTGCAATGATCCCCCACGAAATATACCGGCCCATCCGGCTCAATTAGCGTCTCGTACGCCGGGTTCGTCTGCGTCCTCGCCGCCGCCGGATTCCGCGACTGCCCCGTCCTCCGCGTTACACCGAAGCCCGGACTACGCTCCTGCCCCGGAGCGTAGCTGCGAATCCACGACCCCTCGTTATACGGCACCTTGCCCCAGGTAACATACATCGGCTTCTCCAGCTCCTTTCCATGCCCCGGGTGCAGCCGCTCGACCGTCCGCCTGCTCTCGGCGAACTTCTCCGTCAACCCCAGCTTCGCGAACGGCGTCTCCTGCTCCTCCGTATAGCCGCTCACCAACACCCCGCGCTCGCTGAACATCCCCGCCGAAGGCATCCACACCGGACTGCACCCCTCGTTCACAAACTCCAGGCCGCCATAGATGTTGTAATCCTGCTCCCAGAAACGACGGCTCTCCCACGCGATCTTGTACGCGCTCGCATACGTACACTCCTCAATCACCTTCTTGTACGGCGCACTAAAGTTGTTCCGCGTCTTCTTCAGCAGCGTCAGCGGCATCGCGCACAGGCAGTACTCCCCCTCGATCGTCTTCGCCGCGCCCTTCTGGGTATACCCCACCCGCACCCCGGTCCCGGTCTTCGTAATCTCCGTCACCGGCGACTCATACTGCACCGCATCCCCCAGCGTCTTCGCGAACGCATACGGAATCCGGTCCATCCCGCCCACCGGCTGGAACATCGTCGCCTGCATGTCGAACGCCTCATCGAACAGCATTCCCTGCCAGAAGTTCTCCTCAAGCAACATCTCCATCGAGATCGGCTGGCTGAGCACACCCGCCTCGTTGCCCGCCTCCGCCGCCCGCGCATACCCCGCCCGGTCGCTCCCCACGTACTTGCCCGCATCGTCGAGAGGACCGTACATCCGCAGGAAATCCAGCATCCGCTCTCGATCCCTCTTGCTGAACTCCGCATCGAGCCCACCCGCGCTCATGCACTTCATGAGCAGCTCGCTCACGTGCCCGCGCGTATCGTTCTCCACCTGCCGCAGTACGGCCGGCTTGCCCCCGTTCGCCCTATCATTCTGCAGCAGCGCGGACCTCGTCATGTTCACCTCCACCTGCAGCTCCACGCCCAGCTTTCTGCAGTACCCCAACATGTGCGGATGAATCGACGGAAGCCGCGCCGGACCGAAGTTCTGGTAGTGTCCCTCCTGCCACTCGCACCTCTGCGTCGTGCCATCCAGAAACGCCACCGTATCGCCGCCCCGCACGGTCCAGTTCCGTCCCCCCGGGCGCGCCCGCGCCTCGAGCACCGTACACTCATATCCCAGCGCACGCATCTCATAAGCCGCCACTAGACCGGCGATCCCCCCGCCTAGGATCACCACCTTTACACCCTTGCCCACGTCCATCGCCACTTGCGTCCCCACCGCCGCCTCCGCGGTACGCAGAGGCATCAGCCCCATGCCCTGCATTGCCACGAACGCAGCGCTATACCCACCCGCCTGCCCTACACGCATCAGAAAATCGCGCCGTGAGATCCCCATCCCCATTACCTCTCTCCAAATGCGAATGTCCCAGCCATCGTGAAACAAGCGGTACGTGAGTAGAGATGCGCCGCAGAAGCTCCCACGTCGGGTAACTCCCTCCCCGCCGGGTCTGCTGCTGCGGTTCCGATAGGTTGCTGTTTCTTTTTAGAAAAGTTCTTCACACTCTACATCACCCACCCACTCTTCCCTCCCTCTTTTTTGCGAAGGTCGGATTTGCCCACACCCTGCGCTACAATCGCTCTCAGCCAGTACCTCTGCGGAAGTGGCGAAATTGGCAGACGCACTAGACTTAGGATCTAGCGGAGCAATCCGTGGGGGTTCAAGTCCCCCCTTCCGCACCAACTCCACACCTCCAACACCAGAAAGCACCCATGAGCTCCCAGAACCAGACCCCCGATCAGCCTACGCTCCACCTCGCCAATACCGACTCCTACCGAGACAGCTACTCCAACAGCGTCCAGGTGCGCATGAGCGTATGGGACTTCTTCCTCATCTTCGGCACCATGAGCCAATCGGCCCCCGACCGCGTCGACGTCCAGAACTTCCAGGGCGTCTACCTCAGCCCGCAGCAGGCCAAGGCCCTCTGGAACGTCCTAGGACACAATCTCGCGCAGTACGAACAGACCTTCGGCGTCCTCGCCCTCGAGCCCGTCCCCAGCCACGGCGGCCCCGTCAACTAAGCCTTCCGCATCTCCGGAGCCTCTGCCAACACCTGCCCTTTCGACCGGAGCCGCGCAGCTCCATCGCGCGGCGCAGTGGCGAGATCCACCTCTCACCCTGCGCTTGCGCTCCTCCACCTCTCGTCTGTCTCCCGTACTGGAGTAGGACTCCGACCGGGACCGAGGCTCAGAGACCATGCCGGTACGAAAATCCGACCTCCCCGCCAGACCCAAACCCCGCGCCTCCGTCCGCCGCAGCAGCAAAGCGGCCGCGCTCCCACTCTGGCAGCTCTACCCCCTCTTCTTCGTCGCCGTCTTCCTCTCCCACTGGACGCTCCTCCGCCTCCCTTACTTCTGGGACGAGGCCGGCTACTACGTCCCCGCCGCGTGGGACCTCTTCCGTGCCGGCACCCTCATCCCCGAGTCCACCGTCACCAACGCCCACCCTCCCCTGCCGTCGCTCCTGCTGGCCGCATGGTGGCACCTCTCCGGTTTCGTGATCAGCGGCACACGCACCTTTATCTGCATCGTCGCCGCCGCCGCGCTGCTCGCCGTCTACCGCCTCGCGCGCAACCTCCTCGGAGCACGCGCCGCCTTCGTCACCGCCCTGCTCACCGGCCTCTACCCCATCTGGTTCGCCCAGAGCACCCTCGCCCACGCCGACATCTTCGCCTCCGCCTTCACCCTCTGGGCCCTAGTCTTCTATCTCAGCCCGCAGCGAGACCCCCCCTTCCGCGCCACGTCCCGGCCACTCCGGGCAGACGCCTTTCGCGACCGCCTCTGGACCGCCACCCTCTTCTCCTTCGCTGTCCTTTCGAAAGAGACCGCCATCATCACTCCCGCCGCCCTCGCCGCCTGGGAGCTCTACCTTCTCCTCC
>CAXTPY010000189.1:0-3706 GCA_964246195.1 uncultured Acidobacteriaceae bacterium | reverse complement strand
GTGCCATTGCCGGCGAAGTTGGCGTTGGCGACGGCGGCGAGGCCGGCGGGGGAGCGGTCGTTGCCCAGGCCGACGGGGACGGTGAGGCGGGAGATGCCGGTCTCCTGGTCGGAGACGTGGACGTGCTGGTAGCCGCCGTAGAAGAAGAGCTTGTCTTTGAGGATGGGGCCGCCGACTCCAAAGCCGGCGGTGTAGCGGTGGAGTTGTGGAACCTTCTGGGAGGCGGGGATGTTGCTGTCCTGGTTGAAGAAGAAGGGCGCGGCGTTGAGCCAGTCGGTGCCGCGGTGGAAGTAGGCGTTGCCGTGGAGCTGGTTGGTGCCGGAGGCGGTGGAGACGTCGATGTGGGCTCCGCTGGCACCGCCTTGGCTGGTGTCGTACATGGAGGCGTTCACGCGGACCTCGGCGAGGGTCTCGGGCGCGGGCGTGGGGATGGCGTTGCCGATGGAGAGGTAGACGGAGACGGCGGAGTTGATGACGCCTCCGGCGGCGGAGCCTTCGCCGGTATTGTTGACGACGCGCGCGCTGGCGACCTGGGAGGTGGATTTGCCGTTGAAGAGGTTGGAGGCGTCGACGCCGTTGAGCTGGAAGGAGTTCGAGGTATCGCGCTGGCCGTTGGCCCAGATGGGCTGGTTGCCCAGGCCGGAGTTGGAGCCTGTGCCTCCGGGGAGCTCGGCGTTGACGCCGGGAGAGAGAATGGCGAGTCCGGTGAAGGAGCCGGTGGGCAGCGGGACGGATTCGATCTGCTGACGGTCGAGGACGTAGCCGTTGGTGGTGTCGACGGCGTTCATCAAGGGCGAGGCCTCCACGCTGACCGAGGTGTTGACGGAGCCGACGGGGAGCTGGGTATTGACGGTGAGGGTGCGGTCGCCCTGGACGTTGAGGCCGGAGATCTTCTTGGTCTCGAAGCCCT
Organism: uncultured Acidobacteriaceae bacterium; assembly: GCA_964246195.1. Taxonomy (GTDB): domain Bacteria; phylum Acidobacteriota; class Terriglobia; order Terriglobales; family Acidobacteriaceae; genus Edaphobacter. The sequence goes on along the minus strand of CAXTPY010000189.1, from coordinate 2,796 downwards.
CGTGGGTAAAGGTGAGGGCGTAGGTGCCGATGGGCAGATTGGGGAACTCGTAGAAGCCGTTGGAGCCTGTGGAACCGGAGCGTGTGAGGCCGGTCTGCTCACCGGTGAGGGTGACGGTGGTGCCGGGGACGATGCTTCCCGAGGGATCCTCAACGACACCCGTGATGCCTCCCAGGGTGATCTGGGCGGCAGCGTTGGGCGAGGCGGCCAGAGCGGCCAGCAGCAGAGACACGAGGGGCAGGGTACGCAGGCGGCTGAGCATGGGGAGACTCCTCAAAACGTTCGTCTGGCTACCGGCGTGAAACGTGGCTTCGGTCGTCCTGGCGGGTGTCGTGCAGCGGATACGATTCCGCGAACGAGAGCAGGGTCAAGGCGACTGATATCTGAGTTGTGGTGTTGTGTCTGACGATAGCGCAGCGGGACGGAATTGGCGAGCGATTATTTTTCCTGGGGGGCGTCCTGAGCCGGGCAGTGTGTGACGCGGTAGGTCGTGGCGGCTCCCTGCAGGCTGGCTGCGTGCTCCTTTTCAAGGACTCGAGGAAGCTTTCTGTGCAGCGAGCGGTACCTGAGCGCCTGCTGCGCATCCTACGTGGTAACGGGCCGCCCGGAGTGTTCAGAGATGCAGGTTCAGGGCTGCGGAGGTATGACACAAGCCGGACGGAGGCGCTCCCTTGTGGGCTTCCGGGGCATCCCTGGGATGCTTTTTCCAATCGAATCAGAGGCTCGCAGGGAGTTGTGTATGGCAGGCCAATCGAAGTCCGAGAGCAAGGACAAAGAGCTCGCGAAGGCATTACGGGAGTGTCAGACGCTAGCCGCGGCGGGCCAGTTCGCCGCCGCGATCATGCATGAGATCAACAATCCTCTCGAGGCGATCGCCAATTTAACCTTCCTAACCGAGCTAGCCGCGGACGATCCTGATCGCGTGCGGATGTATATCGGGATGCTGGACGAGCAACTGGGCACCGTGATCCGCATCGCGAACCAGACGTTGAGCTATTACCGTCCTTCGGGGGCTCACCAAACGGCGGATCTGGTGAGCATCGCGGAGTCCGCATTGCGTGTCCATCAGCCTAAGATCTCAGCCAAGCAGATTCGGCTGCTGAAGCGGTTGAAGGAGGAGGTCTCGGTGATCGTTCACACCGGGCAGATTCTTCAGGTGCTCTCGAATCTGATCGCCAACGCGGTGGACGCGCTCGAAGAGAATGGCAGGTTATACCTGAGGGTCCGCAAGGGGGGCGGCGAGGTGCATATCACGATAGCGGATGATGGCCACGGAATTCCGGAAGAGATCTTGAGCCGAGTGTTCGACCCGTTCTTTACCACCAAGGAGGAGAGGGGAACCGGGCTGGGGCTGGCTATCTCGAAGGCCATCATCGAGGAGCACAAGGGCCGCATCCGGACGCGGACATCGACGCGGCCGGGGCGCACAGGGACGGCGTTCCGCATCTCTCTTCCGCTGGGCCGGAGCGAGGCGGCGCGCAGTGCGTGATCCGGTTTGCCACGCTGCGGAGCTAGGATCCTGCCTCGAGCAGGAGGCGGACACTGCGCAGCAGGTCCTTGGGCGAGCCGTCCCGTGTGACCGCGGTATTCAGCTTCGTTGAGGCTGTGGCCAGGGCCGTCTCCGTGCGCGGGCTGAGACGGCCGGCCGAGGGCGCTAGGCTGAGCAGCTTGATTTTGGGCGCTTGCGTCGCCAGAAGCGCGACGGCCGCTTCGTACTCCTCAGGGGGTAAGGTATGACACAGGACGGCGAGGTCGATGGGGGACTGCGTCACCAGGTGTTTAAACTCTTCGGGCGCCTTGGCCGTCTCGACGCGGAACTGCCTCTCCAGGATCCATCTCCTGGTCTTCAGCAGCATCTCATTATGTCCATAGCAGACGATCTGCACGGCTAGGCAACTCCCTGGTTCAGATTCGCATCATTGACGCGTCTTGGAAAGCAAATTCGTCGGGAGGCAAACGTAGTATGCTCCCCACGACCTATGGGACGGAACTCCGTCCGGTTACGGTATCAACACACTTCGACCTTGGTTGTATTTTCATGAAAATCGCACCGTATCGGGCGACTAAGCGGCATCATCGTAGGCGATCGAGCGCATGCTGGCCTGCTTCCACTCTCCCATAGAGCGGCTCAGGAGAGCCGCGGCGCAGCGCTCCCCGCAGAGGACGATCACGTTCTCGCTTACCGCCAGGCTCCAGTCCCAGGGCATGAAGCGAATGCCGTCTTTGGTCTTGATGGCGAGAATCCAATGATTGCTGGTCTTGCGTTGCACTCCACAAACGCAGCTGAAGAGGTGATGAACGGCCATGGTGTTACCTTCCTTTTCCGCTGTTCCTAGGGCGATCCGGGCTAGGCTTCCGACCAAAGTGGTTCACGGCGGGGCTTGCTCAGAGCGCCTGGATGCAGCATTTTGCAACGTTGCACGTAGGCAGCCATCCGGCAAGCGGGGCTTCTTATGTCTTTTAGGCCTACGGGCGAGGGTGGGCCGGGGGTGGAGGAGAGTAGCGTGGAAGGAAAGTTCCTCTTGGTGGGCAGAGGAGGGCAAGGGATTGCCTTTGGGCTGGAATCTGCCGCTCGCACCCGCGGCGGAGCCCCCTCGGCCTTAACGAACGGCGGCCAGGGCGGCACGAAAGAGGATCTCGAAGTCTTGGGCCGCCCCGGGGTCTTTGGCGAGCGCCGTCTCCACCGCGCGCTGAGCGGCGGGGCGGGGGTAGCCGAGATTCACCATCGCGGAGAGGGCGTCGTCTCCGGCTCCGTGCAGGCGCGCACGCTGGCCGACCTCGCATTCCGTGTCGGCG
>CAXTPY010000188.1:0-3740 GCA_964246195.1 uncultured Acidobacteriaceae bacterium | reverse complement strand
GGGGGTACCGCGTGAGATAATGGAAGTATTGTGCTGAGTGCTGTGCAGAAGCTTCGGGTGTTGCTGTTCGGTTTGAGTTTGGCTGCGGCCGGATGCCACGGTCAGAACCCGGCTTCGGGTACGGGAGCGGGGGGAATGCTGTCCGCGGAGCAGGCGCGGCGGGTGGAGGTGCTGATCCGTTCGCGGTCGAGCGTACCTCCGGAGTACGAGATTGTGGTGGGTCCTAGGCAGCCGAGCGAGGTGCCGGGATTCGATACGGTGAGCGTGAACTTTCTGGCGGAGGGGAAGTCGAGCAAGCCGGTGGAGTTTCTGCTGTCGAAGGATGGTAAGACGCTGGCGCAGTTCAGCAAGTACGACATCAGCCAGGATCCGCGTACGATGATGTCCGAGGAGGGGCGGCCGGCACGGGGTGGACCGGCGGCGGCGCCGGTGCTGATCGTGGGGTACGACGACCTGGAGTGCCCGTTCTGCGCGAAGATGCATGCGCAGCTATTTCCGGCGCTGCTCGAGCGGTACAAGAACCAGGTACGGATCGTGTACAGGGACTTCCCCCTGGACCAGCATCCGTGGGCGATGCGGGCGGCGGTAGATACGAACTGCGTGGGGGCGCAGAGCGCGATGGGGTATTGGAATCTGGTGGACTACATCCACGCGCATGCGGGGGAGATGGGTGGGGAGCAGAAGAGCTTGGCGAAGGCGAACGAGACGCTGGACACACTGGCGCGGGAGGAGGGCAAGAGGGACAAGCTAGAGATCGCGGCGCTGAACGCGTGCCTGGCCAAGCAGGACGAATCGGGGATCAGGGCGTCGATCAAGGCGGGCGAGGCGCTGGGGGTGGAGGCGACGCCGGCGCTGTTCATCAATGGGGAGCGGGTGGAAGGTGCGCAGCCGATACAGTATGTGTTCCGGATGATCGATAACGCTCTGCTTGCGGAGGGACAGACGCCTCCGGCGGCGGCTATTCCGGGGGCGGGGCCAGGGGCAAAACCGGGCAGTTAGTCTTTGCCAGGCAGGAGAGTACGCGTAGTGCACAAGGCGATTCGGTCGAACGTGGAGGCAAGGGGACGGAGCAGAGGTGTGTTCGGCCTGGTGGGTGCGGCGCTGCTGGGGGCTGGGCTGGTGACGGTGGCGGGATGCCATCGCGAGCACGGCGCGGATGTGGTGGCGACGGTGAATGGGAAGGCGATTCTTCGCCCGGAGCTGGACCGGATGTTCACGGCGCAGCTTGGCGAGTCGCAGCAGAAGCCTTCGCTCGAGCAGGCGGATTCGCTGCGTTTGAACGTGCTGCGGGAGCTGATCGACGAGGAGATCGTGCAGGAGCGCGCGGCGAAGATGAACCTGACGGCGACCAACGAAGAGGTGGACGCGAAGCTGGCGGAGATGAAGGCGCCGTATACGGAGGAGCAGTTCAACGAGAGGATGAAGGCTTCGAACCATACGCTCGAGGATGTGAAGCACGACCTACGGCGGTCGTTGACGATCGACAAGCTTTTGAACAAGGAGATCAACTCAAAGATCACGGTGACGGACAGCGACATCACGAACTATTACAACCAGCACAAGTCGGAGTTCAACCTGATCGAGACGCAGTATCATCTGGCGCAGATACAGGTGACGGGGATGCCGGCGGCGCAAGCGGGGAATCTGCAGGGGTCCAAGGCGGCGGACGATACGGAGGCGAAGAAGAAGATACAGGCGCTGAAGAACAGGCTGGATGCGGGGGAGGATTTTGGGGCGATTGCGATGAACTTCTCGGAGCGTCCGGAGACGGCGCCGAACGGTGGGGATATGGGGTTCGTCTCGGAGTCGCAGATGCATGCGGACCCGGTGGTGTATGCGGAGATTGTGAAGTTGAAGCCGGGGCAGATCACGGAGATCATCCCTGGGGTGGATCCGCAGACGAAGAAGGTGGTGGGATATGCGATCTACAAGCTGATCTCGCGGGAGCCGGCGGGGCAGCGGGATTTGAACGATCCGAGGGTGCAGCAGGCGATACGGCAGCAGCTTCGGGACGGGCGTTCGCAGCTGCTGAAGAATGCTTATTTCGAGATGCTGCGGGATCAGGCTAAGGTGGAGAATTTTCTGGCGGAGCAAATATTCAAGACCGATGCTCACTAGAGCGGATGAGCTGATGGTTTAAAGAACAGACGACAGCGAGAACAAACGCAGATTGCCTTCGGGAAATGACAAGAATGATGAGAATAGCTCTACATCAGCTGCTACGTTGCTGTAGATACCTTCTGAGTCAAGTCCGTGCGGGCGAGACGATGCAGAGATGAAACCTTTCGCGCGGTTGGAGCTGGCTACATCCCGGCTGCGGCTGCGCAGGTTGCGGGACGACGATGTGGAACCATTCTCTGCCATGAACGCCGACGGGCGAGTGATGGAGTTCTTCCCTCGCCCATGGACGCGCGAGGAGAGCGAAGCTGCGTTGCTGCGAGTGGAAGAGGAATTTCAGCACCGTGGCTTTGGCATCTATGCGATGGAGTATCAGAGCTCCTTCGCGGGCATTGTAGGCTTATCCGTCCCGTCCTTCGAGGCACACTTCACTCCCTGTGTGGAGATTCTTTGGAGGCTGCTTCCGCAGTACTGGGCGCGGGGATTCGCCTCTGAGTCTGCAGAAGCCGTTCTGATGTTGGCCCATGAGACCCTTGCAATTTCTGAGGTCGTGGCCTTTACGGCTGTAGAGAACGTGAGATCGATTCGGGTGATGGAACGTATAGGAATGCAGAGAGACTGGACGGGAGACTTCAATCATCCGGCAGTCCAGACGCCGCGATTGGAACGGCATGTGCTCTACCGGAGCCTCTCTCGGCAGAGGAAAGAGGGTGGCTAGCTCGGGGACTGAGCGCCCCCGAGCTAGATCCGGTTATTTTTCTATGGGCTTGGCTTGCTTTGCGTGCATGGAGGCGAGGATGGAGTCGGGGACGATGCTGGCGACGGCTCCTTCCAGTTTGACGGAGGTGCTGGCGGAGTAGATGTGCTTGTCACCGCGCATGAGGGCTTGGTAGCCCTGGCGGGCGACCTCGGAGGGTTCGGAGTCTTTTTTACCTTCCTGGCCTACCTTGGTGTTGTCCATGCCGGCACGGTGGAAGAAGTCGGTGTCGGTGGGTCCGGGCTGGAGGGCGGTAACGGTGACTCCGGTGCCTTCGAGCTCGGCGCGGAGGCTTTTGGCGAAGGAGAGGTCGAAGGCCTTGGAGGCGGCGTAGATGGCTTCGCGTGGGGCGACCATCTCGCTGGCGATGGAGGCGGTGATGAGGATGCGGCCCTCGCGGCGGGCGAGCATGTGTTGGACGACGTGCTTGGCGAGGTGGACGGTGCCTTCGACGTTGAGGCGAATGATGTTGATCTCCTGGTCGAGGGGGGTCTCGGCGAAGAGGCCGCCTACGCCGACGCCGGCGTTGAGGCAGGCGATGTCGAGGGGACGCGCGGTGGCTTGGACGGTGCGCCAGAGCTCGATGACGCCTTCGTAGGTGGCGAGGTCGGCGTGGCACTCGGTGACCTGGGCGCCGAGGGCGCGGATGTCTTCGGCGGCGGAGCCGAGGCGGTCTCCGGCGGAGGCGACGACGAGGTCGTAGCCTTCGGTGGCGAGCACCTTGGCGAGTTCCTTGCCGATGCCGCTCGAAGCTCCTGTGACGAGCGCGAATTTGTTTGCCATGTTCTGAACCTTTCGGGATGGGTTGTGCGTGCGGCGTGCTGTTGTTTGAGATGCGTTTCGGGCGGGGTGAGGAGATATGGGC
>CAXTPY010000187.1:0-3776 GCA_964246195.1 uncultured Acidobacteriaceae bacterium | reverse complement strand
TGGCGGTGACGCGCATCTTGTCGGCGGCTTCAGTATCCGGGATGGCGATCCAGTTCAGGCGATCTGCGTAGAGCTCCAGACCGAGGAGTTGGTCCGATGCGCCAACCTGTACCTGGCGCGTTGCGGAGTCGATCTGCAAGACATATAGCGGGGTAGCGGCGCTCAGGCCAAGGCCCTTGCGCTGGCCGACGGTAAAGGCATGGATGCCCTGATGCTGGCCGAGGACGCTGCCGGCGGGGTCTAAGATGTCTCATGAGGAGTCTGGCAGGTCTTCTCCCTGTTCTTCGAGGTAGGCGCGAAGGAAGGCGGTGTAGTCGCCTCCGGGGATGAAGCAGATCTCTTGCGAGTCGGGCTTGGCCGCGAGCGACAATCCGGCTTCAGAGGCGAGTTGGCGCACGACGGGCTTCTGCATCTCGCCCAAGGGAAAGAGGGTGCGGGAGAGCTGGTCTTGGGTGAGGCCGAAGAGGAAGTAGGTCTGATCCTTGGCGGCATCGGCGGGGCGGGAGAGGATCCAACGGTTCCGGGCGGTATCGAAGTGGTTGCGAGCGTAGTGACCGGTGGCGATGCGGTCGGCGCCGATCTGGCGGGCGGTGAGGAGGAGCGCATCGAACTTGAGGTGGTTGTTGCAGAGGGTGCAGGGGATGGGAGTGCGCCCGGCGAGATACTGGTCGACGAAGGGGCGGACGACCTTGGCCTCGAAGCGGGCCTCCTGATTGACGAGGTAGTAGGGAATGCCGAGGTGCTCGGCTACACGGCGGGCGTCGTAGACGTCGTCGATGGAGCAGCAGCGTCCCTGAACGGCTTCCGGCATGCCGGGATGGCTTGAGAGCCTACGTTGGTTCCAGAGCTGGAGCGTGAGACCGATCAGGGTATGACCCTGGGCCTGCAGGATGGCGGCGACTGTCGAGGAGTCGACTCCGCCGGACATGGCTACGGCTATGGTCTCCGGTTGGGGCATGGCGCTGCCATCATGGTATCTCGTATTGGACCGGATGGCTTTGAAGAGGAAAAGGCAGCGCCCGTTGAGGCGCTGCCTTTTCCCCGGTTGAGGTTTGATCGGGGGCTACTAGCGGTTGTTGTCCAGGCTCCGGTTGACGCTGTTTTTCACGTTTTCCGCGGCATTCGTGACGGAGTTGCGCGCATTGTGGCCCGCGTCGGAGGTGGTGCCGGCGGTGGTGTCGTTGGCTCCCGCGGCGTCCTTGACGTTCCCCCAGGACTCCTTGGCGTTGCCTTTCACCTGATCGACTGCGCCCTGGTTCGCTAGGCGGTCATTGCCCACTGCTTCGCCTACACCCTGCTTGATCTTACCTGCTACCTGATCCAATTTTCCTGCTACGGTATCGTTGTTCATGTGACTTTCTCCCTACTGCATGCAGCTGACGGGGGAACGCGAACCTAAAGGGCTCGCCTTCCGGACATCAGGTTGAAGATGAGGACAATGATGGCGAGCACCAGAAGGATGTGAATCCAGCCGCCAAACGTGTAACTGCTAACAAGTCCCACAATCCAGAGGACGAAGAGAATGATCGTAATTGTCCAGAGCATCGAGTGGTTCTCCTGCGCAGGCGGCATTGAGTTCTGTCGCATGCCGTGAAGCGGGGAAGCTTGGAGCCAGTAGCCTCGCTAGAGTAAGGTGCTTTTGCGTCTAGATGGGTTGCCATCGGCGCGGCAAGAAGCGTACGGGAGGTGCGTCTGAAGGTTGCGATTCAAGGAGAGCTGGGATCGAACAGCCACATGGCTGCAATGCGGATGCTGGGAGCGGTGGAGATTGTGCCGGCCAGCCTGTCCTCCGAGGCTCTGGCGCGGGTGGAGCGGGCCGAGGTGGATGGAGCGGTGTTGCCGATCGAGAATACGATTCATGGTTCTGTCGCGGAGCACTACGACCTGCTGCTGAGTTCGGCGGTCAAGATCGAGGGTGAGGGCCTGTTGCGGATTCGGAATAACCTGATCGGGCTTCCGGGGGTGAGGATCGAGGAGGTGAGGCGGGTGATCTCGCACCCGGTGGCGCTCTCGCAGTGCAGGAGATACTTCGCTGCGCACCCGGAGATAGAGGTAGTGCCTTTCTACGACACCGCGGGGAGCGTGAAGCATGTGATGGCGGAGGGGCGCAGAGAGGTGGCGGGGGTGGCGCCGGAGCTGGCGGCGCGACAGTATGGAGCCGAGGTGCTGGTTAGCGGGGTGGAGGACCATGCGGAGAACTTTACGCGGTTTCACTGGATTACTGCGGGCGACGCGAGCGGGCAGGAGCCTCGGGCAGGCGAGGACAAGATGAGCCTGGCCTTTCTGGTGGAACACCGTCCGGGGACGCTGGTGGAGGCGCTGGCGGGGGTATCGTCAGCGGGGGTGGACTTGACCAAGATCGAGTCCAGGCCGGTTCCGGGGCGGCCCTGGGAGTACGTGTTCTATGTAGATGTGCGGTACAGCACGGCGGAGCAGGCTGAGGCGGCGACGGCATCGCTGCTGGAGACCTGCTCGATGGTGAAGGTGTTGGGGAGATACAAATCCGCCTAGCCGGGCTCGGGCGGGAGGCAGCGCATCCTACTTTAGTAGTGGGGCTTTCAGGAGCCTGGAGCTGGCTTCGTGGCCTGCGACCAAACGTTGCAGTGCTGCGTCTAATGAAGGTAATCTGATACGAGGACACTCAATGCCAAGCGATTTTGTAAGTGTTATCAAGCCGAGCGGATCGAAGACGCCGGAGGTCGCCGGGGGGGTGTTTTCGGCGGCTGTGCCTGTGCTGCCTGTGCGGGACACGGTTCTGTTTCCGCACGCAGTGCTTCCGCTGACGGTGGGGCGGGAGAGCTCGATCCAGCTGATCCAGTCGCTGGGGGAGGAGAAGACGATCCTGGTGGTGGCGCAGAGGGATGCGCGGCAGGATGTTCCTGAAGGCTCGGACCTGCATTCGATCGGCACACGCGCCACGGTGCATAAGGTGGTCAAGATGCCGAACCAGAGTCTTTTTGTCTTCACGGAGGGCAATGAGCGTGTGCGGCTGGGTGACTTCACGCAGCTTAGTCCGTTCATGACGGCGGAGTACACGGTGGTGGAGGATGTGGAGGGTGGGAAGACGGCGGGGTCGGAGGCGTTGCAGAGGAATGTGGTGAGCCAGTTTCAGCAGATCGTGACCTCGTCGCCGACGCTGTCGGACGATCTGCAGACGATCGCGATCAACATCGAAGAGCCGGGGAGGCTGGCGGATTTCATTGCGTCGAGCCTGCCCTTCCTGACGACCTCGGATAAGCAGGAGCTGCTGGAGACGCCGGACATTGGGGCGCGGCTGGAGCGGATCAACAAGCACCTGGCGAAGGAGTTGGAGGTGCAGCAGCTGCGCAACAAGATCCAGAGCGAGGTGCAGGATTCGGTGCAGCAGTCGCAGCGGGACTACTACTTGCGGGAGCAGTTGAAGGCGATTCAGAAGGAGCTTGGGGATCTCGACGATACGCAGAAGGACATTGCGGAGCTGAAGGAGAAGATCGAGGCGGCGGGGATGCCGGAGGAGGTGAAGAAGGACGCGCTGAAGGAGTTGGGGAGGCTGAGCCGCATGAACCCGGCGGCGGCGGACTATTCGCTTTCGCGGAATTATGTGGAGTGGCTGGCGGTGCTGCCTTGGTCGAAGACTTCCTCGGGGGACATCGATATCCGCAAGGCGAAGGAGTGCCTGGACGAGGACCACTACGGGCTGCAGAAGGTGAAGGACAGGATTCTGGACTACCTCTCGGTGCGGAGGTTGAAGCCGGATATGAAGGGGCCGATCCTGTGTTTCGTGGGGCCTCCGGGGG
>CAXTPY010000186.1:0-3787 GCA_964246195.1 uncultured Acidobacteriaceae bacterium | reverse complement strand
GTGCAAAGTCTTCCAACGAGGCGACTTAAGTCCGGACTTCAACTTGCGAAAGGCCGACTTGTCCGCCGCCGCCCGAGACCAAGACTGGATCGCCACCCACCCACTACTTACAGTATATCGGATGGGTGGGGGGTACTACGCCAACTATCTTCATGCTTCTTGGGAGCGGACTCGCAGAGTGGTTCGGAGGGCAGAGTCCCTTCCGGGAAGGACGAGAAGAGACGGACTGGAGGGAAAGAGAGGAGCTCCTCTATTTGGCTAGAGCGGCACCGGCTATTTGGCTAGAGCGGCACCGGCGTCGTGGGGAGGGCGGAGGGCTTGGGTGAGGACGTGGCCCACGGCGGCGGAGGGCTGGTTGATGCGCAGAAGCGACGCGAAGGTGGAGGCGAGGTCCACAGGACCCACCAGGGAATGGTACGTGCCGGTAACGAAGGGCGAGCCATAGAACGCCAGAGGCACGTGGCGGTCGTAGGAGTAGGGCGAGAAGTGGTTGGTGCCCTTGGGGCTGCTCTGGTCGTAGAGGCCGGCGGAGAAGAGGACGTACCAGCCTCCGTTGGGCGAGTAGCTGTGGAAGACGCGCTGCCCCTCTTCTGTATTTGGGAGCTGGCCGGCGGCCATCTGCACCTTGGTGTAGGCGGTGCGGAGGATCGGGCGGGCGGGCAGGCGATGCTGGCTGATGCCTTCGGGAGCCGGGGCCAGGGTGGACTCCAGGGCTCGGGGCAGGAGTTCTACCACGGTCTCTTCGGCCTCCGCCTCGCGGATCTTGAGGGCTAGAAAGGGGCGGGGGTCGAGCGTGATGTAGGGCGCGGTGCCCAGGAGCATGAAGCGGGTGCGCTTGCCGGGGGAGAAGCGCTCGCTGAGCAGGATGTCGAGCTGCGCGTCGATCTTTGCCAGGTCGAAGGCGGCGGCGGGCATGCCGAGGCTTGCGGCCTGCTCGGCGGTGGAGGGGATGCCGTGGTCGCCGGTGAGGGCCATCCAGACGTTGGGGAGTCCGCCTTCGACGTGCTGGCCGAGCCAGGCGGTGAAGTCGTTGAGGTCGATGTCGATGGCGTCCACCATGGAGCGCTGTTCGGGGGCGTCGGGGCCGACGCGGTGGCCGAGGATATCGGTGGAGGAGACGCTGATGGTGAGGACGTCGGTGGTGGGGTGGCGGCCCAGCTGTTCGGCGGAGATGAGCGACTTGGCGAAGTCCAGGAGATAGGTGACGCTGGCGGGGGAGCTGCCGACGTCGTCGTAGAAGTGGCCGGGCTTGGCGCCCGCCTCCTTGAGGGCCTGGTCGGCGCGCCCGCTGGCGTTGAAGGCGAGCGCCCAGGCGGGAAGCTGCGGACCCCAGTAGGTGGAGGAGACGAAGTGGCCATTGGCGTGGTCGAGCCAGAAGGCTCCGGTGGAGGCGTGGCCGGAGGTGAGGATGGCGGCGCGGTCCTTGAGCGAGATGCCGAAGAGCTTCGAGGCGCCTTTGGTCGCGAGAACCACCTCATCGCCCAGGGTGCTGGCGAGCTCGTTGCGCGGGGAGGCTCCGACATCGTCACGGCTGCCGGTGAGCCGGGGGCCGTGATCGCCGACGATGGCGTAGCGCTCGTCTTCGACCGAGGAGACCGTGTGGGTGGTGGAGCGGGTGAGATCCCACCATTCGTTCAGCGCGACGCCGTGACCGTCGGTGTAGGCTCCGGTGCCGATGGTGGAGTGGCCGGGGGCGGTCATGGTGTTGGCGTAGTCGTAGTAGCAGTCGGTGAAGTAGGCTCCCTTTTTGAGGAAGAGATTGAAGCCGCCCGGGGTCTTGAAGTCGGTGCGGAAGCGCTCCAGGTAGTCGGCGCGGAACTGGTCGAGAACCAGGATGATGACGAGCTTCGGCCGGGCTTGATACACCTGTGCGGCGGCAGGCAGGGAGGCGGCGAGGGCGAGGGCGAAGACCAGGAGCTTGCGCATTCGGCGATGGTATAGCAGGTGGGTTACGAGAGAAAGACAGGAGGAGATGATTGTCTGGTTAGATCAGGCAAGGTTCGTTAGGCGATGTTGACGGGTTTAGCGGCTCGCGTCGATGGCTGGTGACACCCCTATGGGACGGGCTTTCAGCCCTTGATTTGGCCCGGGCCTTGTACCTAGGCCTACGGCCTAGGCTGGTATGGAACGGGCCTTTGGCCCTTTGAGAGGCTTGGCGGAGCTAACCGGATCATGCTTTGAGAGGAGATCGCTGTTTGAGAGGAGATCGCTGCGCCGAGGAGGTGATTCGCGGTGCTCCCGTGGCCGGGCCCGCAACGGCTAGAATGGTGGCACCATGATCGACTTGAACCTGGTTAGGACGAATCTGCCGTTGGTTGAGGAGAGGCTGCGCGCGCGGGGAGCCGAGCCAGCGTTGCTGCTGCAGGACTTCGGGGACGTGGATCGGGAGCGGCGGGATGCGATTACCCGGCTCGAGACGCTGAAGGCGCGGCGCAACAAGCTCACCGAGGAGATTGCGCGCGCGCGGAGGTCGGGCGGAGACACGGCCAGCCAGACGGAAGAGACGAGGCAGTTGAAGGGCAGCGTCGAGGAGCTGGAAGCGGCCGCGACGGCCGCGGAGGAGAGGCTGCGCGAGATGCTTCAGGGTGTGCCGAATCTGCCACAGGACGATGTGCCGGTGGGGCAGAGTGAGCAGGACAATCGCGAGGAGAAGGTGTGGGGGGAGAAGCCGCAGTTCGACTTCCCTGCCCGGCCGCACTGGGAGATCGGCGAGGCGCTGGGGGTGCTTGACTTCGAGCGGGCGGCGAAGGTCTCCGGGTCGCGGTTCGCGGTTCACTTCGGGCAGGGAGCGCGGCTGGAGCGTGCGCTCGCGAACTTCATGCTGGACCTGCATACGGGGCAGCACGGCTATACCGAGGTTCTGCCTCCGTATATGGTCAACTCGAAGTCGCTGTTCGGGACGGGGCAGCTGCCGAAGTTCGCCGAAGACCTCTTTCATTGCGATGACAAGGGCGCCTACGAGCCGGGTAGGTACCAGGAGAGCGACCACTGGCTGATTCCTACCGCCGAGGTCCCGATCACCAATCTTTTTCGTGATGAGACACTTGAACAATCGCTTCTACCGCTCTCATTCTGCGCCTTTTCCCCCTGCTTCAGGAGCGAGGCGGGAAGCTACGGCAAGGATGTGCGGGGCTTGATACGGCAGCACCAGTTCCAGAAGGTGGAGCTGGTGAAGTTCGTGCGGCCGGAGGATTCGGCCGCGGAGCATGAGCGCTTGACGCGGGATGCGGAGCGCGTGCTAGAGCTGCTGGGTCTTCCGTACCGGAGGATGCTGCTGTGTACGGGGGATATGGGGTTTGCGGCGGCGAAGACGTACGACCTGGAGGTCTGGCTGCCGGGCCAGGGGGTGTACCGGGAGATCTCGAGTTGCTCGAACTTTGGGGCCTTTCAGGCGCGGCGGGCCAACATACGGTACCGGCCGGCGGGGGCGAAGAAGGCGGAGTTTGCGCATACCTTGAACGGAAGCGGGCTGGCGGTGGGGCGGACCTACCTGGCGGTGCTGGAGAATTATCAGCGGGCGGACGGGACGGTGGAGATTCCGGAGGTGCTGGTGCCGTATATGAACTGCGACACGGTGATCGGCAAGCAGAAGGGATTGGGAAGGAGTTGAAGCGATGGTTGAGGCTCCTACTGGTAACTTGTTGAAGCGATACGTCTTCTGGACCTACGAGCGGGGCAGCTTTCACTATGACGTGATGGTGACGCTGATCCTGCTGTTCCTGTTTTTGGCGCCCCGGCGCATCGATTTTCACGACCGGCCGGTGGAGACCGTAGCGCTCCATGCGAG
>CAXTPY010000185.1:0-3806 GCA_964246195.1 uncultured Acidobacteriaceae bacterium | reverse complement strand
CCCCCCCTCGGCGAGACCCGCCGCCCATAGCTAGTAACAAAGTCTCGGCGAAGAAGTAACCTGTCATGTCTTAGTCTCCTGCTGCAATGTTCCTATTTTGCCTACACTTACCGAGGTATTCAATTGCACAAAAGTAACATTTCGCCTATTCTTCGTTTTGTCAAAAGCTATACAACTGTCAGAATGATGGAATCGGCCCATGAATTTTCAACACCTCCATGAACTTCTCCGCCTGGAACTCGTCGAGCGCATCGAGCGCGGCGTCCTCACAGGCACGCGCCTAGCCCGCCAGACCGGCTTCCAGCAAGCGCATATCTCCAACTTTCTAAACCGCAAACGCTCCCTCTCGCTCGGAGGCCTAGACCGCGTCCTGGCCTCGCAGGAGCTCACCGTCGACCAACTCCTCCCCCTCGACCTATCCGCCACAGCCGCCGCGCCCGCAATCTCTTCCTGCACCCTCGAATCCGTTCCCGTCGTCTCCCCCGCCTGCGCCATGAACGAGGCCGTCATACCGCCCGCGCAAGTCCTTGAAACCGTTCACATTTCCGCCACCCGCATCTATGACAGCCGGCCCCGAACCAACCCTCGCCAGGCCAAGTGGCAGCGCTATGTCGCCATTCACCTGGACGCCACGCAGGCCGCGGCCATGGCCCCCCTGCTCACGCCCGGCGCGGTCGCCGTCATTGACCGCCACTACAATTCGCTCGCTCCCTACCGCGCCCACCAGCCCAATCTCTACGCCGTCCGCTACGGCACGGGCATGCTGCTGCGCCACGTCGACTTCGACGCCGGCCACCTTGTCCTGCGTCCCGCGAGCGTTGGCTATCCTATTCACCTGCAAGCAGTTGCGCCCGGTAAGCCACCCACCGACTACATCGTCGGGAGGGTCTGCTCGCTACTCGCAGAGGTCTGAATTCGCCCCGCTGCCAGCCTCCTTGCCGGCTCCTTGCTAGCCCATTGCTAGACTGGTGCCATGCTCCGCAAGCTCTACGCCAAGTGGATGTACGACTGGGAGTACGCGCTCACCACCAAGGACAGCAACCGCATCGTCCGTCCGCTCGAATGGGGCTTCGATTGGCTCGATCGGCCCAGTTTCAGCTCACCGGATGCGGGTCTCCTCGCGTCTGGCATCGGCAGCCTTCACCCACGTCCCATGGAAGAGATGATCGCGGCCAGTGCGGAGATTGTCTCAAGGTCGGACCAATTCTTTGATTACGTCACGCCGAAGGACTTCAGCATCCAGCTTCGCCACCCCCAGCTTTACCCCACCAACGTGCGGCCCGAGACCTTGTCGCACGACGCCGAGGTCCGGCTTCAGGCCGCCGCTGGCGAGCTTGAACTTGTTCCTTTTCTACGATTTACCTCTCCCGTCCGAAGCCCGTACCCAGAGAACGACTGCGTCAACGCGCGCTGGTACCCGGCCCCGGAAAAGGCCGGCCGCAGCCGCCCCAAGCAGGCCATAGTGGTCCTGCCACAATGGAACGCCGATGCGTTCTCGCACAATGCCCTCTGCACCCTCTTCAACCGCTTCGGCATCTCTGCGCTGCGGCTCTCTAAGCCCTACCACGACATCCGCCGGCCGGCGGAGATCGAGCGCTCCGACTACGCCGTCAGCTCGAACGTGGGCCGCACCATCGCCTCCTGCCGCCAGGCCGTAGCCGATATCCGTAGCTCCCTCGACTGGCTCGAAGCCCAAGGTTATGAACAGTTTGGCGTGCTCGGAACAAGCCTGGGAAGCTGCTACGCCTTTATCGCCGCCGCCCACGACGCGCGGCTGAAGGTATGCGCCTTCAACCACGCCAGCACCTGGTTCGGCGATGTGGTCTGGACGGGGCAAAGCACGCGTCATGTGCGCTCCGCCTTCGAGCAGGAAGGTGTAACGCAAGATCAGGTCCGTCAACTATTTAGCGGCATCAGCCCCATGTCCTACATGGACAAGTTCGCAGCCCATCCCAAGCGCTGCCTGGTGGTTCACGCCACCTACGACCTGACGTTCCTGCGCGAGTTTTCCCTCGACGTCCTAGCCAGTTTCGACCGCCATCGCGTGGACTACGTCTCCAAGGTGCTGCCGTGCGGCCACTACACTACCGGCGAGACACCGTACAAATACCTGGACGGATGGTACCTCGGATCGTTCGTCTACGACGCCTTCAAACGCCTTCGAGACCAGGCCCCCGGTCGCATCTCCAACCATGCGTAAAGCGGGGCGTTGCAGGGCATAAAATCGTTTCATGCCCATCGATCTGAACGCCCCGCTCGCCGCCTCCGATCCAGAGATAGCCCAGCAGATTGAGAACGAAGTCAACCGGCAGCACGATGGCCTGGAGATGATCGCGTCGGAGAACTTCGTCAGCCGCGCCGTGCTCGAGGCGGCGGGAACGGTGTTTACGAACAAGTACGCGGAGGGCTATCCGGGCAAGCGCTACTATGGCGGGTGTGAGTACGCGGATGTCATTGAAAACATAGCGCGAGAGCGGGCCAAACGACTCTTCGGCGCGGACCACGTGAATGTGCAGCCGCACTCTGGATCGCAGGCCAACGCGGCCGCGTACATGGCGCTGCTCAATCCCGGCGACTGCATTCTGGGCCTGGATCTCGCGCATGGCGGCCACTTGACCCATGGGCACAAGTTGAATTTTTCGGGCAAACTCTACCGAATTGTGGGGTACCAGGTCCGCAAAGACACGGAGGTGGTGGACTATGACGAGCTCGAAACGATTGCGCTGCGGGAGCGTCCGAAGCTGATCGTCGGAGGTGGAAGCGCGTACCCGAGACACTTCGATTTTGTCCGGATGCGGGCCATCGCGGATAAGGCTGGAGCGTTCTTTCTTGTTGATATGGCACACTTTGCAGGCCTCGTGGCGGGCGGTGCGCACCCTTCTCCGGTGCCTCATGCGCATGTGGTGACGACGACCACGCACAAGACGCTGCGGGGGCCGCGCAGCGGGCTGATCCTCTGCCAGCAGGAGTTCGCGGCGGGGATGGACCGCAGTGTGTTTCCCGGACAGCAGGGTGGTCCGCTGATGCATGTTGTTGCAGCCAAAGGAGTTGCGTTCGGGGAGGCGTTGCAGCCGGAGTTCCGCGTCTATGCCGCGCAGATCGTGGCCAATGCCAAGGTGCTGGCGGAGACAGTGGCGGAGGGTGGATACCGCGTGATCTCGGGGGGAACGGACACGCACGTGGTCTTGGTGGACGTGTTCGAGAGGGGTGTGCTGGGCTCGGAAGCCGAGCAGGCTCTAGGAGTTGCGGGAATTACGGTAAACAAGAACGCGATTCCGTACGACACCAATCCGCCGATGAAGCCGAGCGGGATACGGATCGGCACGCCGGCACTGACGACGCGCGGGATGAAGGAGGGGGAGATGCGGCAGGTGGGGAGATGGATCGTGGAGGCGCTCGAAAACCGCGCCAATGTGGAGGTTTTACGGAGAATTCATGGAGAGGTCGGAGAACTCGCGGAGAGGTTTCCGCTGTATGGTTGGCTGCGCGGCTAACTTGCTGATGGTGTGTGGTTTGGGAGTGATTTCGACGTCGGAGGACGTTGCGCCTTGGCGGAAGGCCCAGCCGTGCGGAGAGGTGCTTTTCACGGTTCGATGATGCGTTTTTACTGGAAAACCTCGGTCAAAAGCCACTGTCTCTTGCGGCGCAGCTTCGGAGACGGAAACTCCCTTTGGGAAGGACAAGAAAACAGGAAAGCGTCTACAGCAGCTTCTGGGTTGCTCTAAATTTTTTGGAGTAAATGGGATGCCTCTAGCTGTCGTGGGGTTGCGGGAGCTGCGCATAGCCGAGCTAAGGGTGGGTTGGAG
>CAXTPY010000184.1:357-3811 GCA_964246195.1 uncultured Acidobacteriaceae bacterium | reverse complement strand
GGTATCAGGTTCGCCGAAACTTGCAGACTGTTCGGGTCCACCTGCACCCGCCGATATTCAAAGTCATACAGAAACGTATCCCCCCTGCGAAACTTCTGCGTAATCCTAAAGTCCCCCTGCAGTGTCTTCGCCGCGAAGGTCGAGATGTCCTGCACATTCGAGTAGCCGCCAGACAAGATCTCCGAAAAATTCCTGCTTCCTCGAAGATGCGGATTCGTAAACGTCAAGGTCGCCACCTGCTCCAGCAGCCCATACGTTCCATGCAGCCCAAGCGAGTTGTCCGTACCCCGAAGATTGATCCGCGACACGTCCAGCGACACCCGCGGACTCACTCCCGTCTTCCCGTTCTGGTTGTATTGCACGCTCGGGTTCAGTCCCAGCTGGATCTTCGAAGCCTCGGAGATCTGTCCCGACGCCGGCGTCCCCGTCTCCGCTTCGAACCCGAAGCCGTACGTCACGTCCCAGCGCTTCGCCTCCGTTAGCTGCACGATCGCATTCTTTAGCAGCGCATCCCCAGACGGGTTTTGGACCGCCGCCACCACCTCGTTGAACAACGCCGTCCCGTAGAGCTTGCGCTGCGTCTCGAGCAGCGCGCTCTCATTCAAAGGATCCCCCGCGTGCAGTAAAATATCGCTGTTCACCACGCTCGGCCTCGTGTGCTCTACCCCCGACACCAGCACCTTGTCGACAAACACCTGCTCTCCCTCCGACACCTTGAAGGTCACGTCCTCCGCCCGCCGTTTCGCGTCCTCTACCTGCTGTATCTCCACCCGCGCAGCCTCAAATCCGTGGCTCAGGAAGTACCCCAGCAAAGCATCCCTGTCCCCCGCCAGCGTGAGCAGGGAAAACGGCTGGCCCGTTTTGGAGTTCATCAGCCGCTCCACCTCTTGCTCCCGCTGTGGACTCACCCCCGCCAGCTTCACCTTGCCAAACAGCTCCTGCGGTCCCTCGTCGATCGTGTACGTCACACGAATCTGCCCCAGCTTCAGCGGCTTGCCCACATGCCCTTCATCCTTGTCATCCACCTTCGTGCGCACGCTCACATCCCCAAACCCATTTGCGCGGTACAGCCCCTCGATCGCGCTGATGTCTCCCGCCATCAGCGCCGGACTGTACAGCCCGTTCGGCAGCGACAGGTCGGTCTTCCGCACCTTCATCCGTTCGCGCAGCACCCTGTCCGGAAAATACCTGTTCCCTCGAAGATCTACCTCGGATACCTTGTGCTTCACGCCCTTATCGATCGTATACACCACGTTCTCCCTCGCCGTATTCGCGCCCACCAGCTTCACCTGCACCGTCGCGTCGAAGTAGCCCTGCTGGATCATGAACTCACGCAGAGCATGTGTGCCCTCATGCAACAGGTCGTTGTCGATCGCGCCTTCCTCATAGAGCGGCACCAGCTGCTTCAATCTGCCTTGCGAAAACTTCTGCCCCTCCGTCACCACCTTCACCACCGGTCCCTGATTCGCGGAAAAGCCATAGTCCACACGCCTGCGCGCCGCGTTGTACGTCTGCTCCTGCATCGTTACCGTCGCCTCCAACCTGTTCTCCTGCTGGTACTTCTTCTTCAATCTAGAAAGCGCATTGTTCACCGTATCCCGCGTCACCTTGCTGTTAGCCTTCAGCTTGGCTCGCCTCCGGAACTGCGCCTCGTTCAGCCCGGGATCTTTTCCTGTAACCGTTACCGTCCCAATCTTCGCCTCCGGCCCCACATCGACCTTGTACACTGCGTCAACCTGGACGTCCGCCGCCTCCAGCCGGGTGCTATACGACACCTTCGGCTGAAAATACCCATTCTGCTTCAAGACCTGTACGATCCCCTCTCTCCCCGCCTCCATCGCGCCCGCCGTATAGTTCGTCCCTGGCTGCAGCTTCGTCGCAAATCCCAACTGCGAAGTCAAATGGTCGCTCTTCACCCCTGCGATCGAGACCTTGCCGACGTAGTACTGCGGCGTCCCTGCAAACACCAGCTCCACCTCCTCCCCCCGTCGCGTCCCCCGCACCTGTATGTCCGCGTACCTGCCTGTGGCAAACAACCTCCGCGTGCTCGCCCTCACCGCTTCAGGGTCCAGCGCCGTGCCCGGCCTCTGCGGCAGTTCTCCCGGCAGCGGGTCCTTGGCGCTGAACGTCACTCCAGTGAACGTGATCGCCCCTACCCTCAATCCCTTCCAGCCTGACAGTGAGCTCTCCTCCCCGCCCTGCCGCTCCGGCGCAAGTCTCTGCCTAGACGCCTCCGCGGACGCATCGATACCCACACGCTCCTGTACCTCTGGCAAAACCCCCGCCGTACCTCCTTCACCCCACAACCCCACGCAAGTCCCGCAACACCCAACCGCCAGCACAAACATCCGTAGAAGCCACAAGCAGTAGGGACCGATCCTCTTCCCCTTCCCCGCGCGTGCCTCCTCTCTGCCCAACCGAAACACCGGCGCTTCCCTCTCTCCTCCACACCCATCGAGCGCGTCGGCGGCCTGCTCGACCACCGCGCCCTGCACTCCAGCAGACCGATCGCGTGCGTAAGTAAAACCTTCCTGAAAGTACCTCTATACTACGTGGATGGCCTCCACTTGGCCGCAGCCACACACCATGTTCTCCTCCTCGTCCCTCCCCGGCGCCTCTCCTCCTCCGCTCCCCGCCTCTGAACCCTCTGCCCAGGCGGAGAGCCGCTACTCTCGCCAGATCCTCTTCCCCGGCATCGGCGCCTTCGGCCAGCAGCGCCTCGCCGAAGCCCACGTCGCCGTCGTCGGCGTAGGAGCCATCGGAGCCTCCTCGGCCTCGCTTCTCTCCCGCGCCGGAGTCGGCACTCTCACCCTCATCGATCGCGACTTCTTCGAACCATCCAACCTCCATCGGCAGATCCTCTTCGACGAAGCCGACGCCCTCCAATGCCTTCCCAAGGCCGAGGCCGCACGCCGCAAGATCGCCCTCTTCAACTCCTCCACCAAAGTCCACGCCTACATCGCCGACCTTACCCCATCCAACATCGCCGCCCTCCTCGGCCCCGTCAACCTCATCCTCGACGGCACCGACAACTTCGAGACCCGCTTCCTCCTCAATGACTTCGCCGTCCAGCAGAACAAGCCATGGATCTACGCCGCCGCCATCGGCGCCTACGCTGCCACTATGAACATCCTACCCCCCGGCTCCGCCTCCGCCCCCGGCTACACCTTCCTGCTGGGCACCGACGACCAGGGCCGGGACATGTATTCCGGCATGCTTTACGGCCTGCGGATCAGCCTGGGCGTCGGCATCGGCTCCGCCCTGTTCGCCGCCGTGGTCGGCACCAGCCTGGGCCTGCTCGCCGCCTTCTTCGGCCGCCGCGCCGACGCCGTCATCATGCGCGTTGTCGACCTGCAACTGTCCTTCCCCTCGATCCTGGTCGCGCTGATGATCCTCGCCATCCTCGGCAAGGGCGTCATGAACGTCGTCCTGGCGCTCGTCATCGTGGAATGGG
>CAXTPY010000184.1:0-327 GCA_964246195.1 uncultured Acidobacteriaceae bacterium | reverse complement strand
TACGCCCGCACCGTCCGCGCCACAGCCATGGTCGAACGCCGCCGCGAATACATCGAGGCCGCGATGTGCCTCGCCCTGCCCTGGCGTCGCATCATGTTCCGCCACCTGCTGCCCAACTGCCTGCCCCCGCTGATCGTCATCGCCACCCAGCAGGTCGCCCGCGCCATCGCGCTGGAGGCCACCCTCTCCTTCCTCGGCCTCGGCGTCCCCATCACCGAGCCATCGCTCGGCCTGCTCATCGCCAACGGCTACCAGTACATGCTGTCCGGCAAGTACTGGATCAGCTTCTACCCCGGCATCGCCCGGCTCATCACCATCGTGTCGATC
>CAXTPY010000183.1:0-3840 GCA_964246195.1 uncultured Acidobacteriaceae bacterium | reverse complement strand
GTTTGAGGTGAAGCGGCAGAAGGAGCGGGAGTTGCGGCGGGATCTATGGGAGATGCGGGATGCCATCGACGCGTACAAGGATGCCGCGGACAAGGGGGCGTTCATGACCAAGGCGGACAGCTTCAACTATCCTCCGGATCTCGAGAGCTTGGTGAACGGGGTGGATGTGCAGGATAAGAAGGTAAAGTTCTTGCGGCGCATACCGATCGACCCGATGACCGGGCAGGCGGACTGGGCGCTGCGGTCGAACCAGGACGATCCTACGACGGACAGCTTTGGGGGGCAGAACGTGTTCGACGTTCGGAGCAAGAGCACAGGGACGGCGCTGGACGGCACGAAGTACGACACATGGTAGCTGCGATGAGGTCGTTCGCGGGGCAGGCGCGCGCGCGGATGGCGTGCGGCGGGGGAGGCTGCGCAGCGGAAGCCGGCGGTGGGGTGGAGGGGTTCACGCTGCTGGAGTTGATGATCGTCATGGTGATCATTGGGCTGCTGGCTGCGATCGCGGTTCCGGCGTATATCCAGAACGTGCGGCATGCGAAGGAGGCGGTGCTGCGGGAGGATCTGTATACGATGCGGCGGGCGATCGACTCCTACACGATCGACAAGCAGCAGGCTCCGCAGGCGCTGGACGACCTGGTGCAGTCGGGGTATCTGAAGACGATGCCGATCGATCCGATCACACAGCGTTCGGACACGTGGGTGGCGGTGCAATCGGACACGCTGATGAGTGTGGACCAGACGCAGCCGGGGATCGACGACGTACACTCGGGGGCGCAGCAGAGTGCTTCGGATGGGTCTTCGTACGCGACCTGGTAGGTGGATGGGGCTGTTTGGGAACGTGGGCACAGGTCGCAATCGCTCACGAAAAGGCGCATACTGAAGTCCAAGCAGTGCCGAGCCACGTCCGCGCAGGGAGGCGGCTCCGGGAGAAACTCCATGCGTCGACTCCTTTCCCTTTCTTTGGCGGCTGCCATGGCGGCGCCGATGGCAGTGAACGCTCAGACACCGTCTACGACTCCGGCTTCGACTACGCCGGGGGGGGCGGGGCAGACGCAGGCTCCGTCCGCGGCGCCGGCGCAAGCGCCCGTTTCCGCTCCGGCTTCGCCCTCTGCTTCCGCTCCGGCTTCGCCCTCTGCTCGCGGAGGGCCTGCTTCGGTCCCGGCTCAGACAACCTCGGGGCAGTCTTCGGGGGGGCCGCAGAGTTCGGGGGATGCGGCGACTCCGCCGGCGTCGGCTGCAGACATCAAGGAGGCGAAGGACGCGACCACGCTTCCGAAGTCGGATACGCTGCCCTCGCCGGGCGAGTCGCTGGACCCGCACATCAAGAAGGGCAGCGAGGACGATGTGAACGCGGTGGGAACGCGGAACATCGGGGGCCGCGGGATGGGGAACTGGTACTCGACGGACTGGGAGATTCGCAACGGCAAGCAGTATTCGATGGAGGTGGAGAAGTCGGCGCACTTGGTGACGGACCCGGTGGTGGTGGAGTATGTGAACCGGATCGGCCAGAATTTGGTGAAGAACTCCGACGCGCGTGTGCCGTTCACGATCAAGGTGATCGATACGGACGAGATCAACGCGATGGCTCTGCCGGGGGGATTTTTTTATGTGAACTCGGGTCTGATCTTGGCGTGCGACGAGGAGGCGGAGTTGGCGGGGGTGATGGCGCACGAGATCGCGCACGTGGCGGCGCACCATGCGGCTCGCGAGATGACGAGGCTGAACTACATGCAGATCGGGTCGGTGCCGTTGATGATCATGAGCTACGGATCGTGGACGGGATACGGCATGTATGAGTTATCGCAGCTTGCGGTACCGATTACGTTTCTGCAATTTTCGCGCAACTTCGAAGGCGAGGCGGACTGGCTGGGGCTGCAGTACATGTACCGGGCGGGCTACGATCCGCAGGCGATGGTGCAGATCTTCGAAAAGCTGGACGCGCTTGAGAAGCACAAGCCGGGAATGCTTTCGCGAGCGTTCAGCGATCATCCGCAGACGCCGGATCGGATTGCGCATTCGGAAGATGAGATTGCGACGATCATGCCGGCGAAGGCCGATTATCTGGTGACGACGAGCGAGTTCGACGACGTGAAGGCGCGGCTGGCGCGGCTCGAGAACAAGCGCAAGATCAACGACAAGAATGGAGGGAACAAGCCGACTTTGCGGCGTGTGGGAGGAAGCAATAACGATCCAAACAATCCCGCGAGTTCCACCGCAGACGATCGTCCGACGCTCGGCCGGCGCAACTAGCAGCGCGAACGGACGTTGCGCAGTTAGGTTCGCCGCGCTTGGGCAGCAAGCCGGATGGCGTTGGGAGTCGGACGGCGGGGGTCCAACGGGAGACATGCCACATTCTCGGCTTTGACGAAGGTCTGCTGGGGACTAGAATTAGAAGAGCACGGCAGAAGGAAACGATGGCAACTTTAACCATGCTCGAGCAGGGCCCGACCTCCAAGACGAGTTCCCGATTACAACCCGATGCGCAGGAGTTAACGACCGAGACCTCGAACGCGGCCTCGGAGGGTTTCGACACGAAGTCGGCTCTAGAGATTGCGCGGATTATCAATCATGAGGATGCCAAGGTGGCCGCGGCGGTGAAGAGGGCGCTGCCGGAGATCGCGATCGTGATCGACACGGTGGCGCGTTCGCTGCGGGATGGGGGCAGGCTGATCTATGTGGGCGCGGGTTCGAGTGGGCGTATCGCTGCGCTGGACGCTTCGGAGTGCCCGCCCACGTACGCTACGGCTCCGGCGCAGGTGCAGTACATCATGGCTGGAGGGCCGAAGGCTCTTGCGTCGGCATCGGATGTGAATGAGGACTCGCCGGAGATTGGCCAGAGAGACATTGCGCGCAGGCGGCCGACGAGGAAGGATATCGTGATCGGCATCTCGGCGAGCGGGCAGACGCCTTACGTGGTGGGCGCGGTGGAGTATGCGCGCGCGCGGGGCGCCAAGACGGCGGCGATCACCTGCAATACCAACACGGCGCTGGGGGAGGTGGCGGACACCACGATCGTGGCCGAGGTTGGGCCGGAGGTGGTCTCGGGATCGACGCGCATGAAGGCCTCCTCCGCGCAGAAGATGATTCTGAACATGATTACCACAGGCGCGATGACCCGTTTGGGTTACGTGTACGACAACCTGATGGTAAACGTGCATATGAAGAACGCCAAGCTGGTGGAGCGGGGCATCCGGGTGTTGATGAGGGTGTGCGATATCGACCGGGAGACGGCGATTCGGGCGATCAAGTCCGCGGGGAAGTCTATACCGATCGCGTTGGTGATGCTGAAGGCGAATGTAGACAAGATGGAGGCGGTGCGGCGCCTGGGGCAGTCGGACGGGAACGTGCGGCTGGCTATCGACGATTCGCGGCTGGAGCTCTGAGAGTGGGGTTACTGGACTTTGCCGGTGGGGCGGAGGCGGCGGAGTTCGAGGGCGCAGGCGATGCCGTTCAGGGCGGCTAGTTTCAGGTTATCCGAAGCGAGCCAGAGCCAGAAACGGGGCGCGGGCCCGGGGAGGTCGGGCTCCGCGGTGATGCGGACCATGATGTCTTCCTGGCCGGCGGCGCTGAGGTTGCTTGGGGGGTCGGAGTTTTCGACGACGAGGTCGAGGTGGTCTCCGGCGAGGGCGGCTTCGAGGCTTTGCAGGGTGACGGGTTGAGTGAATTCGACCAAGACGGAGGCTACGTAGCCGTGGAAGACGGGGGCCTGGACGAGTTGGAGGGCGAGGGCGGGGAGGGTGCCTTGGGAGAGGGTGGCGTAGTGGCGGCGGATGCGCTGGGTGGTGAGTTCGAGCTTGATCTTGGCGGCTTCGCCTAGGGCGGGGAGGAGGTTGAAGG
>CAXTPY010000182.1:0-3844 GCA_964246195.1 uncultured Acidobacteriaceae bacterium | reverse complement strand
GGCGGCTATAGTTCAGTGGCAGAACGCCGCTCTGTGGCAGCGGATGTCGTGGGTTCGAAACCCACTAGCCGCCCCAAACCTCTTCGGAGACTCTGGACAATTCCTTCGCTAGACGACGTGCCTCCCGCAACGGATTCTACCCTTCGTCTCTACGCCGGAACCTCGGGGTGGGCCTACCCCACCTGGAAGCCGGGCTTCTATCCGGCGGGGCTTGCGCAGAGGAAGTTTCTCGGCTTTTACGCCTCGCAACTTACCTCGGTCGAGGTCAACTATACCTTCCGCGCGCTTCCGACGGCCAAGATGCTGCAGGGGTGGATCGACTCCGTTCCTCCCGGCTTTCTCTTCAGCTTCAAGGCTCCGCAACGCATCACGCACTTCCAGAGGCTGGCGGAGTGCAATGCTGCGGTCGAGCAGTTCCTCGAAGCCTTGCGACCGGCCGCAGAGCAGGGGCGGCTGGGCGTGCTGCTCTTTCAGCTTCCGCCAAACTTCAGAGCCGACGGCGCTCGCCTGGC
Source organism: uncultured Acidobacteriaceae bacterium (assembly GCA_964246195.1). Taxonomy (GTDB): domain Bacteria; phylum Acidobacteriota; class Terriglobia; order Terriglobales; family Acidobacteriaceae; genus Edaphobacter. Next base: position 3,332 of record CAXTPY010000182.1, on the reverse strand, counting down.
CGCGTTCCTGCAGCTGAAGCTGCTGCGTTCGCCCGGGCTGCGCGTGGCCTTCGAGTTTCGCCATGAGTCCTGGTTCGACGAGTCCACCTACACGCTGCTGCGCGGGCATAACGCCGCGCTGTGCGTAGCCGAGGGCGATGATCTGGTCACTCCCGAGGTGCATACCGCCGCGCACCTGTGTATGCGGCTGCGGCGGGGGGGAGGGTACGCCGCGGCGGAGATCGATGGCTTCGCTGCGCGTCTGGCGCCCCTCTCGCGGGAGCACGACGTGTTCGTCTACTTCCGCCACGAAGACGAGCCCACGGGGGCGCTGAACGCACAAGCCTTTCGGCGCGCGGCGCGGGGGGGCGCGGGATGAACCCGATCGCGAAGGCCGAGTTCGTTCCGCGGCGCTGGCTTCGCAATGGCCACGCGCAGACCATCGCGGGCAACTATCTTCCGCGCCGCCATGCTCTGCCTCCGCCGGTGGTGGAGCTGGTCGCAGTCTCCGCGGGCGCTCCTGGCCAGGCCGCCGCGAAGGTTCTGTGCCACTGCCATTGGCAGCCCGCCGCGGCGCGCGCGAGCCGCCCAACCGTGATTCTCCTCCATGGGCTGGAAGGCTCCTCCCAATCTCAATACGTTCGCGGGAACGGCAGTAAGATGTGGGGCGCGGGATGCAACGTCGTACGCATGAACATGCGCAACTGCGGCGGCACCGAAGGACTTTCGCCGACCCTCTACCACTCTGGCCTATCGGGCGACGTGCTTGCGGTGATGAACTTTTTTCTCGTTCGCGAAGGGTTGCAGTCGGTTTCGCTAGTTGGCTACTCGATGGGCGGCAATCTGGTTTTGAAGCTTGCTGGAGATATGGGAGCGGAGGCGCCGGCGCAGCTGCGCTCGGTGGTGGGGGTATCGCCCGCGGTGGATCTGGCTGCGTCGGCCGACGCTTTGCATGCTCCTTCGAACCGGCTCTACGAGCGGAGATTCCTGCGTGCGCTGCTGCGCCGATTTCGCCGCAAGGCCGCGCTCTTTCCCGCGCTATACCAGGGAGACCTGGGCAGCGGCATACGCTCGCTGCGGGAGTTCGACGATCGCATCACCGCGCGCTACTCTGGCTTCACGGGGGCGGACGAGTATTATTCCCGTGCAGGCGCCGCGAGTGTTCTTGGGCGGATCGCCGTGCCCACCCTGATTCTGCACGCGCTCGACGATCCTTTCATACGCCTGACGCGGGAGACGCGCGGCATCATCCTCGGCAATCCGCGCATCACGTATCTCGAGACGGCTCATGGAGGCCACTGCGCCTTTCTCGCCGACCCCGATCCGGGCGCGGACAGCGATGGGTATTGGGCGGAAGGGGTAACTCTGCGGTTTGTGCTCGAGCACGCGGGCGTGGAGACGGCGGAAGGTTAGACTGGGAGTACCTGCGAGGTGGAGGCGGTTCGCGCGTGGCTCTGGGATCGAGCGCAGCTTTGGTTGGGCGGCCCGAGGCGGGGTAGCATGAAGACAGATGCTGTCCGAGTGGTCTGTCGAGTGCGAAGCCGAGGATCCGGTGCTGGTGGTGCCGTGGTCGAGCCTGGACCTGCTCCCCGGGGGTTCGTGGAAGGGCGGTGCTTTGGGGGCTGGGGAGACGACGGCGAAGGGGGCAGCGGGCCTGGAGCTGCGCTTCATCGATCTTCGCGAGAACCCCTACGACCTGGACCAGGTGCAGGAGGCGGAACAACATCCTGCGCTGCTGCATGCTCTTCGCGCGCTGAACGCCGCCCGGTCGCCGGTGTTCACCGCGAAGTGCGATGCCTGGGCGCTTGAAGGGCAGGAGCTTGAGCCACTGCGACTTGAGCTGGAGCTACCGCCGGTCGAGGCTGCGCATGGGTTCGCCAGCTATATCGATCTGGTGTGGTGCGAGCGCAGCGTCTTCGGCAGCTTCCACCGGACAGAGCAGGCAGCACACCGGCTGGCGCGCCATGCTCGGCCGTTGGATCTGCCGTCGGCGATGCTCGAGTGCATCGTGCGGCCGGCGTTTATCGACCTGGGAGCGCCGCAGGAGGGTTTCTCGATCAGCGTGTATGTCAAGGCGGCAGGGCCCGATGAAGCGAGCGCGTACGGACGTTGGGCGGAGGCGCTTGAGGCGGTCGCAGCCCTTCTGCGCTCGAAGGACCTGGCGTTCGCCTGAGCCTAGGCGAAGGTTAGGCGGGTACTTCGTTCTGGACCCTTCCGAGGACCTCGGCGGCGGCGTGATACTTGCCGAAGGGGGCGCTGACTTGCACGCCTTGGACCAGGGCACGGGCTTCGGCGAGCATCTCCTGGGCGATGCGGATGCCCTCGGCGCGGGCGGCAGCGGGGGTGGAGGCGGCGGCCATGCGGGACATGATGGCGTCGGGCATGGAGACGCGCAGGTCGTTCTTCATGAACTCGGCGTTGCGCAGGCTGGTGAGGGGCCAGATGCCGGCGATGATGGGGATGCGAAAGCGGGCGATGCGGTTGAGGAAGTCTTCGAGGAGGCGGAGGTCGAAGACGGGCTGGGTGATGGCGTACTCTGCTCCGGCATCGACCTTGTAGGCAAAGCGTTGGACCTCGTTGTCGAGGTCGGGGACACCTGGGTTGGCGGCTACGCCGAGGGTGAAGCCGGTGGTCTCGCCGATGGCGTTTCTTCCGATATCGAGTCCGTGGTTGAGATTGCGAACGATGTTGACGAGGCCGATGGCGTCGACATCGAAGACGGCGGTGGCGTCGGGGTAGTTGCCGAGTTTGGGTGGGTCTCCGGTGAGGCAGAGGACGTTTTTGAGGCCTAGGGAGGAGGCTCCGAGGAGGTCGGATTGGATGGAGAGGACATTGCGGTCGCGGCAGGTGTAGTGCAGGAGGGTTTCGATGCCGACGCGCTGCTGGATCTGGACGCAGAGGCTTTGGGCGGACATGCGGGCGCTGGCGCGTGGGGAGTCGGGGACGTTGATGGCGTCGACGCCGAGGCGGGAGAGTTCGGCGGCGCCGGCGATCTCGCGGGCGCAGTCGATGCCGCGCGGGGGGACGATCTCGACCAGGGTGCAGAACTGGCCGGAGGCGATCATGGCGCCGAGGCGAGAGCGGTCGGCTAGGGCGGGCGGCGCGACCTGGGTGCTGGAGGAGTCGGAGCCGGAGGTTTTGCGCTCCATGACCTCGGCTCCGGTGTCCATGGCTTCGAGCGCGCGCAGGGCGGACTTCATGGCGCGGATGTGGTTGGGTGTGGTGCCGCAGCAGCCTCCGACGAAGGTGGCTCCGGCCTTGACGAATTTGCGGGCGAAGCTGGCCATGTACTCGGGGGAGGTCATGTAGATGGTGCGTCCGGCGACGGCGCGGGGGATGCCGGCGTTGGGCAT
>CAXTPY010000181.1:0-3918 GCA_964246195.1 uncultured Acidobacteriaceae bacterium | reverse complement strand
GGCTAGGGCCTGGTGTTTCGCGCTGGGCGGACGCGGCGGGCGGAGGCGCCGGTGGGCGGTGGTCAGATGCTTGAGTGGCGGTCAGATGCTTGGGTGGCGGTCAGATGCTTGGGTGGCGTTGCAGGCTGGGGCGCACATCCACTGCCGGCATGCCGGCCGCGTGGGCCGCCGCGATGCCTTCGTCGGAGTCCTCGAGCACCACGCAGCGCTGGGGAGGCACTCCCATCCTGGAGGACGCGGCGAGGAAGAGGTCCGGCGCCGGCTTGCCCCGCGCCACATCCTCCGCGGAGACCACGAAGTCGAACAGGTGCAGCAGGCCAACGCTGCGCAGGCTGGCTTGGACGTTCTCCCGGTGTCCGTTGGAGGCGACGGCCATGGGCACGCTGCCATGCCAGGCCCGCGCCAGATCCGCCACGAGCCCGATCTCGCGCAGCAGCGGCAGGCTGGCTCGATAGAGCTCGTCATAGCGCCCATAGAGCGCGGCGCGATCCAGAGGCGGGGCTTCGGAGGCCGCTTCGGGGTGCTTTTGCCGCGGGCGGGCAGCCTCGAGCCGCGCCTCGTGCGCGTCCAGCAGAGCCTGCGGCGTGAGCCCGGTCCGCGCCATGTACCAGGACCGCTCCATGGCGTGGCCCTGCGCGCCCAGCGCCTGGGACACCGCGCTATAGTGGGCCGGCGCCGTATCCACCAGCGTCCCATCGCAGTCGAAGATCAGGGCCGCGAAATGCTGCGGAAGTTCAAGCGCCATCGTGGGTGGTCCTCATCGCGGCACGACTGGAGGGGCGTCCGAGAGGGTCATCCTAAAGCGCAGCTCGGGCAGCGGGCAAGTGGGATGGATCACCCCGCTAGGCGGCCGCGTCCGACTCGAAGTAGAGGTACTTCCTCCACGCGGCGTCCGCGCTTCCGATCATGCGCATGATGTGCCTCGAGGTATGCAGGCTGAAGGGCCTGGGCTCGCGCAGCAGGCGCATCTCGGTGAGTTCGTGCAGGAGCTGGTTGCCCTTGCGCCGGTTGCAGTCATGGCAGCACGCCACCAGGTTCTCCCAGGTCGAGAGGCCGCCTCGCGAACGCGGTACCACATGGTCGAGCGTAAGCTCTCCGGCGGTCAGCACGGTCTGGCAGTACTGACACATATTCCGGTCGCGCAGCAGGATGTTCTTGCGGCTCAGCGCCCTGGTCTGGTGCGGGATGCGCCTGTACTCGAGCAGGCGGATGACGCTGGGCATCTTCATCTCGATGCGCGCGGCGTGCAGGGTGTGCCCCTGCTCCTCCTCGGTTCGCGCGATGCCCTTCAGCACCAGGACCAGGGCTCTACGGGCGCCGCAGATATTGATGGGTTCATAGCTTGCATTCAGCACCAGCACCGGGGTCTGCATGGCGGGCTGCCGGGGCTGGCCGCCCCGCAGGGTAAACTCGGCCATTCCCGAGCGCCCCGCCAGCCGTCCCCCGGTGCGCCCGTTCCCATGTCCCGCCTGCCCGGCGTGACGGCTGCCGTTCGTACCCTGCTTTCGACTCTTCCCGGAATGCATTGCGAAGATCCTCCCCTGAACCGAATCCGCTGCGCCGACCTGCCTAAGATCCCTCGAACCGCTCGGTCGCCCATAGGCAACGCTTAGAAATACTTTCGTTCTTCGCCCGGAGCCGCTCGGCGTCAGGGCTTTGCGGAGCCGCTCTGGTGCGCCGGCTGCCAGCGCCGCCGCCGCCGCCGCCGGGTCGGGTCGCGAAGAGGTGCAGACTCACGCGCCAACCTCCACGCGCTGCGCGGGTCTGGAGCGCTGCGCGGGTGCGGCCCCGTCGTCCCAGCTCGCCACCAGCTCGGGCTGCGCACGGGAGAGCGTGGCCACGAAGACTGTGGCCGCTCCGGCCTCTCGCAGGGCACGCGCGCACGCACGCGCCGTCGCCCCGCTGGTATAGACGTCGTCGATCAGCAGCACCTTCCGTCCCGCGACGGCGTGGGGCCTCGCCACCTCGAACGCATCGGCCAGGTTCTGCCTTCTGGCGCGCGGCGCCAGCGCATATTGGCTGGCGGTATCCCGAACGCGCACCAGCGCTCCATGCTCTTCCTTTAGCTTCCACGCCGCGGTCGAAGCGCTAGGACGCCGCAGGCTGCGCACGGCCGCGGCGGCTAGGAGCTCCGCCTGGTTGTACCCACGCCGGCTCCGCTTGGCCCGGTGCAGGGGCACAGCGACCACCACCCCGCCCCCCGGCATCTCCTGCTCGAACTCCGCCATCGCGCTGGCCAGTTGGCCGCCCAGAAGCTTAGCCACACCCGGCATGCGCTCATACTTCAGGAGGTGGATGAGTTCCCGCAGCTCTGCGCCGAACGCCGCATAGGCCACGGCCCTGGCGAAGGCCGGAGGCATCCTCCTGCAGATCGCGCAAAGCACGCCTTTCTCCGTTGAGTTGCCGGCAAACTGCCGCGCGAACCATACCCCTTCGAGATCGAGCGCCACACCGCAGCAGCCGCATAAGAGCTGCGTTTGAGGCGCGATCCGCGCTACGCAGACGTTGCAGGCCGGCACCCGCCCAGCCTCGGTCAAGGACCCGCCGCAGAGCCTGCAATCGCCCGGGAAGAGCGTCGTCACCAGGTCGTCGGCGATTGTGCGCGCCAGCCTCTTCCACGCCGCGGAGACAGGGGCCAGCGCACGGCCATCGGCCACCCCACTGGGTGGAGCTCCCCATCCGAGCGCCTTGCCATTCAAGCCTGCGCTGAAGACACACCTCACACGCCGGCGCTCCAGGCCGCTCAGGCCGCGCCGTTGCCTGCAGTATAGGCGCGCCCGCCGGAATGCGCCAGTGCCTTCGGCAGCGGGCCGCCGTCTGGGGGCCATGGGGCTCGGCGCAGGCAACCTCCAGCAGCTTGGGTGCAGCCGGTTCGCGCTGCCTGGGGAACCCGCTGCTACACTCGCCTCCAGACCGAAACGGGCACCGCGCCGCTCCGGAGAAGAGTCATCGATGCCATCCGCGAATTCCTCCCCCGCCAAACCCGGCTCCCGCGCCTCGACGGGCGGCTTCAAGCCCTTCGTGCCGGCGCAGGAGACGCGCCGCGAGCTCTCGCTCCGCGCTCTGCTCCTCGGCTCGCTCTTCGGCATTCTGTTCGGCGCGGTCACGGTCTACGTCGGCCTGCGGGCGGGGCTCACGGTGGCGGCGAGCATTCCCATCTCGGTCTTGTCGATCTCCATTCTGCGGGCCTTTGGGCGGGCCTCCATCCTTGAAAACAACATCGTGCAGACGACAGGCAACGCGGGCCAATCGATCGCCAGCGGGGTCATCTTCACGCTGCCAGCGCTGATTTTTTTGGGCTTCGATCTTGAGTCCACACGCATCTTCGCGCTGGCGCTCTTCGGGGGGTGGCTGGGGGTGCTTTTCATGATCCCGCTGCGCCGCCAGCTCATCGTGGACGAGCACGAGACCCTCACCTACCCGGAAGGCACGGCCTGCGCGGACGTGCTGATGGCCGGGGAGCGCGGCGGAGGCTTCGCGTCGCGCGTCTTTCTGGGGCTGGGGCTGGGCGGCCTGTACACGCTGTTGCAGAACGAAAACCTGCTCGGCCTGTTTCCGTCGACGCCCAACTACGAGCCCAGCTACGGCGCGCAACATCTGCTGCGCGGCTCCGCGGTGCGCGCCGACGTTACGCCGGAGTACCTGGGGGTGGGCTACATCATCGGCATACGCGTGGCCGGCGTCATGCTGGCAGGAGGCGTCTTCTCCTGGCTCGTTTTGATGCCGGCGATCTACTTCTTCGGCTCCCACCTGCCGGGCGCACTCTACCCCGGGACCATCCCGATCCGGGAGATGGCGCCTTCGCAGCTCTGGTCCACCTACGTGCGTCCCATGGGCGCGGGAGCCGTGGCCGCGGCCGGCCTTATCACGCTGGCGCGCACCTTGCCGACGATCGTGAGCGCCCTCCCCGCGGGCCTG
>CAXTPY010000180.1:0-4033 GCA_964246195.1 uncultured Acidobacteriaceae bacterium | reverse complement strand
TCATTGTGCTGGTGGGGTATACGCCGGACATCCTGAAGGCGTGGATTGCGGTGCTGGTGATCGGGCGGGAGTTTCTGGTGTCGGGGCTTCGCTCGATCGCTGCGGGGGAGGGTTTCACGATCGAGGCGAGCGAACTGGGGAAGCTGAAGACGGTGATCCAGATCGTGGCGGTGGTGGCGTGCATCCTGGCGCACGGATGGGCGTACTGGAACTGGCTTGGGTTCATTGTGGGGGTGCACCTGATCGCGGTGACGGCGGTTTACTGGATGACGATCGTGTCGATCGTCTCGGCGGTGGATTATTTCGTTGGGTTCTGGAGGAAGATCGACCGGGCGAGCGACAGCAGCCGCCGCAACTTTGTGCTGAGCCGCAAGCAGAAGGCTGGCCCGAGGTCGGAACAGAGGTCGAGCCTGCTGTAGCAGGCTGGGCGTCACTGGAGGATGGGGATGCCGGCGATGCGTTGGGACCACTCGGCGGGGCCGGTGATGTGGACGCTGGTGCCGCGGGTGTCGACGGCGACGGTGACGGGCATGTCGGCGACCTCGAACTCGTAGATGGCTTCCATGCCGAGGTCTTCGAAGGCTAAGACCCGGGCGTGCTTGATGGCTTTCGAGACCAGGTAGGCGGCTCCGCCGACGGCCATGAGGTAGACGGCCTGGTGGTCGCGGATGGCTTCGATGGCGGCGGGGCCTCGTTCGGCCTTGCCGATCATGCCGATCAGGCCGGTGCGCTCGAGCATCTGGCGGGTGAACTTGTCCATGCGGGTGGCGGTGGTGGGTCCGGCGGGGCCGACGGCTTCGTCGCGGACGGCCTCGACGGGGCCGACGTAGTAGATGAAGCGGCCGGTGAAGTCCACGGGGAGTTTTTCACCGCGGTTGAGCATGTCGGACATGCGCTTGTGGGCGGCGTCGCGGCCGGTGAGGAGGCGGCCTGAGAGGAGGACGACCTCGCCGGGCTTCCAGTCTAGGAGGTCGGCCTTGGTGACGTTGTCGAGGTTGACGCGGCGGGCGTTGTGGACGTCGTAGGCGAGTTTGGGCCAGGCGTCTAGCGGGGGAGGGTCGATCATGACGGGGCCGGAGCCGTCGAGCTGGAAGTGGACGTGGCGGGTGGCGGCGCAGTTGGGGATCATGGCGACGGGGAGGTTGGCGGCGTGGGTGGGGAAGTCGAGGATCTTGACGTCGAGGACGGTGGGGAGGCCGCCGAGGCCCTGGGCGCCGATGCCGAGGCGGTTGACCTTTTCGTAGAGCTCGATGCGGAGGGCTTGGATTTTATTGGCGGGGCCGCGCGCGATGAGCTCCTGCATGTCGATGGGGTCCATCAGGGATTCTTTGGCCATGACCATGGCTTTTTCGGCGGTGCCTCCGATGCCGATGCCGAGCATGCCGGGAGGGCACCAGCCGGCGCCCATGGTGGGGACGGTCTTGAGCACCCATTCGACGATGGAGTCGGATGGGTTGAGCATGACGAACTTGCTTTTGGCTTCGCTGCCGCCGCCCTTCGAGGCTACCGTGACATCGACATCTCCGCCTTCGACGAGGGAGACGACGACCATGCCGGGGGTGTTGTCTCCGGTGTTCCGGCGGGTGAAGGCGGGGTCGGCGAGAAGGCTGGGGCGGAGGGTGTTGCCGGGGTCTTTCCAGGCCTGGCGGATACCGGCGTCGACCATCTGCTGCAGGTTGAGGAGGCCGGCGGCGGAGGGCTGCCACTGGACCTGCATGCCTACCTTGACGAAGGCGGTGACGATGCCGGTGTCCTGGCAGATGGGGCGGTGGCCTTCGGCGCACATGCGGGAGTTGATGAGGATCTGGGCCATGGCGTCTTTGGCGGCATGGCTCTGCTCGAGCTCGTAGGCGCGGGCGAGGTTGGTGATGTAGTCGAGGGGGTGGTAGAAGCTGATGTACTGCAGGGCGTCGGCTACGCTCTGGATGAAGTCGTCTTGGCGGATGGTGGCCATCCCGCTATTTTATCGGGGGAAGGGTGCGACTGCGGATGGGCTCAGTCCAGGGCGGTGAAGGCTTCTTCGAGCGAGACCTCCACCGGGGAGTTCTCCATGCGGAGGACGCCGGTGGTTTGCTCGGTCATGGCTTCGGCCGAACAGATGTATGCCTTACGTGTGGCGGGGTCCAGAATCCAGCAGGTGGCGACGCCGATGGTGAAGTAATCCTGCACACGCCGCCGCATCGCTGCCAGGTTGTCGCGGGGGGAGAGTACCTCCACGCACAGCAGGGGCGGATGACGAAGGATACGTTCTCGCGGGGCATCGGAAGCGATTATGCAGACGTCAGGGATGCGGAACCGGTTGGCGGAGATCTGGACCCTGACCTCAGTCAAGACGCGAATGCTCCACTCCCGCTCGTGGGTGCCAAGCAGGAGAATGAACCGCGTCTGCATGGCGGCGTGATCGAACTCACCCAAGTTTCGCTCCTCGATCCGGCCATCGACGTAGTCCACATCGGGACGATAGGTGGAGTTGAGGTATTCACCGACCGAGATGAGATGTGACGCAGCCATCGTATCCTCGCCTGCGCCGATTATCCGCTGGTTCCGCAGCTTTGAACAGTTATTTGATTCGTCCGAAGCGGTAGAGGACCTGGAAGTTGATGCCTTTGTTGTTTTGCAGGTAGGTGCCCTGGTTGAGGGCGACGCTGCTCGAGAGGAAGGAGCCGATGTAGGTGGGGGCGATGCGGAAGGCGAGGTTGGGATAGATGTTGTAGTCGAAGTTGACGCCGACGGAGAAGGCGGGGCGCTGGCCGCTGTTGAAGAGATTGACGGAGTAGGCGGGAAAGCCCTTGGTGCCGCCGTCGAAGTTGCCGAGGCTGAGGCCTCCGAGGACGTGGGCGCCGATGGCGAACTTCTGTTTTTCGTAGAAGCGGTAGCTGGGGCCTGCCAAGAAGAAGTACTGGGAGATCTGCGGATTTCCGATGTTGGCGAAGGTGTTGTTGACTTTGGCCTTGCCGTAGGAGCCGCGGGCGTCGGCTTCGATGCCGAGTTTGGGGTTGAGCAGGTAGGTGCTGCTGAGGGCCCAGGTGATCTCGTTGTCGCGCTGCGTGATGGGGCCGGAGCGTACGCGGAGGTAGCCGCCGCCGCCGGCTATCTCCCAAAGGTGGGAGTAGGTGTCCTGGGTGGTGCGGGCGATGCGCGCCTGGCGGTTGGCGTTCGATTCGCGCTTGCTGCGGCGGGTCATCTGGGCACTGGCGGGGGCAGCGATCAGCAGAATCGATACGGTGAAGAGCGCGGACACTTTCTTGAATTCAGAGATGAAACCCAACATCAACCATTGCTCCTGGGCAAACCTTTGTTATTGTGAAAGCCAGTGCAGTTGCCGCGATCTCCGGGCGCTGACGGGCAAGCTTCATTAGAACATCCGCAGCACTTCTTTGCGGCCTGATCCTCTTTCTCGGGAGTACGTTCCATGGCAAAAACGAGCAGCAGCGGCGGATGGGGCAAGGTAGTTCTTGGCTTCTTCTTGGGAATCATCAGCATTTTTCTGTTCGGCTTTTTATACCTGAAGTTCGGCAATCCTCCGGTGGCGGTGACGGACACGCCGTTCCCGTTCGAGAAGCAGATTGTGCATATCCCCCTAAACGCGCGGATCGATTCGCAGATGAAGAAGCCTCCGTTCGGTACCAGCGAGGATGTGTATGTGGCAGGAGCGCACGTATATCGGGATCAGTGCGCGATCTGTCATGGCACTCCGGGTCATAACGCGGAGTACGGTACGCACATGTATCCGAGCGTGCCGCAGCTGTGGAGGAAACACAGGACGGGGAATGTGGTCGGCGTGAGCGACGATGAACCAGGGGAGACCTACTGGAAGGTGGCGAACGGAATCCGGCTTACCGGAATGCCGGCCTTCGATCACATCCTGAACGACACGGAGATGTGGCAGGTGACGCTTCTGCTGAAGAACGCGGATACGGAGCTGCCGCAGCCGGTGATGCAGATTCTTACGGCTCCGTCGCGCTGAGGGCCTGTTCGGATTTTGTATTTGGTTGAATCCTTTGCTGCGCGCGTGGGGCGCGCGCACGGAGGG
>CAXTPY010000179.1:0-4078 GCA_964246195.1 uncultured Acidobacteriaceae bacterium | reverse complement strand
GAATAATGTTGAGCAGCCCCATCAGCACACCGAGCAGCACGAAGTAGCGGACGTGCAGGAACCCGAACACCACCAGGCTCGACACGCCCAGGCACAGCATCAGCAGGCCTTGCCCCACCAGCCACTTGCTCATCTTCAGCTCCGCGCGCTTGAGCGTAACGTCCAGCCGGTCGCGCTGATCCTGGCGAAATAGCGACATGAAAAACTCGTAAGCGTGCTCCCCCTCCAGCATGAAATAAATACACAGGAAGGTCGCCGTAAGAATGTCGAACAGGTGGCCGAGCCAGTTCGGCAGGGAGGAGAAAAGATAGCCCGCCGTCGCCGCAATGCCAGCCTCCACGCGCTGCGCGATCGAATCGATACCGAACTTCTCCGCCATGGGAACCCGGCGTAGCCGTGCCACCGTCTCGCTGATGTGCTTCGGCAGATCCGACATGAAAGCGCGAAGGTCTCGCACCACAGGCGGCAGCCCCACCGTGAAAAACAACGTCAGCCCCACCACCACCACCAGAAGCAGAGCCACAATAGCGACAGGCCGCGAGGGCCTATAGTTTCTGATCCGCATACGCGTAATGCGATTTACCAGAGGCATCAAAACCACAGCGAACAACGCGCTGACAAAGATAATCTCGATCTCTTTGCTAAGTTTGTACGCCAGTCCGATCAGCAGCAGAACACCGATCGCGAACAGAATGTGCCCGCGGATCGTCTGCCGCCTCTCCTTCTGTTGAGGCGTAGCTTCGGGTAGAGAGGGTGTGTCCAGCGCGCTTCTCCTGATTTGTTTCTGTGGGTACATACATAGGATGCAATCGGCACTGCTCTCGCTCTACGCAGCCCCATCGAATTCACGCGTGTAGTTCATGCAAGATGCGCTCGACGACCTCCCGCGGCTCTGAGCCCGACGTTTCCACCGTCAACCGCGCCAGCCGGCGGTATAGCGGCAGCCTCGTCGCGAAGCGTGCCTCCGCTGCTACCGGATCCGCCATCACAGGCCGGCTCACCTCCGTCCTCCTCATATCCTGCAAGACGCACCGGTCGAATAGCGTCGCGAACGATGCATCGAGAAAGATCGTAAAGATCCCCGGCGTCTGTTCGAGCAGCAGCCGGTTGGTAAGGGTCTCCGGCGCACCCCCGCCCAGAGCCAGAACCGAACCCGAGGTCCGCAGCGCCGCGGCCAAAGCCGAAGACTCGATGCGGCGGAACCTCTGCTCCCCCTCCCGCTCGAAGATCTCCGGCACCGTCATCCCCATCCGCTGTTCGATCAGCGCATCCAGGTCGAAGAAGCAGCAGCCCAGACTCGCAGCCAGCATTCCCCCGACCGTCGATTTACCCGCTCCCATGAACCCGGTGAGCACGATCTGACGCAACCCTCTGCGCAGAATTTGAGAGCAAGGCTGAGCCAATTTCAGTTCCACTGCGGGCATCGACAACGTTCTCCAGATCCACAATCATTAGCCAAAAAGCAAAACCGCGACCCTTTCGGATCGCGGCCCCAGGTAAGTGTATGACTTCGGAGAGTTATCCGAAAGGCGCACCTGCCCGAGCCGCGGGCTGCCACCAGTAGCAGTACGTAAAGCGCGCCGTGATGCGGTGCTGCGTCATAGCCGAAAGTCTAGCACGCAAAGCGCAACGTACGGTCAATCTTTCCCAACCCAAAGCATCGAGCATCGCCTAGAAATCCACGTGCGCGCGCACCGAAGGAACCCACACCGGCCCCCGATCCCGGTTATACCCAGGACTGTCGATATGCGACAGCCCCAGCGCAAAATACTGCCCGCGAAAGACGTGCAGGTTGTAGTACGCCTCGAACGTATTCTCACGCCCATAGTTCAGCCGCCCATCCCCCAAAAGAAAACCCAGGCCGCCGTACTTCAGATAATTCTGGTGATCGCGTTTGATCGCATTCGAAACAAACGCGACCCCGATCTTGTCATTCTTTCGCCCCCACGGCGCACCGTCGTAATCCGCCCCGGCGAGTACCGTCTGGTCCACCTCCGTATACGCAAACGACTCATGTTGCCCTTCATTCCAGCCGAAACGCGCGCCCATCCGCAGATGCGAAGTCACCTCCTGCTCCACGTTGTAGTCCACGCCATACTTCACGGCTCCGTACTGCTCATGACGGGTAATGTCCGGCGTAGGATCGATGCCGCGCACATACGCAATCACAGCCACCCGGTAGTCCCCCATGTGCGCCAGGTTCACGAAGCTCAGCACGCGCTGCGTCCCCCTCCTTCGCGGCAGCAGCCCTCGGCGCAGCTCAAACTCGACGTTCTGCCCCCGCGCCCGCCTTAGGTTCCAATCGAGCGTAATCCCATTGGCCACCGTCGGCATCAGTCCCAGGCCCACGCGGGCGCTCCACTGCCGGTCCTCATAGTCGAGCGTAGCGGCATAGGTATAGCCGCGCGTATCCGCGGCGTAATCCCAAGCGCCACAGTTATCGATCGTCCAATTCGTGAACTGCAGATGGCTGTCGCTCAACACTTCGTTGATGTCGAATACGTCCGGCAACGACATCTTGCCGATCCGCGCCTCCAGCCTCCGCACCGGCACCTTGGTCGCAAGCGACAGCGGCCCACGCGGAGCTTCCTCCATCTCGCTCGTAAACCCTATCGTCTGGTGCGCCTCCACATGCGCGATATAAGGGACCGGCCCAAGATTCGGGTTGCGCACCACGTCCAAGTTGGTAAACCCCGCTAGCCCCAGGGCTTGGCTCAGACCGCGCCCGGCCGACGACTCGATATCGAAGATCAAATCCGTGTTGTAGCGCAGGTTCGTCTCCGTAGCCGACCGGCCCCAAAGACGCTGCGGCTGATACGCCATATAGATCGTCCCCAGCAGCGACGTCTTATACTCCCCCGCGGCCACAAAACTGTTCGCGCCCGCGTACGGAGAATGGAACGGGGGGTTGGCCTGGAAGATGATGTTCGCCTGCCCCGCCATGTACCACGCCGTCCGGTCTGGATGCGGAAACATCGTCAGCACATCCCCAACCTGCTTGGTCTCGTCCGCCTTCTCCAGGCTCGCCGTTGAATGGCCGCCCGCAACCTGCGCCCATCCCCGCGCCGGCCAGACAAGCAACAAAAGCATTACAAACCAACGCATCACGTTCTCCCTCCGCGGAACATGGCGGATCATGCCAAATCATGGTGGCTCATGCCGAAGCCGCTTCATAGGCTACACAAGCTCAACCGAACCTTCGTGAACGCCTCTCCAGCAACCAGCACGTAGAGTCCAACGTTCCAAGCTTCACCCCGGTCTGCCTAGGCGAGCTTTACCAAGGGCCAACGGTCCGCGTCTTTATGACCTATCTCGACCCCGCGTCATAGGTTGTTTGCTGCCACCATCCCAAAGCAATACTCTGGAGCCACGGTAAACCTCCCTCTCCAGAGTTGATGTTGAAGCCTCAACAAGTGTACCCTATCCCCCTAGGGTATAGACAAGGACAACATGCCTGCTGTCGACAAGGAAAAGCAGAAGCTCATTGCACGCATCAAACGCATCCGGGGCCAGGTGGACTCCATCGAACGCTCCCTCACCACCGGAGACGACTGCGCCGATGTCCTCATGCTCCTCGCCAACGTACGCGGAGGCATCAACAGCCTCATGGCCGAGGTTCTCGAAGACCACATCCGCCTCCATCTGCTCTCCTCCGACAAAGCCGAGACCCAGCCCCACGAGCTCGCCGAAGATATGATCGATCTCGTCAGGGCCTACCTGAAATGAATCTCGCCAGCCATTCCGCCCGCTGCCCACCCCAGCATCGACGCTCAGTCCCACGAGAGATCCTGCACCCGCCATCCGCAACGCCGCCCGCCTCCAACCCACCTCCAGGCCCCGAACTGCTACACTCAGCAGTCCCACCGCAAACCCTATGAACCCTCCCCACACCCTCCTGGTCATCGGCGCCGGCACCATGGGCAACGGCATCGCCCACGTAGCCGCCCGCTTCGGCCTCCGCGTTCTGCTCGCCGACGTCGCCGAAGACCCCCTCAATCGCGGCCTCGACACCATACGCAAGAACCTCGCCCGTGAAGTCCTCAAGCAGAAGCTCACCTCCCGCCACGCCGACCAGTCC
>CAXTPY010000178.1:0-4092 GCA_964246195.1 uncultured Acidobacteriaceae bacterium | reverse complement strand
GCTTACCGGCAAGTTCCTGCGCGGCGAAGGCACCTCTGTCTACTTCCACAGCGATATGGTCGGAGACCTGACCATCCCGCTCGATAAGGTCAAGGAAGTACGTACCGCCGGCGGGTACGCAATCCTCACTAAGGCCGACCTCAACGCCAAGAAGCCCGTCGCCACCGGTCCCCTCCAGATCACTCAGAACAACGTCACCGTCACCCCGCCCGCAGCCCCGCAAGAGGTCGTGCCCGCCGCCCAGATCGCCTTCATCGTCGACCAGGCCACCTATGACAAACAGGTCGCCGCCCGTCCCCGCTTCTTCTCTGGCTGGGGCGGCACCGTCAGCGCAGGTGCCACTCTGGTACGAGCAACGCAGACCGGGGAGACCTTCACCCTCACCGCTGGGCTAGTGCGCGCCATCCCCACCGTCTCCTACCTGCCCAAGCGAAACCGCACCATCTTCAATACCTCCGAGACCTACGGCAACCTCTCGCAACCCGCCGTACCCGGAATCCCAGCCTCCTCCGTGGTCACCAGCATCTTCCACGCCGACGCCGAACGTGACGAGTACTTCACGCCCCGCTTCTACGCCTTGGCCGATACCAGCTTCGATCACAACTACGCCCTCGGCCTCAATCTGCAGGAGGTCTACGGTGGCGGCATAGGCTGGACCCCAATTCAAACTCCCCGGCAAACGCTCGACATCCGTGTCGACGTTCATTACGAGAAGCAGCAGTTTTCGAACCCTTCCAACAACACCAATCTCATTGGCTCCAGCTTCTCCGAAGGCTACACCCGCGCGCTCCCCGCGAAGATCGTCTTTACCGAAGGAGCCAGCTTCCTCCCAGCCTACAACGACCCCACCGCCTATTCGGCGAACATCACCGCCGGAGCCGTGCTGCCCGTCTTCCATCGCCTAGGTGTCAACCTGAACGCAACGGATAATTTCCTGAACAATCCCACCCCAGGATTCCAGAAAAATAGCTTTCAATTTGTCACTGGGATCAGCTACTCCCTCCGCTGACCGCATCGCCAGGACGCGCCCCCACGCATCCCCGGCGCCGAACTAGCGCCGCCCTTGGAGTTCCTTCGTCTTGATCACGATGAGGTACTCGTAGATCGACTGCAGCGTCGCATAGGTCAGGCCGGCGGACCCATCGAGGATGGCTCCGCGCAAAAAAACCATGTAGAGCCACTTCAGAAACGGCCGTCCCGGCAAACGGTAGAAGATCGCCTTCTGATGCAGGCGCCGCGTATGGAAGTCGGGCCCAAGGATCGCCGTGTGCAGAGAAGGCTGTTGCAATCCCTGCTGCCGGTGAATCAACTCTGCTTCCATGGTGGAGTAAAGATTATGCTTCGCGATCCAATGTACGATGCCCTTCGAGAAGGGGAAGTGGTCGAGTGGGCAGCGAAGGTCGCCAACCTCCCCCTCTACCTCCAATACCTCGTTCACTGCGCGCGTGTACCGCGCTCGCCCCACCCGGATCAGGCGGATGTAGAAGGGAGAGATCTGCGCATGCCGAAGCCACGTGCCGAAGAGAAAGTCGCGCCGGCGTACGCGAAACGCGGCGATATCTTCGGAAGCAGTCAAAGCAAGCTGCTGCATCTCGACGGACAGTTCCCGCGTAGGACGCTCATCGGCGTCGAGCAGGAACAGCCAGCGATGTTTGAAACAAAGCTCGGTAAGAGCTGCGTTGCGATGCGTTGCATAGTCGTCGAAGACGCGCTGGCGTGTATGCGCGCCAGCAGCCTCGGCGATGGCCACGGTACGGTCCGTCGAAAAGGAATCGAAGACGTGTACGTCGTCCGACCACGCAACCGAACGCAAAGCCTCCGATAGATCCTGTTCTTCGTTGCGTGTGAGGATGAGTACGGAGATCATGTCAACGATGGCGTCCAGCGGCGCCTTCGAGCTTCTGGGTCGCGCCTGTCGGCCGCCACCTTACCCCCTTCCGATGGCGAGCACGGCGTTCAAACCCCCAAACGCGAGAGAGTTCGACAGCGCTAGCTTGACCTGCGCCGGAACGGAGCGCCCAAGGACGAGGTTGAGATCGAGCGTGGGATCCGCGGTTATAACGCCTGCGGTTGCGGGAAGCTTGCTTCCGTAGAGCGCAAGAATCGTAGCCAGCGCCTCGATCGCGCCTGTAGCACCGATGGAGTGACCGTGCAGGACCTTTGTGGAACTCACCGGGACCTGCGATCCACGGCTGCCGAAGACCTGGTGGATCGCCGCCGCTTCGACAATGTCGTTGGCCTGCGTGCCAGTCCCGTGCGCGTTGATGTAGCCGACGTCCTCGGGCCCCGCATGAGCGTCTGCCAGAGCTTTGTGCATGGCCGCGGCCGCGCCTCCGGGGTCGGGCTGGGTGATGTGATGCGCGTCCGCGGACATCCCGAAACCCACGATCTCCGCATAGATGGTAGCCCCCCGCGCCACCGCAGCATCGCGCGATTCGAGCACCAGCATGGCGGCCCCTTCACCCAGCGTCATTCCATCCCGGTCTGCCGAAAAAGGACGGCACTGTGTAGGAGAGACCACGCGCATCGAATCCCAAGCGCGAAGAAAACCGAAGGTCAAAGGGGCTTCATGGCCGCCCGCCACCGCAGCCGAAGCCATCCCGCTCCGCACCATCTGGAAGGCGAGACCGATCGCGTGTGTACCCGACGCGCAGGCCGTAGATATATTCAGCACAGGTCCGGTGATCCCCAGATCGATGGAGACGTGGCTGGCCCCCGCCGACGCCATCGTACGCGTGACAGTGAGAGGATGGACGCGTGCGTCCCGCGTGTACAGCTTGGCAGTCTCCTCCTCCTCCGAGGAGCGGCCCCCTGTGGAGCAGCCCATAACCACAGCGATATTCTCCCGCGTGTGATGCTCCATCAGTCCCGCCTCCGCGGCTGCTTGTCGAGCCGACACTATGGCGAAGTGCGTAGTCCGGTTGGTCGCACCCACCACCCCTGAAGAGAGGTGCTCAGTGGCATCGAAGCCGCGAACAGCGGCGGTCCGGGTAAAGCGCAGCCCCTGCGTCGGGCCGGGAGCTTCGGCGTACGGAGGGAAAGCCGCTATCCCGGAGCGGCCCTCGAAGAGGGAGTCCTGAAATTCCGCAACCGTTGAGCCGATCGGTGTAACGCAACCCAGGCCCGTCACGACAACTCGATTCACTGGCTACCCTTGGCCGTTAGCTCCGAAGAGGACGCCGTCTTAGCGGCGAGAAGCCCTCGCACTCCCGTAACCACGTCGCCTACAGTCTTCAGGCTGCCCAGCGCGTCGTCGGGAATCTCAATGTGAAAGGCCTCTTCGACCTCGAACGAAATGTTGATCTTGTCGAGCGAATCGATCGCAAGCTCGTCAAACGTGCTGGCCAGCTTAACCGCATCCGGCGGCAGACTCTTGGAACTGGCGATGATGGCGATACAGCGCTGCTGGACCTCGTCCATGGTATGAGCGGCCTTCCCTTGCTTTCGTCAACTTACAGGGAGCGCATGGGCAGTGTAAAGGTCAGGCGCCAGCGCGGTCGTCTGGCCCCCGGCCTCGAAGGTCGAAGCAGGCGCAACCGAAGACTCCTTGGCCATATGCAAACGAAGCAGGACCTGAAACACAAGCGGGTGCGAGGCTAGCGCGGATAGGGTGAGGTCGCGCAGCCACGGCGAGCCATCCAGCATCAGCATAGCTCTCGAAGTGAGCGACGGAAGGCGGCGGATAGACGCGTGCTCCCGTTCGTAGCCGGAGAGGTCGCCGGCCTTCATAGCACGTGCAAGCGCCTGCGCCTGGCTGAAGGCAAGTGAAAGCCCCTCGCCCGTAATCGCGTCGACCGAACCCGAGGCATCCCCCAGCAACGCCACGTTGCCCGCCGTCACTCGCTTCAGCCGGCGCCCCAGGCTGATGGCACCGCGGGCCGCGTCTGCCGGAGCCGCCTTCCCCAGCCTCCCCCGTAGTTCGGGAAAGTGTCCGACTGCTTCCGCCACCGAGGCGAAGCGCGCGCGCGCCAGGAAGGCCACGCAGACCTTCTTCGGGCCTACGGGCGTGACGTAAGCCTCGCCACGGTCGCTCCAGTAAACCTCCACATGCGAGGTCCAGGGTGAGTCCTCACAGGGGAGAAGGCGCATGTG
>CAXTPY010000177.1:0-4094 GCA_964246195.1 uncultured Acidobacteriaceae bacterium | reverse complement strand
CCTCCATCCCCTCGGCATCCTCACCCTGCTAGCCCTGCAGTGGTACGCCCTCACCCGCAAACTCACCGGCCGCACCGTCACCTGGAAAGACCGCGCCTACGCCGGCAAGTAGACGCTGCCGATCCGAACCCATCCGCCCTGACCAGAGACCCGCTTCGATAGCTCCTGACCTGCCATAACGGAACCCTCTCTCAACCCGGTCAAGATCTCGGTTCCACATATCGGAGTCGCAGAGCAAGCTGAGAGTGGGTCTGGGCTGAGTCTGGGCTGAGTTCAATCCGCTCCGACGTGTGGTCTGGCGAGCTTGGTGGACGCCCGCCGAAGATGAGTCGTCCAGGATGAGGTGAACGCCCCACTCCCACGGCACGTTTTTCCGATGGTATCGAGAGAGTTGCGGAATTCCCCCAAGCGACGCCCGCCGCTGGTCTGGACGATGATCCTGCCGCCCCTAGTCCCGAGCTTGGCGCGCCTTGGCCTTCTCGCCGCGGCATCGACTAAACTGACATCCATGCACGATATAGCGAGAACTGCCCACGTTGAAGGCCACTTCAACTCTTCGGAGACCGTACGCGACGTCGTCATCGGTCTCTCGGACGGCCTGACCGTTCCCTTTGCCCTGGCCGCGGGTCTCACGGGCGCCGTCTCCTCCTCTCATCTCGTCGTGCTGGCCGGACTCGCGGAGATCGCCGCTGGCTCGATCGCCATGGGACTGGGAGGCTATCTCGCCGCCCGCGGAGACGCAGAGCACTATGCCTCCGAGCGCCTCCGCGAAGAGCGCGAAATCGTCGAACGTGTGCGCGATGAGGAAGAGGAGATCTACGAGATCTTCGAGCAATATTCCGTCGACCGCGCCGCCTCCGCCCCCGTTCTCGCCGCGCTCAAGCAGAACCCCACAGCATGGGTGAACTTCATGATGCGCTTTGAACTGGGCCTGGAAGAGCCGGCGGCCAACCGCGCCTCGCGCTCCGCGTCCACCATCGCGGCCAGCTACATCGCTGGCGGCCTCGTGCCTCTTCTGCCATACATGCTGCTTCCAAACGACGTTGCGGCGCTCAAGGTATCGGTGGTCATCACGCTCGTGGCCCTCGCCCTCTTCGGCGCGTTGAAGGGAAGACTCGTTGGAACTGGCTGGCTTCGCAGCGCCCTCCAGACCGTCACCATAGGAGGCATCGCGGCTGCAGCTGCCTACACCCTCGCCAGGCTACTGAACTCCAGCCATCTATAGCTCCGTCCGCAGCCTTGCAACGCCGCCCGCGCTCCACGCATCCCATCTCAGTTACAGCGAACGAGTTCCAGGCAGAGTACGCAGACTACGAGGGCCCTAGCCATGCCACACATCTCCGCCTCGCAGACCGATATCGCTAGGCTGCTCGAAAGCTTCCGTTCAGTCCGCCGCGCCTCCTCGGAACTCTGCGCTCCGCTCTCGCCCGAAGACATGATGGTGCAGTCCTCTAGCGAAGCCAGCCCCGTGAAGTGGCATCTCGCCCACACCACATGGTTCTTCGAGACCTTCGTTCTGCGCGAATACGCCGCCGGATACAAGCCCTTCCACCCAGACTTTCACTGGCTCTTCAACAGCTATTACAACGCCCTCGGTGCCATGCCCGAGAAGAAGCTGCGGGCCTCCTTCTCACGCCCTCCCCTCGACACCATCCTCGCCTACCGCGCTCATGTCGACGCCGCCATCCAACACCTGCTCAGCTATGCCGTAGACGATGAGGCGGCCCGCCGTCTCAGGCTGGGGCTGCATCACGAACAGCAGCATCAGGAACTCATCGCCACCGACATCAAACACGCGCTCTTCACCAACCCCCTCCATCCTGCGTATCTCGCACCCCGTCTCGCCAGCCCGCAAGGCGCAGAGATCGCTCCTCCCCTCGACTGGATCGACTTCCCCGCGGGACTCGTCGAAGTAGGCGCCTCCCCAGACCCTCGAGACCTCGACACCTTCGTCTTCGACAACGAGACGCCTCGCCACCCCGTCTATCTGCAGCCGTTCTCGATCGCCAGCCGCCTGGTCACCTGCGCCGAGTATCTCGCCTTCATCGAAGAGGATGCCTACACGCGGCCCGAGCTCTGGCTCGCCGAGGGCTGGACGACGATGCGCGAACAGGGCTGGCACGCTCCGCTCTACTGGAGCCCGGACTCCACCGCCTCCTCCGGATGGTCCGTCTTCACCCTGCGCGGATCACAGCCGCTCGACCTCCTCTCCGAGACCCCCGTCTGCCACCTCAGCTTCTTCGAGGCCGACGCCTTCGCGCGCTGGTCCGGTCATCGTCTCCCCACCGAGTTCGAGTGGGAGTTCGCCAGCTCCTCCCTGCCTCCATCCGCGCTAGCGAACCTGCTCGAATCGAACGAACTTCATCCCACCACCGCAACCTCCGCCCAGGGCATGCAGCAGACCTTCGGAGATGTATGGGAGTGGACGCAGTCCCCCTATACTGGATATCCAGGATACCGCCCCCTGCCCGGTGCCCTCGGTGAATACAACGGCAAGTTTATGTCCTCCCAGCTCATCCTGCGCGGCGGCTCCTGCGTCACGCCCTCCAGTCATATCCGCACTACGTACCGCAACTTCTTCCCGCCCGCAACCCGTTGGCAGTTCTCCGGGCTGAGGCTGGCGAAGGATACACAAGGTCCACCTAGTCTGAAATGACATCCGTATCGCAGCACGCAAAGCCGCACCTCTTGAACCCCGGAAGCACACTGAACCGCATCTCTCCCAAAGGCCTGCCGTGTCCCTCTCCGCCCTAGAACAGCCTGCAGCCGCACCGTCGCCTTCTATCCACGATGCCGTCTCCCGCGAAGCTCGTGACGGCCTCACCGCAAACCCGAAAACGCTCTCCCCCTGGCTCTTCTACGACCGCGTAGGGTCCGAGCTCTTCGAGCAGATCACCGCCCTGCCCGAGTACTATCTCACGCGCACCGAACGCAGCATCCTCGCCACCCACGCGGACGAGATCCTCGCCCTCGCCTCCACGCCAGCGGCCGAAGCCGCCTCGCCTCACCTCACACTCATCGAGCTCGGCGCCGGCACCGCCACCAAGACCGGGCTGCTCCTCAGC
Organism: uncultured Acidobacteriaceae bacterium; assembly: GCA_964246195.1. Taxonomy (GTDB): domain Bacteria; phylum Acidobacteriota; class Terriglobia; order Terriglobales; family Acidobacteriaceae; genus Edaphobacter. The sequence goes on along the minus strand of CAXTPY010000177.1, from coordinate 1,029 downwards.
GCCGCCATCCGCCGCCAGGGAAGCGTCGTCTACCAGCCGGTCGATGTCTCGGAGACAGCACTGGCAGAGGCCGGAGAGAACATCCGCGCCCACATCCCCGGTGTCGTCGTGCGCCCCCAGGTGGCCGACTACACCCGGGAGCCGCTTCCGCTCGATCGTCTTCCCCATACCCGCACCCTGGCCCTCTACATCGGATCGAGCATAGGAAACTTCTCCCCCACCGACGCTGTCGACCTCCTGCGAAATCTCCGCGCCCAGCTTCTGCCCGGAGACGCTCTCCTGCTCGGCGCCGATCTCGCGCCAAGCGATCACAAAACCACCGCCGCCATCCTCGCCGCCTACGACGACGCCGCCGGAGTCACAGCAGCCTTCAATCGCAACGTCCTTCACCGCCTGAACCGCGAACTCGGCGCCAACTTCCGGCCCCAGGCCTTCCGCCACCGGGCGCGTTGGAACCCGGTCGAAGGCCGCATCGAAATGCACCTCGAAGCGCTCCACGAGCACCTCGTGCAGCTTCCCCAGGACGGGTGCGGAGGCCCGCTCACGCTTCGCTTCGCCGCCGGCGAAACCATACATACCGAAAACAGTTACAAATTCACGGAAGGCTCCATCCGGCAGCTGCTCGCGCGCACCGGCTTCGCCCAGCTCCGCGCCTGGCAGGACCCAGCCCACCTCTTCGCCGTGACCCTCGCCACCGCGAACTCCCGCACCCCCACAGACCTGTAGACGCCGCAAACTTCCCCGAAGCGGCGTCTACCCGCGCCTGTAATCGCCGCTCTTGCCTCCCCTCTTGCTCAGCAGCACCACCTCGCGAATGCGAATCCCCTTGTCGAGCGCCTTCGTCATGTCATACACCGTCAGCGCCGCCACCGAGGCCGCCACCATCGCCTCCATCTCGACCCCGGTCCGGTCGACCGTCTCGACCTGGGTCTCGACCTCGACGTAGTTCTCACCGATCTGGAAGTTGATGGTGACCGCACCGACGAGGAGGGGATGGCACAGCGGGATCAGCTCGGCGGTCCGCTTCGC
>CAXTPY010000176.1:0-4109 GCA_964246195.1 uncultured Acidobacteriaceae bacterium | reverse complement strand
TTGGTGGAGAGCCTGGCGCTAGCGGACCGGGTGATGATGGCGGAGGTCTTCGAGGCGGCGAAGCTGCGGGAGGGCGAGCGGCTGGTGCCGGAGCGGGTGGTGGCGGAGCTGGAGCGGCGGGGCGTGCCGGCGGCGATCCTTGCGGACGCGGATGCGATCGTGGAGGCGCTGGTGCCGGATTTGACTGCGGGGGATGTGGTGGCGATTCTTTCGAATGGGGGATTTGGGGGAATCTATAAGAAGCTGCCGCGGGCTCTGGCGGGGGGACTCGGATAGACGGGGCTTGTAGCTGGAGTTCGTGGCTGCAAGGCCGCCGGAGGATCCTGCGTTTAGCTCCGCCCGCCGCTCTTCTCGGACTGATTCTTTCAGGATAAAGGGCACGGTTCTGGGAATAGGGCGCTCTCGTCAGCCGCGAAGGTGTTGTAGCCGAGTTTCTTGAGACAGCGAATATGGTGCCAGGCGCGCTCCTCGTCCCGGCTGCCTTTAGGTGCTAGAGGATCTTTCCGATGGGGAAGTCGTGCGTACCAGACGGCGCGAACAATTTTGAGGAGCCTATGTCCGCGTGCCACGATTGCTCGCTTGTTCCCACAACGTGCTCGGGTCGCGTGGTAACGAGATTGGAGCCGTGATGCTTTGCGGTTGGCGGCCGCCCCGGAGGCGGCAATGTGGAATCTTCTCGGGGTCTCTACACCAAAAGTCAGAAATCGTACGGTAAGGCTCCGTTGCGCAAACCTATTGCCAGCGGAAAGACAATCGCAATAGGTTTTTGCAACCCAAAATGCTGAGATTCAGGTTGGCAGGTGTCGGCTTGTACAAACGTTCGTTTGCGCAACATGGCTAATCTCTGCGTCGCCGTGATTCGATCAGGTGGCCTGCTGCTGTTTTTCCTTCGCTCGCAGAAAAGCTTCAAGCTCCGTTCTACCTTCATGCCCTGCCCAATCTGCTGGGGTCGCATGCCACAGGACATCCTTTAGATCGAGCCGAGCGCCGCGGTCTATCAATAGACGGACCACGGACTCGTGCCCTGCGCCTGCAGCCTGGTGCAGAGGCGTTCCATGCGAATGGCCGCCCGGCGGGTTATACCGGTTGGGATCTTCACCCACGTCCAGCAATGACCGAACAATCTTCACATGACCGTACTGTGCCGCCAGGGCCAAGGCTAGGTGACGTTCCTCTGGGCTCGCATTCGCCAATAAATGGCTGAATTCAGTTGAACGACCCAGAGCAGCCGCAACGGGCAAATCAAGCTTCGCTCCGTGTTTTAACAACGCATTGACCGAGGCGTGTTCGTCGAGCACAGCCGCCCCGCGAATCGCACTGGCAGGGTCTGCTCCGTACTCGCACAATAGATCGATAAGCGGGAGCTGTACCTTGCACTCACGTGCAACACTGCCCGTTGCGACGAGCATCAGCGCCTCGTTCCGGGCGGCGAAGTCCGGCCCTGCGTCGAGGATCACGCGGGTCACTTCGACAATATTGGAGGGCAACGTTCCGTGACGGACAGGATTCTCGGCCACGAACTCAAGCAGAGTCGGCGAACGGAAATAGTTTCCGCCTTCAAAGAGGATGTGCTGATGAATCAGCTTCGGATGCAACTCCAACAGCGTTCGCAGACCGGCGGTGTCGCCTCTATCAAGTAGGTCCACGGCACTGCAAAATACAGGGTCTTCGATGCGCTCATGGTGCCGAAGATTGAGTCGATCAGAAAGCGTTGGCTTTTGAATGTGACGCTTTAATCTTGCCCAACTCGGAAAACCACGCTCACGAGACATGGTGAGCTGCGCGTCGCTAAGACTTAACTTAGCGATGAAGATTTCGGCATCTGTAGCGCGATTGAAGCGGGGATGGAACTCTCGGATTCGTTGCGCCGTTGCAGGGGTGCGCTCAGCGTGCTCCCTAAGGAGATCTTTTGCTTGGTGCCTCAGATGATCAAGGCTTGGATTGGACGGGAGGCGTCGGACTGGCATAACGAACTTCCTTTCGTGTGCCCTGGTCCGCATGCAATGGGCAGAAAGTGAGTTCGTAGAACACGAATTATCGAAACAGGTGGACTTCTGTCCTTCCCGCGGACCGGATGCGCCCTTTACGCGCAATCATAATACCATCCCGAACTAGGCAGTGCTCTTTTGGTTTTTCTTGAATTCCCAGTTGGACCTGCGCTCACGTTTCGATGGCCGCCGTTCAGAAACATCGTGGGCTAAGGTCAGCGATGCCTTAGCGTACGATTTTTGACGTTAGGTGTGGTGACCCCTTCTCGCGTGCCTTCTTCTTCGCAAGATCGGCGATCTGCTCTGCATTCATGCGACCGTCGAGCAGGGCCGCGGGCATCAACCGGCCCGACACACGCAGAAACGTCGGACAGCACGTCGCCGAGCTTCGTGTTCGCGTCTTCGAGCATCTTCTGCGGCCGATTCCGCTTTCTCGAACTCTCCCCGATCGACGTGCGGCGATGCCGCGTTCGGTCCCGCAACTCTCGAATTTGGAAGCGGCGGAAGGAAGCTGGGGCGGATCATCCCGTGCCTGAGACGATGGGCCAGCCGGCGGCTGTCGTTCGGATCGGTCTTGTGGCCGCGCCTGTTCTGCGCGTCGGCTGGGTTTGAGAGGATCACATTCAGGCGCGCCTCAAGCAGGTTAAAGACCGGCTTCCAGTAGCTGCCGTCAGACCGCCCCAACGGTCCTCGCCATATCCGTCTTCTTTGGGGCAAACTTCCGCTTGTAGTAAGCAATCGTCACCACAATCGCTGGCACCCCGACCGCCGTGGGCAATAGCCATAGCATCCTCGACAGGCCCTCCGAGCGCGGATGAATACTCGTTACCAGAAACGCCGTCCACGCCGCGATGTAGCTCCCAATGAAGTTTCCTAGGTGCGTGTACCACCAGAACATTTTCTCTTTCGGCTTCTTCACAAATTTCCACATCTCCCTCGCGGCCAGCCTCATGCCCAGAATGCCAAACACCACCGCCACAATTCCCATATGCTGCACGAGCGCCGGCCGGAACGCCCCAAAACCCGCCAGGCAAGAACTCGCGCCGAAGGTGAACACTGCCGCGAACCAATCGACGGGCTTCGCTCGCCCACCCCGCACCAGGTCCTTCAACTTGGTGACCCGGTATGCGGAAAAGGCCGCATAGAAACTGAACACCGCGACCAGCGCCAGAAACAGCACCGGCCGGTACAGGGCCATTGGGAGCGCCGTGCCTGCGACCACGGCCATTGCCCATAGGTACACCATGCCCCAGCGCTTATGCTGCTTGCCACCCTTGGCTGTCACCAGCGCCACGGGCGCCAACGCGAATGCCGTAAAGCCCGCCGCGATATGCACAGCCAGAAAGACTTTTAGCCAAAGCGGATCATGATGCATGCGACACACTCCCCTCAGTTTTTCGCTGTTTGTTCCGTTGCGGAAGGCTGGCCTGCACCTGACGCCAGTTCTCCAAGGATGCGCGTCGTTTCATCGCACCAGTTCACAATCATCCGGGCTTCATCGCGTCCATAGTGCAGCACCAGCAGCCAGTACGGCAGCCCTGCGTGGCGCCCGTAGGTACGCAGCAGATGCGCTTCCGTTCCCGCGTAGCGCTGGAGGTCCGCCGCGAACCTGGCACGCAACTCAGCCACATGCGCCAGGGAGGTTTCCACCGGCACATTCGCACCCAAGAACAGCTTCAGCAGCGTTTCGTTGCGCGGCACACGCGGCTTGGGCGTAACGCCCAGCCATTCTTCCAGCCGCTCGCGCCCGGTTGCGGTGAGCCGATAGACTTTACGCCCCGCCTTGCCTTCTTCCTCCGACGCCACGAGCCCTTCGCTCTCCATCTTGCGCAGCGCCGGGTAAATCTGGCCAAAGCTCTCGGTCCAGAAGTTCCCCACCGAAAGCTCGATCCTCTGCCTGAGGTCGTACCCGGACATCGGCCCCATGCCGAGCATACCGAGCAGTGCCTCCGCGGTCGTTGTTTTGATCTCTCCAGACATAGCTAAGAGATATATCTAAGAGCAATAAATATGTCAAGGGGTTCTGTACCGTGAGAGGCGCAATGAGGTTGGTATGCTGGAGGGCATGGCGAGACCGGTAGTTTTGGCGATTCTGGATGGGTGGGGGTATCGGGCGGAGAC
>CAXTPY010000175.1:0-4146 GCA_964246195.1 uncultured Acidobacteriaceae bacterium | reverse complement strand
TTGTCGAACTTCGACTTCGTCACCGAGTCGTTCACATTGATCGCCGGCACCAGCAACTTGCCCTGCTCCATCATCTTGTACAGCCGGTGAACGCCCGTGGTCGTCTCCTCCGCCACCCCGCGCCACTCCTTGGCCAGCTTGCGGAAGTACTGACCATCCTTGGCATGGATCTTCTTCAGCAGATCCTTGATCACGCCCTCTTCCTGGTTGCTCGCCGGAGTATGGACCCAGCCGTCGCCCTCCTCGAGCTCCACCCCCTTGTGAATCAGCAGCGTCACATCGCCGCCGTCGTCGACCACAAGCTGCGGGCCCAGGCCGTCGCGATGTTCGAGCGCGCGCGCCGTGCACCACCAGTACTCCTCCAGGCTCTCGCCCTTCCACGCAAAGACCGGTACCCCTGCCGCCGCAATCGCCGCCGCCGCATGGTCCTGCGTCGAGAAGATGTTGCAACTCGCCCAGCGCACCTCCGCGCCCAGCGCCACCAGCGTCTCGATCAGCACCGCGGTCTGAATCGTCATATGCAGCGAACCCGTCACACGCACCCCGGCAAGCGGCTTCTCCGCGGCGTATTTGTTCCGGATCGCCATCAGTCCCGGCATCTCCCGCTCGGCAATATCGATCTCCTTGCGCCCAAACTCCGCCAGCGCCAGATCCGCCACCTTGTACTCGGACGCCAAGCTCTGCCGCTCCATCTGCCGATCCACAGTCACTGTAGCCATGTGCTCTTGCCCCTCATCATTTCAATGTTCTATTCAGCTTCCTGACACTCGAGAATATCACCGTGGGCGTCCCGCGCACACGAACCCCTCTCACACAACACCCGCGCACGGAGCCGTCTCGACCCCACAGCAATCCAAGCTCCCCGTTGCCAGCAGGGTCGAAGACAAGCGTCCGCGCACGCCGGCGCCGGCTCACCCTCTGCTGCTTCTTCTTCCTCTCAACCCTGTCATAACCCTTGCCTCTTTTCCTGTCTGTAAGCCTTCGCCCCGGCGATCCCCAGCATCAGGAACAGGCCGCCGAACCCCGCCAGCAGCCCGAAGATAGCGGTCGCGCTCAGCACGCTCAGCCACACCGGCGTAACCGTGGCCGTGAAGTACGCGAACTGCGCCACCACGTCCAGCAGCAAAAGCAGGACGGAAGCCAACACCACACCCAGCGCCAGCTTCATCCACTGGCCGTAGCTCCTCGTCAACGCCTGCTCTCCCGTCCCGCTCACCGGCCCTCCACCTCGAGCAGCTTCTTCTTTCGCTCCGCTCCCCACCGGTATCCCGCCAGGCTCCCATCCTTCGCGATCACACGATGACACGGAACCACGATCGCAATCGGATTGGCGGCGATGGCCGCACCCACGGCACGCGACGCCCGCGGAGATCCCACCCGCTCCGCGATCTGCGAGTAGGATCTCGTCTCTCCCCGCGGAATCTCCCGCAGCGCCTGCCACACGCGCCGCTGAAACGCCGTCGCCCGGACATCGAGAGGAAACGTCGCCGCGGTTGGACTCTCTCCCAGGTGCCCGGACACATGCGCCACCGCCTGCGCCAGCCACCCTGTGTTCCCCTTGGCCGCAACCAGCTCAGCCTTGTCGAATCTCGCCCGTAGCTCCGCCACCAGGGTCTCCTGGTCCCCTCCGAACGCAATCGAGCAGACCCCCGCATCGGTCGCCGCTACCAGCATCTTGCCCAGCGGAGAGGACGCAATCGTATAGCGAATCACCAGCCCCGTCCCACCCGCGCGCAACACGCGCGGCGTCATCCCCAGCGAAGCCGCGCTGTCTTCATACAACCGGCTGCTCGACCCGAATCCCGCCTCGTAGAGGGCATCTGTGATCTTTTTCTTCGGCTCCCGCAGCCGCTCCTTGAACCGCTCCACCCGCGCCGCCTTCGCGTAGGCTCCCGGCGTTACCCCAAGCACGCGTTTGAATCCGCGCAGGATCGTCAGACGCCCCACCCCGGTCGCCTCCGCAATCTGCTCCAGCCGCGGACTCTCATCCGCATGTTCGCTCATGTACTGCGTCACCGCAGCGATCGCCCCGGCCTGCGGATCGGCCTTGGCCGCCACCCGCTCCGGCTCGCATCGTCTGCACGCCCGGAATCCCGCCGCCTCGGCCAGCGCTGGCGAAGGATAGAAGCTCACCTGCTTCCTCGTCGGCCGCCGGCTCGGACAACTCGGCCTGCAATAGATCCCGGTCGACTTCACCGCATAGACGAACTGCCCATCCGCCCTGCCGTCGCGCTCGAGCACCTGCTGCCACTGCTTGCCCGCAAAGACGCTCGGCAGCTCCCGTCGCCCAGCTTGCATATTCTTCGCTCCCGCCTGTAGAGTCTCCCGCGCCATGGTCTTCTCCTTGTCAGTATCCTCTCTCTCGCCCGCACTCGCCACACTCCGCCTGGTTCAGTCAAACTTCACCATCGTGTATCCTCGCTTCACCGCCACGCACCAGGAGCCTACATGCGTTTCGCCTTGAGCCTCACCCTCGCCGCCGCCACTCTCCCGGGTGTGGCGAGCGCAGCGGACCCGCGCCTCGATCATGCCTACACCTTCCCACAGGATGGCTGGACCTACGTCCACCTCGAAGGCACGCCGGCAGACATCGGCTTCCAGCACGGCTTCCTGCTCGCCCGCGAGATCGAAGACAACCTCTCCGTCTACAAACTCGAGCACCAGCACGACCTCCATCGCGACTGGAGCTTCTTCCGCGACTCTGCCCGCACCGTCCTCTGGCCACACATCGAACCCGAGTACCAGGCCGAGCTCCAAGGCATCGCCGACGGCCTCCGCGCCCAGGGCTCCAACGCCGACCTCTGGGACGTCGTCGCCCTCAACGGCGACGAGGAGCTCGCCAGCTACTACCTCCCCGACCTCAACGCCAAAACCCACACCCCCAATCCCGCCAAAGCTGTGGCTCCTGGCAAATGCAGCGCCTTCATTGCCACCGGCTCCGCCACCAAGGACGGCAAGATCGTCATCGCCCACTCCAACTGGTCCAGCTACGCCGAAGGGGAGCGCTGGACGGTCGTCTTCGACATTCTCCCTAACCACGGCAGCCGCATGTTGATGGACGGCAGCCCGGGCCTCATCACCAGCCAGGACGACTTCGGCGTCAACGCCGCCGGCCTCATGATTACCGAGACCACCCTGCCCCAAATCAAAGGCTTCGATCCCCGCGGCGTCCCCGAGTTCACACGCTCCCGCAAAGCCATGCAGTACGCCTCCTCGATCGACGAGTACGTTCGCATCATGCGCGAAGGCAACAACGGAGGCTATGCCAACTCCTGGATGGTGGGCGACCGTAAGACGGGAGAGATCGCCTACCTCGAACTAGGCCTCCACCACACTCCGCTGACACGCAAAAAGGACGGCTACTTCGTCAGCTCCAACTTCGCCGCCGACCCCGACCTCATACGCGACGACACCAACGGCTTCGACCCGCACAACCCTTCCAGCAGCATGAACGCGCGTCACCTCCGCGCCGAGCAGTTCCTACAGGCCCATCTCGGTCAGATCGACACCGCGCTCGCCGAACAGTACCTCTCCGACCACGTCGACTCCTTCGAAGGCAAGGTTCACCCCGACGGACGCAGCCTCTGCGGCCACGAAGACAAGCAGAGCTCTGGCGAACCCGTCTGGGGGTTAGACCCCTTCGATCCCATGGGAGCCGTCACCGGTAAGGTCATGGACTCCACCCTCGCGGCGAAGATGTCCTTTATCGCACGCGCCGGTCACCCTTGCGGAGACGACTTCCTCGCCGCGCCCTTCTTTGCCGACCATCCGCAGTTCGCCTGGCAAAAACCCATCCTGCACGACATGAAGGCCGGCTCCTGGAGCAGCTTCACCATCGGCGAGACGTCGCACCAGACCCTCGCCACGCAGGGTGGTCGGTAGGCCGATCCAGAGAACCTAACAGGCAATCTCTATCGAAGCTCTGCTCTTCAAGGAGAGGGGGCAGAGTCAAGCGCATCCTCTACAAGAACGCGCGAATACCGGCCCATCCCCCAGCCCCGGCGTGCAAACACCTGTCCACATTGCGCTCATGCACTCCCCCAAGCGCCAGCACCCGCCCCCCGGCAGCCGCTCTGCAAGCCTCCTGCAGCCGCGCGATTCCCCCCCCCCCCCCCCCGTGGTGTACCCCGCCCCCCCTGCCCAAAC
>CAXTPY010000174.1:0-4161 GCA_964246195.1 uncultured Acidobacteriaceae bacterium | reverse complement strand
GGGGACCCCTGCGATCCATACGCTGCTTCTGTGTTACCTTCTTCTTCTTCGGCGCGGGTGCCGCATACGCCGTGAACACCGGCTTCGTCTGCTTCGCGCTCGAGCCGCTGTCTACATACCCCGCCCGTAGATCCACATAGGCGTCCTCCCGCAGCTTGGTCAAATACGCTCGCAGCGCAGGCTGCATGGCCTGCATGTACATCGCCTCCTGAATCTGCGGTTCCACCTCTTTCATCGCGGGAACTCCCGCCGCCGGATGCTCGGTCACCTTCAAAATCACAAACCCTTGCCTCGTCCGAATCGGAGACGTCGACTCCCCAGGCTTTAGGTCGAACGTCTGGTCTTCCAGAACCTTCGCCAGCGCCCCACGCTTGAACAGCCCCAGATCCCCTCCCTGCGACGCCGTCGGACCTCCCGAATACGTCTTCGCCAGCTCGTCGAACGCCCCGCCCGCCTTCAGCTTGGCCTCGATCTCCTCCGCCTTGCGCTGCGCCTGCGCCACCGCCGGCTCGCCCGCATCGGCCGCCAAAGGCACCAGAATCTCGCTCAATCGCACCTGCTCCGGCTGCGCGAACTCGTTCTTGTGCTGGTCGTAGTAGGCCTGCTCCTGCGCCTGCGTCATCTGCAGCTTCCGCCCCACCTCGTCGCGCACCACCTGCTGCGTCAGGATGCCGTTGCGTATGCCCGCCTTAAAGTCCTCGAACGATACCCCCTGCTGCTGCGCCGCCTTCTCCAGCGCCTCCATCGTGTCCAGGTGGTTCTGCTTGCGAATCTCATCCAGCCGTCGGATCACCTCGGCATCCGCGTTTAGCCCAAGCTCCTTCGCCTTAGACAGCAGCAGCTGCTGGTCGATCATGTCCCGCAGCATGTCCCTCTGCCTCTGCGCCGCCTCCGCCGGCGTCGCATTGCTCTGCTGCAGCTCCTGTGCCAGCTGCTGCTCGCTCCGCTCTACATCGCTCCGGCTGATGATCTGGTCGTTCACCCGGACCACCACATCCTCCACCACCTTGCCATTTGGCGTAATCGCCGCCGGCGTCGGCAGGATCAATTGCTGCTGCGGCGCTGCCGGCACGCTTGCAGGACTCTCCGCCCCCGAGGCCTGCCCTGCCGCCTGAGTCTGCCCCTGTCCTAAAGCCTGCGCATGCCCCACCACCACGCAAGTCGCCAGGCCCGCGCACCCTAAAACCATATATCCAAGCAGCGCCCAAACCCCTGCCATTGTCTGCTTCCATCCAAATCGCTTCATCGAATCGCTGTCTCGCTCACATCCGCCAGGCCATACGCCCGCCTGCCTGCCCGCCTCCCGTAGCTGCTGAACCTGTACTAGGCACGGCGAAGGCGGTACCTCTATTCTACCCGCCAGCGGCTCCTCAGTGCAGGCGATCGGCCCGGCAGATCAATGCAGCAAACTCTCTTCCGACGAACGCAGCCGCAGAATCCGGTCGATCGCATACGGCGCCCGCTGCGCCGCCGAATGGAAATGACGCACCTGCAGTTCGCCCAGCAGCCCGATCCCAAGCATCTGTATGCCCGCCAAAATCAGCACCCCCGCGATCACGAACAGAGGCCCATGCTGATCCATCACCGCATTCGGCACCGCATGCGCCGTCAGCAGCTTCAACATCAGCAGCCAACCCGCCAGCCCTGTGCCCGTCGCCGCCCCCAGCGCCCCAATCGTCCCGAAAAAATGCAGCGGCCGCGTCATGTACTTCAGCAGAAACCGGATCGTCAACAGGTCGAACAGCACGCGAAACGTCCGCGACAGCCCGTAGTGGCTCCGGCCGAACTCTCGCGCCGGATTCGAGATCGGAACCTCGCAGATCGTCGCCCCATACCAGCTCGCCAGCGCCGGAATGAAACGGTGCATCTCCCCATACAGCGGTATGTTCTGTATTACCTCCCTCCGGTACGCCTTAAACGTCGTCCCAAAGTCGTGTATGTGCACTCCGGATAGCGTCGCCACCAGCCAGTTCGCCGCCAGCGAAGGTATCCTGCGCATCAGGATGTTGTCCCCGCGGTGCGACCTCCACCCGCTCACCACGTCGTACCCTTCCTCCAGCTTCGCTAGGAAGTTCGGTATCTCCATAGGATCGTGCTGCAGGTCCCCATCCATCGCCAAAATAAAATCCGCCTGCGCATGGTCGAACCCCGCCGCAAGAGCCGAGGTCTGCCCGAAGTTACGCCGCAGCTTGATCACCAGCACCCGGGAGTCCACCGCGGCGATCTCCTCGAGCAGACGATACGTCCTGTCCCGCGATCCATCGTCCACGAACACCATCTCGAAGCTGTCGCCTACCTGCTCCATCACCGCCTTCACCTTGTCATACAAGGCGGTTACATTCTCTTCTTCATTATGGAATGGAACAACGATCGAGTACTTTGGCACGATTCGACCTACCCCCTCTTCTCAGCAGTGTCCGTCCCGCCCCTACCAACACACCTGTGTAACACCACCCCGAGCAGAATGTTGCTCAGGAAAATTCGTCCCAAACCCCCATCAGCCGTCGCTCATGGTGGCCCGGGCAGGAGTCCAACCTGCGACCTTCGCGTTAGGAGTGCGCTGCTCTATGCAACTGAGCTACCGGGCCACTCCGTGTAGTGTAACCCCGTCACCTGCCGCCGGCACGCCCCGTCGCCAGCACGAATCGCCAATGATAAAATGAGCCAGAGAGTGTTATGCCAGAGATCCAACGTCGTCGCGCTGTAACCGTCTCCGTCGGTGGAGTGCGTGTCGGCTCCGGCGCTCCCATCGTTGTGCAGTCCATGACCAACACCGACACCGCCGATATCCAAGGCACCGTCCAGCAGATCGCCGCCCTGGCCCGCGCCGGCTCCGAGCTGGTCCGCGTCACCGTCAACAACGATGCCGCCGCCAAAGCCGTCCCCTACATCGTCGAAGCCCTCCAGAACAAGGGTTGGACCACCCCCATCATCGGCGACTTCCACTACAACGGCCACCTTCTCCTGCGTAAATACCCGGAGTGCGCCCGCTCCCTCGCCAAATACAGAATCAACCCCGGCAACGTCTCCATCGGACGCAAGGACGACGACAACTTCCGCACCATGGTCGAGTGCGCCGTGGACCACCAGAAACCCGTCCGCATCGGCGTCAACTGGGGCTCCCTCGACCAGGCCCTGCTCACCAAAATGATGGACCAGAACTCCCGCGCTTCCACCCCCCTTCCCGCCCGCGAGGTCATGATGGAGGCCATGGTCGTCTCCGCCCTCGATAACGCCTCCGCCGCCGAGCGCTACGGCCTCCGCCGCGACCAGATCGTCCTCAGCGCCAAGGTCTCCGGCGTCCGCGACCTCATCGAGGTCTACACCGAACTCGCCCGCCGCTGCGACTACGCCCTCCACCTCGGCCTCACCGAGGCGGGCATGGGCATGAAGGGCGTCGTTGCCTCCACCGCCGGCCTCTCGCCTCTCTTGCTCCAGGGCATCGGAGACACCATCCGCGTCAGCCTCACCCCCACCCCCGGCGGCGACCGCTCCGAAGAGGTCCGCTGCGGCCAGCAGATCCTCCAATCCCTAGGCCTTCGCAGCTTCATGCCCCAGGTCACCAGCTGCCCCGGTTGCGGACGCACCACCTCCACCTACTTCCAGGAACTAGCCGAACGCATCCAGAACTACCTCGTCGAGTCCATGCCCGAATGGAAAAAGTCCTATCCCGGCGTCGAGGAACTCAAGCTAGCCGTCATGGGCTGCATCGTCAACGGACCCGGCGAATCCAAGCACGCCAACATCGGCATCTCCCTCCCAGGCACCTTCGAGGAGCCCAAAGCCCCCGTCTACATCGACGGCAAGCTCTTCACCACCCTCAAAGGCGACCGCATCGTAGAAGAGTTCCAGCTCATCCTCGACGACTACGTCGAAAAGCGCTACGGCCGCCAGCTCGTAGGCGCCTAAACCAACGTAGAAGCTGATGGAGAGGCTCTTCTCCTTTTCTTGCCTTTCTCAAAGAAAATCTGCGTTGCTCTTGCCATTGCCCGTTCTCTATACCATCAGCAATTCCGCTAACTCTCCCCTGCCCCAGCCTCACCACATCTCCCCCACATGCTTGCGTAGCTCCGCCAGCGGGTAGGTCGTCCCCCGCCAAGTAACCCCTCCATCCCGTAGCGTCATCCCCATCGACCGCAGCATGGAGTACAGAAACAGCAC
>CAXTPY010000173.1:0-4225 GCA_964246195.1 uncultured Acidobacteriaceae bacterium | reverse complement strand
CCACGCCGCCCCCCGCCAGCAGCACGCCAGAGCCATAGGCGCCGATGAGCGGAGCGCTAGAGGGCAAAGCTGTTCTGGTTACAGGGGGAGCCCGGCGGATCGGGCGCGGCATAGCGTTGGCCCTCGCCGAGCTAGGTGCGAATGTAGCGATCACCTATCTCAACTCCCAGCCCCAGGCGGAGCAGACCGCTAAACTCATCGCTGCGTGTGACGTCGAAGCCTTCGCCGCGAAGTGCGACCTCCGCGATCCTGAAGATATCGACCAAGCCGTAGCCTCCGTCGCCCACCAGTTTGGCCGCCTGGACCTCCTGGTGAACAACGCCGGCGTCTTCGCGTCCGCGCCCTTAGCTGAGATATCCGTCGCCGAATGGGACCAGATGATGTCCGCCAACACCCGCGCGCCCTTTCTGGTGGCGAAGGCTGCCCTCCCCCATCTCCAGGCCGCCGCCGGCGCGATCGTCAACATAGGCTCTCTCGGCGGCCTGCACGCCTGGGCCACTCATGGCCACTACTGCACCTCCAAGGCAGCTCTCCACATGCTCTCGCAGACCATGGCCAAGGCCTGGGCCCCCCAAGTCAACGTGAACTGCGTAGCTCCCGGGATGATCGTCACAGGCGAGGTAGACGACGCTTACCGCCACCTCGCGGAGAAGACCCCCATGCAGCGCAACGGAACCACGCAAGATGTCGCCGCCGCGGTCGTCTTCTTCGCGACCTGCCCCAAGTTCATCACCGGACAGCTCCTGGCCGTCGACGGCGGCCTAGGGCTGTAGTCTCAACCTCCCAGCATACGGCGCCACCAGACCCTCTGGTCAGGCTCCGTGTAGACGCCCGAGGGCTCGGGCTGCGCATCCAGTGGCTTGCCCAGAAACGCGGCCAGAGGATTCCTCACGCACAGACGCTCCGCGTAATCGGAACCGTACTTCGACGCGACCAGTTCATACGCCTGCCGCATCTTCGGAGGCCGCGACGACGTGTTGTGCGCATCCGTCGCGATAAAGTGAACCCACCTATCCGACAGCAACTGCTGAGCCATCTTTTGCGCCGCTCTGCCCATGTTCCCCAGAATCGAGCCCGCCGTAATCTGAATCAGCACCCCACCGCGCATCCATTCCACCATGCGCCCAGGATCGCCCTGGAGCGTGGCATTGCGCTCCGGATGCGTCAAAATCGGTGTCAGCCCCGCCAGCTGCATCTGATAAAAAATCTCCGACAATCCCGGCGATATACCGTAGTCCGGCAGCTCTACCAGCAGATACCCCAGCCCGTTGATGCTGAAGCGGTGCGGCTCGCTCCTTGCTTGTTGAACGTTGTCGTAGGAGAGATGAAAGTCGCAGCCTGAGCCCAGTACGAGAGGTATGCCTTCCTGCTCTAGGAGTTCGCGCAGCTCGAGCAGCTTAGCCTGAACAGAAGCAACGTCGAAGGCGTACTGCTCGCTGGCATGCGGCGTGCAAACGACATGAGTGATGCCATCCTCGGCCGCCATGCGAGCCATCGCCAGAGAGAGGCTGAGGCTCTTCGCCCCGTCATCCAGGCCGAAGAGAAGATGATGGTGGATATCGATCATCGCCGCCAGCCTAACATCGGGCGGCCTGGCTTGAGAACCTGCCTCGGAGTCTCATATCGAATGCGTGAGCACCTCAGCCATGGATTGGAACAGCCGCAATCCGTCGCTGGTGCCCAGCAGACTCTCACTCGCGCGGTCCGGATGAGGCATCATGCCCAGCACATTCCGCCCTTCGTTCAAGACCCCGGCGATACCTTCGAGCGATCCGTTCGGGTTCGCCCCACGCTCGAGTTCGCCAGCCGCCGACACATAGCGGAAGGCTATGCGATCTTCGCGTCTCATCCGCTCCAGCGTGGCCGCGTCGCAGAAGTAGTTGCCCTCCATGTGACCGATCGGCATCTGCAGCACCTGCCCCAGAGTCAGTGACTGCGTAAAAGGAGAGTTGGTAGACTCCGTCCGCAGATACGTCTGCCTGCAGAGGTAACGCTGAGAGGCATTGCGCATCAGGGCTCCAGGCAGCAGTCCAGCCTCGCAAAGAATCTGAAAGCCATTGCAGATGCCCAGCACCAGGCCACCCGTGCCCGCGAACCTCCTGATCGCCTGCATCACCGGCGCGAAGCTCGCGATAGCTCCCGTGCGCAGGTAGTCTCCATACGCGAAGCCTCCCGGCACTACGATGGCATCGCAGCCCTGCAGGTCTTCTTCCGCATGCCACAAAAACGTGACTGCCTGATGCGCGACGCGCTCTATCACGTGAAAGGTATCGTGATCGCAGTTCGATCCAGGAAAGACCACAACGCCGAATTTCATAGGGTCAGGTTACCATCCGAGCTTCTCTCGCCGGCCCAGCTCCCAGGCTCGATGGCTCCGTCCTGATGGCTGAGATCGGCAGCAGCGCTGAGTTCGGCAGCAGCGCTGAGTTCGGCAGCAGCGCTGAGTTCGGCAGCAGCGCCTCGTTCATCGAACCCGCGCGGTAGCCCTCCATGTCCAGTGTCACGTAGAGAAAGCCCAGCCCCTTCAGCGTCGCCGTGATCGAGGCGAAGATCTCCAGATCGAGTGCGCGTGCCAGATCCGCGCGCGCCACTTCGATCCGAGCCAACTCACCGTGATGCCGCACCCGCACCTGCGCAAATCCGAGACGATGCAGAGCCTCCTCCGCGCGCTCCACCTGATCCAGGTTGTGGCGCGTGACCGGACGTCCATACTCAATCCGCGAGGAGAGGCAGGCGCTCGCCGGCTTGTCCCAGATCCGAAGCTTCAAGTCTCTTGCCAGCACGCGAATCTCCGCCTTCGTGAGGCCCGCCGTCACCAGCGGAGCTACGGCATGGTGCGCCGCCGCCGCCTGCTGCCCGGGCCGGAACTCCCCCTGGTCATCCAGGTTCATCCCGTACGCGATATGCGCGAACCCCCTCGCCGCGCGCTCCGTCTCCATGCGCGCGAACAGCTCGTCCTTGCAATGAAAGCACCTCTGCCCGTCGTTGCGTTGATAGTCCGGGTTCGAGAGCTCCTGCGTATAAAGAGTGAACGCAGGAACGCCATGCTCCGCCGTAAAGTCGAGCGCCGCGGACAACTCCGCGCGCGGAAGCGACGCCGAATCCGCGATCACCGCCAGCATCTTGTCGCCCAGCACCCGGTAGGCTGCATACGCCAGAAAGGCCGAGTCCGTCCCGCCCGAGTAGGCGACCATCACCGAGCCCAGGTTCGCGAGCGTACGATCCAGCAGCGCGGCTTTGGCGGAGAGCGGCATATACCCCTTCTGATGATAGCCACGCCTGTGCCGTTGCGTCTCCTCGCGCGCTGTCGCACCCTCGCTACGATCCCCTACCAACCCGTCAAAGGAGCCCTCGGCCAGCCAAGCCGGACCACGAGCGAACCGGCCCTCCGCGTCAGCCAGCCTTCTGCAGCGACTCCCAGATCTCCTCGTCCACAGGAACGCCCAACCGAAGATTCTCCTCCCGCAGTTGCAGCGTCTGCTGTCCAGGGTAGCGAACCGGCTTCGCCGCATCGATCGGCTCCGCCCGCTCCAGGCTTGCAACGATCGCGTCCGCGATACCGTTCAGTTCCGCCGTTCCCGCCACACTCGAAGGATCGATCGCCAGAAAGATCTGTGAGATCCCCGACTCTCTGCTGTAGTCGGCGGTAAGCTCATGCGTAGCCAGCCCCGCCGACAGCATGGCCGCGATCATATCCAGAATGAAAGAGAGCGCCGACCCCTTCCAATATCCCACCGGCAGAGCGCGCTGCGACGCTTCGATCGCCGCCGCGTCCCTCGTAAGCTGCCCCGCGTTATCGAAGCCCCCATCCACCGGCAGCGGTCTTCCCGCCTTCGCATACGCCGCGATCGTCCCATAGGAGAACTGGCTCATCGCCATATCCAGGACGACGTGCCCCGCCGCCCTCGGGGAGGCGATCACCAGCGGGTTGTTGCCAAGCACAGGAGCCGCGCCCCCCCACGCAGGAAGATTGGGCATGGTGTTCGTCCAGCACAGCGCGAAGAGCCCCGCTTCCGCGGCCAGCCAGCCATACGTTCCGCCCCGCATCCAGTGGTTCGTGTTCCCCAGCGCGACACACCCCAGGCCGTGCTCTCGTGCCAGGGCCAACGCACGTTGCATGGCGGCGTAGGCACTCAAATTACCCGGCGCGCGCTGGCCATTCCAACGCTCCAACGCCCCGCTTCCCCCCACCCTCACCGCCTCCGCGTGTACATCGATGCTTCCG
>CAXTPY010000172.1:0-4227 GCA_964246195.1 uncultured Acidobacteriaceae bacterium | reverse complement strand
GACCAAAGACGCTCCAGCCACAAAGAGGGCGTCTAGAGCAACGTAGCAGCTGCCTTTTCTTGTTATTCCCGAGGGGAATCTGCGTTTGCTCTTGCTGTTGTCTGTTCCACCATCCGCTCTAAACCCACGGTGCGAAGTAGGCCGCCACTCCCTATGCTCACAAACACTAGCCTCGGCCCTCGCAGAGAGACAGCACTCGCCACACCGCAAAAACAGAAGAGGAGCCGCAAGGCTCCTCTTCTGCTTCATAACCACATCTTTACGTACCAGGGCTAGAAGTTCAGCTTCAGCTGGAACTCAGTCGAGCGTGGTGCCCCTTGATCGAACGTACCTGAAGCACGCTGCACCCGCCTGCCGTCCAGCACAGCCCCATTGTTGGGTCCGTTGAGGAAGTTGTTCGACTGACCGACGGGCCCGCCTGCCGTTGTTATGTTCGCCAAGGTACTGCCTAGGCCGCCGAAGTTGCTCATGTTGAAAACGTTGTACATGGCAACCCCGGGCTCAAGGCTGACACCTTCCCGTATGCGGCTGAGGTGAATGGGATAGGTCGCGCTGAAGTCGAATGCGCGGAAGGCGGCATTTCCGATGGGTGTCGTCGGTGCGGTAGCAATCTGCGGCTGCACCCCACCCAACGCATTCAACTGCGCCGCCGTGATCAACCCGGCCGAGATCAGCGCCTGTCCCGCAGGAGTCGGCCTCCCCGCGTTGGTGGTGTTGTAGCCGTTGATCAGCTTGTTCAACCCAGAGCCCTTGATCTGGTGCATGTAATACCCCGGCAACGTACCCGGTACCAGATCGCCTGTTGTGCCGTCGCCGGTCACGTCCGTGCGGAATATCTCGCCGGGCTGTCCCGAGGTATTGTCGAGAGTCAGCGAATTCGGAGGCGCGGAGAAGAAGTGACCGATCATGCCGACGATCAATCCGTACTTCACTGCGAAGCTGCCGCCGAAGCTTAGCTCGTTCGTATGATCGAGTGTTGAGCGCCCCATGTACTCGTTCGGATTGTCGTAGTCCCAAGGGGTCGAGTTGAAGAATTGATCGGCCGTGCCAGCCGAACCTCCCACCGCGATTGGGTTAACGATACGGGAGAGCGAGTACGAAAACTGGAAGTTGCTGCTGATAATGCCGGGTAGTGGGTGGGCCTTCTGTTCCTGAAGGACCAACTGCAGGGCATCATAACCCGACCTTCCGATCGGAAGAATGAATGCTCCCGTACCGACGTTCGGATTGATCCCGGCGAAGGCTGCAGGAGCCTGGCCACTGAAGGAGATCGGATAGCCGCCGGTGTATTGATTACTGGAGTCCAGACCGTTGCTGGCGAAATCCGTGATGTGCGCGCCGGCAGCAATGGCACAGTTGATCGCTGCCGAAGAATAGCCCCCCGAACAACCGAACTTGTTCGTCGTGGTGGCAATAGCGTTTTGGGCAGCTGTCGCGTTCAGGTATCGGGCCGCTCCGACATGGTTCACATCGATAACTAAAGGAATCTTGATCGTCGCGTTATGCACGTAATCGGCGCTGAATACAAAGCCCTTTGCAAATTCGCGCTGTACTCCTCCATTGAACTGGATGGAGTACGGAGTGACATACGGAGCTCCGTACACAGCTCCATTTGTCGGCAGCCGTAGGCCGCCTCCGGTTCCTACGTAGGCTGGATTCGGCCCGCCCGTATTCGAAGCGGCCTGATACTGTGCCTTCAATGCATTGATCTGCGGTACCGATTGTGCCAGCGATTCCCCGCAGATCGTCTGGATCGATGTGCCATTGTAGGAGTTGATCTGCGTGCCGTTTGGCAGCGTCAGCGTGAAGACACCGCCGCAGAGCTGGGTCGCACTGAAGAAGTTCCCATTCGCATTTACGACCGCGGAACGAGCATTCGAAGTGTTGTTGAAGATGTCGCTTTCATAGAAGATACCAACGCCTCCGCGGATAGACATCTTCTGCGCACCTGGACTGAAGATGAATCCCGCCTGCGGTCCAAAGTTTGCGTACGGCTGATGCGTCCGCTTGCCCAGACCAGCTTGGAACTGGTCGAAGAGCGGAGTGTTACCGCTGCAACCAGAGAACTGCAGGGACGGCGCTACGCTCGAGCAAAGCGGCGTAGGCAGATCCTGGTTGGCCCGGTCCGTGTCCACGCTCCAGCGAAGTCCAGCGACAGCTGTGAACGACTGGCTGACCTTCCAGGTGTCTGCAATGTAAGCGCCGCTACGCCAGTCTTCCACCCCGCCGCCCGAGAGACCGAAGGCAGGCCGCTCTGTAAAAAGCCCGTTGCCATTGCCCAGTAGAAAGTACGATGCCGCGTAGCCGTTGATGGGGTCGCCGGCGCAAGGCGCTGCACCTGCGACACCTTTGCAACCGGTACCAAGAGGATTTTTCGCGGTCGGCCCGGCAAGCAAAGAGCCTCCGTTGAAGCTGGTAAACAGCGATTGCCCATAGAATGCAGCAAACCCGCCTCCTAGTAGTCGGTTCAGGCTCGCACCGAATTTCAGGGTGTGCGCTCCCTTGGTCCAGGTGCCGTCATACCGCAGTTGCTTGTCCGACTGGAACGTGCCTTGCGGCGCAAGGAAGTTGGGTCCAGCATAGAAGCCGTCGATACTGTCGTACAGCGTCGCGGTGGGCAAAGGGTTGTAGATCGAGGCACCCGCACCCACCGTACCGTCGGTCAACAGGTTGTGGAACTTCTCGTAGCCTCCACGAATGGAATGCGTGAACCGGCCAGTAGTGAAGTCGATTCCGCCTACGATCGCCGGAACATTGTTGCGGGTGTTATAGAGCGAGTAGAGTTCCTGGTAGTTCGAATCGTCCGAGTTGACATCGTACGCGCCGCGCACAAAGAAGTGAGCTCCCTTAGGCCCGTTATAATCGATCCGTCCCGTACTGTAGGTGTCCCGGAAGGGAGCCGGTATCAGCGGACTAGCCTGCTGGATACCGGCAAAAGTAGGCGATGTCGTGGCCGAGTTCGAGGCGTCCTGCTTGATGCGCTCTGAATCAGCAAAGAAGAACAGCTTGTCCTTAATGATCGGGCCGCCTACATTGCCTCCAAACTGGTTGCGCTGAAACGGCGCGTCGAATCCGCCCGTAGTCCGAGCGAAGCCTACCCGGTGATCTTGAAAGTTGTAGAAAAGTTGCCCATGCAGCGTATTGGTTCCGGAACGCGTCGACACCAGAACCTGGCCGGTTGACGTCACTTCACCCGAGACGTCCTGGTTGGCGCGGTTGAGCTGAAACTCGTCAATCGCCCCAGTCGTCACGTTCATGATCGTCGTGCCGACAGTTTCGTCCGTGATATCCTGCCCGTCCAGCAGAATGCGTGTGGTGCGTCCAGAGACGCCGCCCACCGAGATTGCCGAATATCCAGCCTTAGTCGGATCGAAAGTCTCACCGCTCTGTAAAATCACGCCCGGTTGAACCTGTGCCACATCCAAGAAGTTACGTCCATTGATAGGAAGCGACTCGATCTGTTCCCGCGTCACCACACCGGAGACGCCCGCCTGATCGGTATTGATCTGCAGCGCACCCGCGTTCACCTCCACCGTCTCGCTCGAACTCCCCAGCGTCAGTTTAAAGTTTCCGCTCGTCGCCGTACCCGTGCGCACTACCGTCTTCACCGACAAACCCTGGAATCCCGCCGCCGCCACCACCACCTGGTAGCTATCCGGAATCAGCGGACCCACGCTGTAAAAGCCAGCCGAGTCCGTCTTCAAGGTCTTCACCGAACCCGTATCGTTATTCGTGATCGTAACCGTCGCCCCCGGCACCACCGCGCCCGAAGGATCCGTAATCGTCCCTTGGATCGATCCGCCATTCACCGAGATCGCCTGCCCATGCCCCACCAAGCTCACACTGAAGATCAAAACGAGTACGGCTGCAATACGTCTCATCTGCTGTTGTCTCCTGAAACCGGCCCGCTTCTGCGCTGTGGTGGAAAGAACTACCCAAAAATTTGTCATCGTCGTAGAAGCAACCTTGCAATCCGCCTGCCAATCCTATTCGGCACCAAACGCCCCAATTTGCCCTGCCCTCCGCCGCTTCCTATGGAAAGCCATAGTCGAGCCCCTAGCCTTGTATGGCAAATTGAATCCATGCTCCTCTCCCTCGCCGCTATCCTCCCACGCCGTCTCAAAGCCGATTCCGCCACCCTCCTCTTCGACGACTACCTCACCCGCGCCTCCAGGTACCTCCCCTGCGACGCCCCCCTCTTCCCCACCGAAGCCGCCTTCCTCGCAG
>CAXTPY010000171.1:0-4248 GCA_964246195.1 uncultured Acidobacteriaceae bacterium | reverse complement strand
CCCCCCGCCTCCGCCCGCTTCGCCGCCTCCGCATTCACGCTACCCAGCTGCACCCAGAGATTCGGCAGCTTCAACTCCAGCATCTCCTCCACGATCGCAGGCAGAAACTTCGGCAGCCGAAACACATTCACCACCTCCGGCGCCTCCGGCAGCTCCTTCAGCGAGCCATAGCACCTCTCCCCCAGGACCCGTTCGATCGATGGGTTCACCGGAAGGATCCGATACCCCTGCTGCTGCAGATAAACATAATGGCTCGGCTTCCCCGGATCCTCCGAGAGCCCCAACACCGCCACACTCCGCCCCGCCTCCATCTCCAACATCGCGCGAAGCGTCTCTGGCTCATTCATCCTCTACTCCCTCCCGCACCCTGCCAACCCGCGCCTGCCCTACAAATCCTCGTTCTCCGCCAAGCTCTCCGCCGGCAGCGTCCCCTCGCGCCGCATCCGCAGATAGCCCCGAATGAACGGCTCCAGGTTCCCATCGAGCACCTTGTCCACATCCCCTACCTCCACCCGCGTCCTCAGGTCCTTCGCCATCCTGTACGGCTGCAGCACGTAGCTCCGTATCTGCGACCCGAACTTGATATCCAGCTTCGAATCCTCCAGCTTGCGCGACACGGCTTTCTTCTTATCGAGCTCGTACTCATACAGCCGCGAACGCAAAAGCTTCATCGCTTTTTCCTTGTTCTTGTGCTGCGAGCGCTCATTCTGGCAGCCCGCCACCAGACCCGTAGGAAGATGTGTAATCCTGACCGCCGAGTCGGTCGTATTCACATGCTGGCCACCCTTGCCGCCGGAGCGGTACGTATCGATGCGAAGCTCCTCCGGCTTGATGTCGATCACGATGGTATCGTCGATCTCCGGCGACACGAACACGCTAGCGAAGCTCGTATGCCTCCGCTTGGCCGAATCGAACGGCGAGATCCGCACGAGGCGATGCACCCCCGTCTCGCCAGATAGCAGCCCAAACGCATACTCCCCGGAGATCGTAAACGTAGCCGACTTGATGCCCGCCTCATCCCCGTCCTGCACCTCATTGATCTCCACCTTGAACCTCTGCCGCTCGCCCCAGCGCAGGTACATCCGCATCAGCATCTCGGCCCAGTCCTGGCTCTCCGTCCCGCCCGCCCCCGGATGCACAACCACAATCGCATTCAGCAGATCCGTCTCCCCCGACAGCATCGTCTTCGATTCCAGCTGCTCGCTGTACTCCGTCAGCGAATGGATCTCACGCTCCAGCTCCGCCTCCACCGGCTCCCCCTCCTTCGCCAGGTCGAAGTACGCGGAGATATCGTCCATACGTCTCTGCAGCTCGGCATCGTCCGCCAGCAGCATCTCGATCCTCTTCCGCTCCCGCATCAAAGGCTGCGACCGCGCAGCGTCCGCCCACACACTCGGATCCGACGTCTTCTCCTCTACCGAAGCCAACTCCCGCCGCAGCCGCGCCGAGTCAAAGATACTCCCGCAGCTCGCGAGCCTTCTCGCGCACCGGGGAGTAGGAATATTCAAGATCGCTGAGCATCATGCCTCCAGTCTAGTGCATCCGCTCCCGCAAGCTATAGCCCAGCGCCAACGCCGTTACCCCCGCGCACAGATAAGCGAACCAGTCCCCATGCGCCGCATAGAACGTCAAATCGTTCTCGTACCCAAACCGCACCGCGATGCTCGTCCGCACATGCCGCGGAGCCGCCGCCGTCACCCTGCCCCACGGATCGATCGCCGCCGTCACTCCCGTATTCGTCGCGCGCAACACCCATCTGTGGTTCTCGATCGCCCGCATCCTCACCATGTTCAAATGCTGCCACGGAGCGCTCGTATCTCCATACCACCCATCGTTCGATAGGTTCACTAGAACATCCGCGCCGTGCCCCGTGAACTGCCGCACCTCATCGCCGAAGATCGACTCATAGCAGATAAACGTGCCGTACCGGTGCCCCCCTGTAGCGAACAGACTCCGCCTCGTCCCCGCATCGAAGGTCCCCACCTCATTCAGCAGGCTCTTCGCAAAGAAAAAAAGCTGGTGGAAAGGAACATACTCCCCAAACGGAACCAGATGCATCTTGTCGTACCGTCCAGCAAAGTGTCCGTCCGGAGCGACAAAGCTCGCCGAGTTGAACATGTCGTACCCACGCGAGGTTCTTTCGTCGCGATCCAGGCCCACGTTCCCGACGATCACGGAAGCCTCTGCCTGCCGCGCCAAAGCACTCATCGCCTCCCGAAACGCCGTAGCGCTCTCCTCGAACGGCGCCGGCGACTCCGGCCACACAATCACGTCCGTAGGCACGGGCGTAGGCGGCGCCGGCACGTATCCCTGGGCGCTGGAGACCATGTGCCGCACATCGTAAAACGGCGTCCCCGCCAGCTCCGGTATCCCTCCATAAAACGACAACGAAGGATAGCGGCTCAGGTAGATGAACGAACGCAGCATCTCCTGCATGCCCGGCTGCGGCCCCACGCTGGCCGCCCCCACCTCGATGTTCTCCTGGATCAACGTCGCGGTCGCCGTCGTCGGCTCCCCCCTCTTACGAATCAAATAGTGAACGCCCACCACATAACAGACGACCAGAGCCACCCCCGCCGCCGTCATGATCGTCCGCGTATAGCGCCGTTCCCGAACCTCGATCCTCAGCAGCCACAAGGCATTCACGACCGCAATCACGAACGAGAGCCCATACACCCCGGTGTAAGGCGCCAGTCTCGTCAGCCCGGCATTGTCCACCTGCGAGTTCCCCAGCAGATCCCACGGAAGCCCCGTGATCCGGGCCCGCGCAAGCTCCACCGCCACCCACGCGAAAGGACTCAGCAACAACGCCCCGCGTCTACCCCACCTCGCTGCCTGGAACGAGCTGATCAGCATCCCGAACAGCGCGTGGTACAGCCCCAGGTACAGGCAGAACAACACCAAAATCCCCGCCGCCACCGGCTTCGCCAATCCCCCATACAGATACATCGTCTGGTAGATCCAGGAACAGTTCCCCAGGTACCAGACGAACCCGCACACATACCCCAGCGCCGCGCCCTGCGGCAGGCTCAACCTCTGCCCCTCCACCGTCCTGCCCGTAAGCGCAACCAGAAGCGGAAGCAGCGCCACCCAGCAGAACGCCGTCCGCCACACCGGCACAGGCGCCGCCATCGGAAACGGCAGCATCTGCAGGACCCCGGACAGCGCCGCCAGCAGCCATAGCCGCACCGGAATCTCTCGCATCGCCCTCAGTCTACCACCGCCCCCCCGAAGCTCTGCCTTGGGCTCAACCCACCTATAGCGCTACAATCAGACGTTATGGATAAGGTCATCCGGCTCGTAGCCAGCACCCTCGTGCCGCTCTTCTTCCTCGGCATGGCAGGGTCAGCCATCGTGGTGGTCGTCAGCTTCATCGAAGACCTCAAGGAACTCGCCAGCGATGAAGACTAGAAGACCCAACCGCGCACTATCCTCCGCTCTCCCGGCCCGCTTCTCTTCAGCCGCCAGCAGCCCTCCCAGGCCTGGCCTTCGCAACCCGCGCTACCCTCACCCTGCCGGCAACCCTAGGGTCGTGGAGGCGAGCTAGTACATTCCCCATGGGATCCAGACAAACCTTCTCTAAGCCGCAATCCAGCCGCGTACGCCTCGTCGTGGCCTCCTCGGTCATGCTCACCTTTATCTCCTTCTGGCGAGCCGCCGCCATCGTCCTCAATGACCTCGGCTCCTCCGCCTTCTACGCCGGCGGCATCGCCGAAGAAGCCGTCGGCAAATCCGCCCCCTGGTTCATCCTCGGCGTCATGCTCTTCAGCTTCGCCGTCCGCGCCGTCTATGTCGAAAGCTGCAGCATGTTTACCCGCGGCGGCGTCTACCGCATCGTCAAGGAGGCCCTCGGTGGCACCTTCGCCAAGCTCAGCGTCTCCGCCCTCATGTTCGACTACATCCTCACCGGCCCCATCTCCGGCGTCTCCGCAGGCCAGTACATCGTCGGCCTCCTCAATGAACTCCTCCAGCTCTGCTCCACCCACCACTGGCTCGGCCCTCTCGCCACCCACGCCAGCGGCGCCCCACGCACCCTACCCATCGACGCCACCTCCGCCTTCATCGCCCTGCTCGTCACCGCCTACTTCTGGTGGCAGAACATCAAAGGCATCGAGGAGTCCAGCGACAAAGCCCTCAAAGTCATGCAGATCACCTCCGTCATGGTCGTCCTGCTGCTCGGCTGGGGCTTCTACTATTTTTTTTAATTATTCTGCGACCAGCTATATCTTCACGCCGCCATCGCCTCGG
>CAXTPY010000170.1:0-4279 GCA_964246195.1 uncultured Acidobacteriaceae bacterium | reverse complement strand
CCGCCAGTTCATCCAGATTCTTCCAGAATCTCCGCCCCGTCTTGCCCTCCAGCTTCGCCCGCACCTCGCCCAGCGTCAGCTTCGCCGGGGCGATCTGCGTCACCACCTGAGCGCTTCCCGCCCCTGTCTTCGTCTCTGCCATCGTTTGCTCGGTTCCCGTTCCCAACGTCTTCGCAGTCTTCATCGGTGACACGTCTCGCAGCTCGCCAGCTCGTTCGGCGTTCGTATGTGGTATTGCGCCGTCAGGTACCGTCCCAGATCCATCTGGCTGGTGAACTTCTGGTAGCTCGCCGGCACCGCCACGCCGAACGGCGGGCCGTCCGTAACACTATGCGATCCATAGAGAGAGTGCGGCTGCATACTCACCCCCGACCCCGACTTCTCCCGTCCCTGACTCAGCGGCTTGGGCGTCTCCAGCTGCGCCACCTCCGGGTTCTTCCCCCGCGGATCGGCCGTCGTGCAGCTCACATTCTCCGCCGTCGCCCCGCCGTTCACCGTGCTCGAACACCACACCGGCTTATCGCTCGAAGGCCCCGCCCACGCCATGTTGTAAATCTCCGCCGTAGGCCGCAGATTCGTCGCCGGGTTGCGATGGCAGTTCAGGCACCACTCCATCTGCAGCGAGTTCTGCATATACATCAAAGGCATCTCGTCCACACGCCCATGGCAACTCGCGCACCCGATCCCCTTGTTCACATGGATCGAATGGTTGAAGTACACAAAGTCCGGAAGATCGTGTACCCGTATCCACTGGATCGAAGCCCCCGTCGCCCAGCTCTGCCGCACCGGCTCCAGCAGCTGCGCATTCGTCCATATCTGCGAGTGGCAGTTGATGCACGTCTTGGTCGGCGGAATCCCCGCGTACGCCGCCTTCTCCACCTGCGTATGGCAGTACTGGCACTGCAGCCCAAGCCCCTCCACATGGTGCTTGTGGCTAAACGGTATCGGCTGGTCCGGCCTCTGCCCCTGCCTCGTCACCCACGGCGACCGCTGCAGCTGATCCAAGGCCACGCCGAGCGAGATCACGATCAGGCCCGTCAGCACCAGGCTGAACCGGGCCAGCGCGTTCGAACTGCGGTCAAATACTTGCGCCATGTAGGGCTTCCTGCTTCCTCGACATATGCCGTGCGGCGGCAGCACACGCTAAGATCCTCATCCCACCTGTGGCGTGCCTGCCTTCGTGCGTGCAGATTCTTGCAAAGGTGAGATACCGGCGTTTGCTCTTCATAAAAATATAGCAGCGCGAAACGCTTTGCCCAACGCGCGTCCGAATACCGCCTCCAAATTTCTTCGGCAGCAAACCCGCCGCATCTGACACCGCCGCAAGACCCCAACCTCTCGCCCGCAGAACCCGTCCCGCAGCGTCACCTGGCCAACATAGGAGCCCCGGTCACCTCGCTTCCTCCCTCGCGACAATCCCTGCCGCCGATCTCAAACCGTAAACCGGTCCTTCAACCGCAGAAACGGGGCCTCAAAGTACCGAAAACTCAGAAACGACAAGATCAACGTAAACGCAAACGCCACCAGCGGCGTGACCAACTCTATCCGACGGACGAAATGTCCGAAGAGCTTATGCGAAACCAGATCATAGTAGTTATGCGGAATGTCATGAAACACGTAGAACCCATAGCTCACCTGCCCCAGACGCCGCAGAGGCCTCAGGCTGAAGACGCGATACAGATACGATCCTGGCTGAATGGTCACCAGAAGCATACCCGCAGCCGCCAAGTCCAGAATCGTGTAGCCAAACGTCTCGATCCACTTCGCTGATCTCTGAGGTGAAGACGAAAGATGAATGTTGAAGATGGCGAACGCGAGGAGACACGAAGTGAAGAAGTAAAACATGTGCGGCGCCAGTCGTCGTAGCGTACCCGCCTCCTTTCCCCTCAGCATCAAGGCCAGAGCGCCCCCCAATAGAAGCGCGTCTGCGCGTAGTGGAGTGGCGCGATATAGCAACTCGGCATAGATAAGGCGCTGGGGAGCCAGGTCGCGCACCGCCCATCGGACGAAAGGCTCCAGGATCACCGCTGCGATACAGAAATTTCGAAGGCGAACCCGGTCCCGGATAGCGAAGACAACCAGTGGCCAGACCAGATAGAACTGCTCCTCCACACACAGCGACCAGAAATGTCCGAAGTACAGAACGTGCCGTGAAGTGTAGGACGAGAGCGCCTCCATGGGATCGTGCGGTAGCGCAAAATCGCGAATGTCTACGAACCTGGCATAATTCCCCAGATACATCGGCCACAGGAGCCAGATCCGCGTCCAGGCAAAGTGGAGGATAGGAGTCAGGAGAACGGCAAGCAGGAAGACCCCATAGTACAGCGGGAAGATTCGAAGCGTTCGGCGAACGTAGAAGTTTCGAAACCGGTGCTCCGTGTCGCGCGTGTCAAAGAGGATTCCGGTAATTAGAAATCCCGAAAGAACGAAGAAGATATCGACGCCAGCCCACCCCCAACGGGTCCAGGCTGGGAGACGGCTCAGAATGTAATGTTGAAGAAACACCAGCAGGATAGCGAAAGCACGCACGCCGTCCAGCGCCGGGTAGAAGACCTTATTCTCCGGCGGCGGAATTCCAAGAGCGACGTCTTCAGAAGACACAGAGACCTGCTGCGGAGAATCTACGGACAAGCGCGCATCCTGTATGGCGAAGTACCTGCTGTTTCCGGTGAGTCTACGTGACTCCCTCTCCGCCCCGCAAATCCCAGCCCGCGCCTCGCTCCCTCAAACCGTAAACCGATCCTTCAACCGCAGGAATGGTGCCTCGAAATACCGAAAGCTCAACGTCGAGATCGCCAGCGTACCTACAAATGCCACCGCCGCCACGATCAACCCCACATGCCCCTGGTGATGCCCCAGCAGCCTCCCCACGTAGTGCAGGTAGAACTGGAAGAAGAGGTTGTGAAAGACATAAAACCCGTAACTGATCTGTCCCAACCGCCGCAAAGGACCCAACGAAAACAGCTTGTGGACCACGTTGCCCGGACGCAGCGCAAGCAGCAGCACAAACGCCGCCGCCAGATCGATCAGGCTCAACCCCACCGTGCCCACCCAGGGCGTCTCCGCCCAGGTCGGTTCCGGCTGCCCCAGCCAGCGCACAGAAAACTTCCACGTCGCCAGCAGCAGAGCCAGCGTCGCACCCAGCAGAGGTCCGGCCAGCCGCCGCAGCCTCTCTCCCTCCGGACCCCGCAGCATCAGCGCCACCGCTCCCCC
The DNA here is from genome assembly GCA_964246195.1 of uncultured Acidobacteriaceae bacterium. Classification (GTDB taxonomy): domain Bacteria; phylum Acidobacteriota; class Terriglobia; order Terriglobales; family Acidobacteriaceae; genus Edaphobacter. Next base: position 1,066 of record CAXTPY010000170.1, on the reverse strand, counting down.
AATCAGCAGGGCGTCTACACGAAAAGGTGTCAGCCTGTACAACAGGCTCCCCGCCAGCGCCGACGGCGAAGCGAAATGATTCACGGCCAGCCGCAGCACAGGCACCACCACAATCACCCCAAAACACAGGTTGCGCAGCCGTACTCGGTCCCGCACCGCATACACCACCAAAGGCCACGCCAGATAGAACTGCTCCTCCACGCACAACGACCAGAAATGTCCAAAGTCGATCGACAGCATCGCCCGCCGCGAGAGCAGCTCCTCCATCGGATCGTTCCCGTACCAATACGCGTGCAAGTGCAGAAACCGGGCATAGTTGCCCAGATACGCCGGCCATAGCAGCCAGATCCGAGTCCAGTTCCAGTGGAAGAACGGAGTCAGCAGAAGCGTAACCGCGAACACCCCGTAGTACAAAGGAAAGATCCGCAGCGTGCGCCGCACATAGAAGTTCCGGAACCGGTGCGCCGCATCCCGCGTGTCGTACAGGATGCCCGTGATCAGGAATCCCGACAGCACGAAGAACACGTCCACCCCCGCCCACCCGAACTGCGGAAACGGAGGATCGAGCGCAGGCAGATAATGCTGCGTGAAGACCAGCAGAATCGCTGCCGCCCGCAGCCCGTCGAGCGCCGGGTAGAAGAGCTTATTCTCCGGCGGAGGAATTCCCGGAGCTACCTTCCCGCCTGCCTCTTCTTTCTGCACTGGAAGCGTAGTGATGGGAGCGCTCAAATACCCTCGCCATCCCGAAGGATGCACCTTTGGATTCACGTCCGCGGCCACGTCGTTCTCGCTCCAACACCTCGCGCCCGCCCGCCGCACACGTCCGGCGAGCCGCTCTTCCGCAGCCGTATCATTGTGATGCTGCAGCCGCCAGGATGTTTGCAAGGAGAGCCGGACCCCCTTGAACCCGAAGCCTTCGCATCGAATGCACCCCGCCGGAGCCGCGTCGCCAGTCCCGGCATCCGGTCCTTCAGCCTGTATACCCGGCCTGATACCCGGCGCCACAGCCGGCGCGGCTCCCCCTCCCGCCGAACTCATCTTCGGCGATTGGTACCCCGCCCTGCGC
>CAXTPY010000169.1:0-4282 GCA_964246195.1 uncultured Acidobacteriaceae bacterium | reverse complement strand
TGGAGGAGGGCGCTCGGCTGCGCGGCGCGGCAGCCTCTCGAGCCTCCGCGCCATCCGCCGCAGCCGCGCCTTTCTTCGACCGCGAACGCTCCAGCACCCAAGCCAGGCCGCTGCCGCCCAAGTAGTCGAGCGCCTCCGCGCCGCTCGCGTCCAGCAGCAGATCCCCCTGCTTCAGACCCAGCACCACAGGCGCTAGCGTCGCATGGAAGCTTCCAGCCCGCTCGCCGTCCCTCCGCGCCAGGTAGCTCTCCAGGCAGCGAAGCTCCACCAGCGCCGTATACATCGTGCGCAAAAGAGCGCTCGGCACCAGAGGATTTTCAGCCATGCTCTCTCTTCCCGCGTTGCTCTCCATGCCGAAACAACTCTCCCTCCCATCGCCTGCGCTCGGGCATTAGGAACACACTGGAAGCTCAGGCGTGCGCCGGGTCCACCGCTTCGGTATCCAGGCCCAGATCCGCCAAAGCCTTCTGCGCCTGCTTTGGCTTCATCTTCCCGTCGCGCGCCAGCTTGGAGAGCGTAGCCCCCGCGATCGCCTCCGCGCTCACCTCGAAGTGACGCCGCAGATGCTCCCGGTTGTCGCTTCGCCCGAAGCCATCCGTCCCCAGCGTCACTAGCCTCGTGCCGGCGCCGGAGTTCAGCCACGGAGCAAGCTGGTCCGCCATCACCTTCATGTAATCGGACGTCGCCACGATCGGACCCTCCGCGCCCGCCAGCGCCGAGACGATATACGGCACGCGCTCCTTCTCGGCCGGATGCAGACGGTTCCAACGCTCCACCAGAAGCGCATCGCGGCGCAGCTCCGTATAGCTCGGCACGCTCCACACATCGGCGCGCACGTTGTACCGCTCCGCCAGCAGAGCCTGCGCGCGCAGCACCTCGTTCAGGATCGGCCCGCTGCCGAAGAGCTGCACCGTGGACGCTCCGCCCGCGGCCGGCCGCAGCTTGTAGATGCCGCGCAGAATCCCCTCCGCCGCCCCCTCCGGCATCGCCGGCATCGCGTAGTCCTCGTTGTACATGGTGATGTAGTAGAAGACCGGCTCGCCCTTCTCATACATCCTCCGCATCCCATCCTGCAGCACCACCGCGAGCTCGTACACATACGCGGGATCGTAGCTGATGCAGGTGGGGATGGTGCTCGAGATCACGTGGCTATGCCCATCCTGGTGCTGCAGGCCCTCGCCCAGCATGGTCGTCCGCCCCGCCGTGCCGCCCATCAGGAAGCCCTTGCCGCGCGCGTCCGCGAAGGCCCATGCCATGTCCCCGATGCGCTGGAATCCGAACATCGAGTAGTACATGTAGAAGGGAATCGCGGGTACCCTGTAGTTCGAATACGCCGTGCCCGCCGCGGTGAAGGAGGCCATCGCGCCCGCCTCCGTAATCCCTTCCTCGAGGATCTGCCCGTCCTTGTCCTCGCGGTAGTAGAGCAGCATGTTGGCGTCGTGCGGGCTGTACTTCTGGCCCTCCGGCGCATAGATCCCCACCTGGCGTATAGCCGATTCCAGCCCGAATGTGCGTCCCTCGTCCGGCACGATCGGAACGATCAGCTTGCCGAAGGAAGCATCCTTCATCAGGTGCCGCAGCATGCTGACGAACCCCATCGTGGTGGAGACGGCCCTGTCCTTGGACCCCGCCGTCCACTCCGCGAAGTACTCCAGCCCGGGAGCCTTGAAGTCCAGTTGCGGAGTCTCGCGCGCCGGCAGATACCCTCCCAGCTCGCGCCTCCTCTGCTGCATGTAGACGATCTCCGGCGCATCCTGCCCCGGACGGTACGGCGTCCCGTTCTTCGCCGCGTCCTCCGGGATCGGAATATCGAAGCGCTTCACGAACGCCGCGAGCCCTTCGTCCGGCAGCTTCTTCTCCGAGTGCGTCGCGTTGCGCGCCTGCGCCGACCCCATCCCATACCCCTTCACCGTCTTCGCGAGCACCACCGTCGGGCCGCCCTTGTGCTCCGTCGCGCGCTGGAAGGCGTTGTACACCTTGGCCGGATCGTGCCCTCCGCGATGCAGGTTCGCGAGCTGCTCGTCGCTCATCTCCTTCACCAGCTCCAACAGCTCCGGATACTTGCCGAAGAGATGCTCGCGCAGGTACGCGCCGTCCTTCGCCTTGAAGTTCTGGAAGTCGCCGTCGACGCACTCCTCCAAGCGCCGCAGCAGCAGACCCGTATGGTCGCGCTCGAACAGTGCGTCCCAGTCCGAGCCCCAGATCACCTTGATCACATTCCAGCCCGCGCCGAGGAACATGCCTTCCAGCTCGTCGATAATGCGCTTGTTGCCACGCACCGGCCCGTCCAGCCGCTGCAGATTGCAGTTCACCACGAAGATCAAATTGTCGAGCTTCTCCCGCGTCGCCAGCGAGATCGCGCCCAGCGTATCCACCTCGTCCGTCTCCCCGTCGCCGATGAACGCCCATACCTTGCGTTCACTCTTCGCGATCAGGCCGCGGTTTTCCAGGTACCGCATGAACCGCGCCTGGTAGATCGCGTTCAGCGGCCCAATCCCCATCGAGACCGTGGGGAACTGCCAGAAGTCCTTCATCAGCCAAGGGTGCGGATAGCTCGAGAGCCCCTTCTCCCCGCGCAGCTCATGGCGGAAGTTCTTCAACTGCGTGTCGTCCAGCCGCCCTTCGAGATACGCGCGTCCGTAGACCCCCGGCGAAGCATGTCCCTGGAAGTAGATGAAGTCTCCCGGCTCGTCGCCGTACTTGGCGTGGAAGAAGTGGTTGTAGCCCACCTCGAGCAGTGTGGCCAGCGACGAGTAGGTGGAGATGTGGCCTCCGATCCCGGCATCCTTCTTGTTCTGCCCATGCACCATCGCCATCGCGTTCCAGCGAATCAAAGCCTCCACCCTGCGCTCGAGCGCGCGATCTCCCGGATAGGCAACCTCGTCGTGCTTGGGGATGGTGTTGCGGTAGGGCGTCGTCAGCCCCCCCGGTGTCGGCACGCCGGACTCCTGCGCCCGCTGCCTCAGCGTCGCGAGCAGCTCGGCGCCCTGCTCCCAGTCGTCCGCGACCACCTCGTCGAAGGCTTCGATCCACTCCTGCATCTCTTCCCGGAAGTCCTGCTTCGCCGCGTCTTCTACCTTGGTCGCCATGTGCCCACGTCCCCCGATTTTCACCTTCTACGATAAATCTTTGGTCCTTGGGCTACAAACCGGGCCCGCGCGCGGCGTGGCTGGTTTGTACCCGGAGCGGAGCACGCTGGCTCAGGTGGAGTACGCCGAGTTGATGCGCACATACTCCTCCGTCAGGTCGCAGGTCAGGAAGCGGCACGCCGCCTGCCCCATCCCCAGGTCCATGGTGATGGTGTACTCGCGCTCCAGCATGACCGCATGCGCCGCCTGCTCGTCGAACTCTGCGGCCCGCATCCCGCGCTCGAAGACGGGCTCGTCGCCGAGGTGTACCGTCATCTTCTCCGGCTGAATCGCCACGCCGCTCGAACCGGCCGCCGCGATCAGCCGCCCCCAGTTCGGATCTCCGCTCGACCACGCCGTCTTGCACAGCGGAGAATGCGCGATCGCCTTGGCCACCCGCAGCGCCTCGGCGCCCGTCTCCGCCCCGGTGATGTGCAGCGTCACCACGTGCGTGACGCCCTCGCCGTCCGCGACGATCTGGTGCGCCAGCGAAGCGCAGACCAGTTGCAGCGCATTGGCCATGGCCTCCCGCGTGCGCTCGTCGAGCGCGATGCCGCTCGCTCCACTCGCCAGCAGCAGCACCGTATCGTTCGTCGAGGTATCCCCATCGATCGAGATCGCGTTGAAGCTGTGCTCCACCGCCGGCCCCAGCAGCGCCGAAAGCTCCTCGCTGCCGGCCACCAGATCGGTGAACAGAAACACCAGCATGGTCGCGTGCCGGGGCGTCCCCAGAGCCGCCGCCGCAAGCTGCGGATGGATCATCCCCGCACCCTTCGCCACCCCGAACAGACGCACCGGAACCCCGTCCACATCGACCTCCGCGCGCGAGACCTTCATCCCCGTATCGGTGGTCAGAATGGCCCGCGCAAAGCTCTCCGCATGCGCCGCCGTCACCCCTGCCGAGCTCTTCAACTCCGGCAGCGCCTCCAGCACCTTCGCCGTGGGAAACGGAACCCCGATGATCCCCGTCGAGGAGGGCAGCACCTCGTCGAAGATGCACCCAAAGCTCTCCGACGCCGCCACGCACGTCTCCATGCACGCCTCCAGCCCCGCCTGCCCGGTTGCGCAGTTCGCGTTCCCGGCGTTCACCAGCAGCACCTTCGCCCGGCCTCCCGTCGAGAGCAGATGCCTCCGCCCCACCGTCACCGGCGCCC
>CAXTPY010000168.1:0-4294 GCA_964246195.1 uncultured Acidobacteriaceae bacterium | reverse complement strand
GTACCGAACCCACCGCCGTCAGCCCCCGCCCAGAGGCTCCCTTCGATTCGCGCCCACTCGCCGCTCCGGTTCCCCAGACCAGCATCGCAAACGGCAGAGCGAACTTCCCCAGCGAATAGTTCAGCCCCGCCAGGGGGTGCATCTGCTCCACCACGAACAGCACATACCACAGCCTCCGCCAACCTCCCGACAAGGGCAACTCATTCAGCACATAGAACACCATCGCCACGCCCGCCGCATTGGCCACCGCCAGCACCGCGAAGTAGCACGCCCCAAGCGACACACCCGCGCCTCCCACCGTGCGCCACAGCCACACCGGCGGATACAGCAGCAGAGGCCCATACGGAAACTCGATCTCCCGGTAGATCCGGCTATGGAACTGCGCCACATCCCCCATGCGCTCGAGGAAGTATGCGGCCTCGCCATAGCCCCTTCCCGACCGCAGCACAGCCTCTCCCAGCGCCAAGGTGAACAGCACCACCGCGCCCAGCCCCAGCCAGAGCCACATCCGCGGCACCCTGTCTCTGCCCTCGCCCGCAGTCTCCGCCGGCGCCGTCGTCCCACGCAGCAGCAGCCCCAGCGCGGCCAGCCCCAGCACCAGCATCGACAGCGCAGCCACCGCCAACACCGCCACCCGGTTGTTCGCCCCCGCCATGTACGCGACCGAGGTGACCGGCACGCTGCCGGTGAAAAGAAGGGCAGCGCAAAGGTCGAAAACGCACCCGCCGCCAGCACCACCGCCAACGCAATACGGTCTCTTCTGCGCCTCAGAGCATCCGCCCGCAGGAGCCGGCCACCCCTCGCCACCCAAGCATCAGCTCAGCGTCTCCATCAGCTTGTTCACCGTCCGGTTCAGGTCCTTGTCCGTCCTCCTCTGCTCGTCGATCTTCGCGATCGAATGCATCACCGTCGTATGGTGCTTGCCCCCGAACTGCCTCCCGATCTCCGGCAGGCTCGCCTCCGTCAGCTGCTTCGCCAGGTACATCGCAATCTGCCGCGGGACCACGATCTGCCGCGAGTTGTTCTTCTGCTTCAGCTCCGACACCCGCATTCCGAACTGCTCCGCCACTGTCCGCTGGATCGTCTCGATAGTGATTTTTTTTAATTTTTTTTCGATGAACTTGTTCTTGAATATCTTCTTCGTCGGCAGCGTAATCTCCACCCCGTGCATGGAGCACCACGCTATCACACGCACCAGCGCCCCCTCGAGCTCGCGCACATTCGTCCGCACATTGCTCGCCATGAACATCGCCACGTCGGTCGGCAGCGTGGTCAGCTCGCTCTCCGCCTTCTTCTGCAGGATCGCGACCTTGGTCTCGAGATCCGGCGGCTGAATGTCCGCGATCAAACCCCACTCGAACCGCGAGCGCAGCCGGTCTTCGAAGTCCGCCAACTCCTTCGGCGGACGGTCGCTCGCAATCACGATCTGCTTCATGTTCTCGTGCAGCGTGTTGAACGTGTGGAAGAACTCCTCCTGCGTCCGCTCCTTGCCCGCAAGAAACTGTATGTCGTCGATCAGCAGCACATCGACATTGCGAAACCGGTCGCGGAACGAACTCATCTTGTCGTAGCGCACCGAGTTGATCATCTCGTTGGTAAACTTCTCGCCCGAGACATACGAGATCGAAGCATGCGGCTGCCTCCGCTTCACATCGTGTCCGATCGCATGCATCAGGTGCGTCTTGCCCATGCCCACGCCGCCGTACAAAAACAGCGGGTTATAGGCCTTTGAAGGCCGCTCCGCCACCGCCTGCGCCGCCGCCATCGCGAACTGGTTTCCGCTTCCAATCACGAACCCATCGAACTGGTACTTGGGATTCAGTTGCGACGCCGCGCTCCAGTCGAACCTCGCCTGCTCCGGCACAGGTCCCGCCGGCGCCGGGCTGTTCAGCCTTCCCGCCTTCAGCCCCCCCTGCGGCGCATTCGGACTGTGGCTGGGCAGAGCCGCAAACCCTCCATCCTCCCGCACCTTGGGCGTAGCCGGATCCTCCTCGGGCGTCGTGAACGACACCGAATCGATCTCCAGGCCCAGGTTGTCGATAGCCTCCTCGATCAAGTCCCCATACTTGTCCCCGATATGCTGAAAGTCTGCCGAGGGGATTCGCACATACAGCGTTCGCCCAGACAGATGCGAGAAGCGCGTGGGCTTCAGCCACGTCTCAAACGACTGACGGTTGATCTTCTTCTCCAGCGCCCCCAGGATGCGTACCCAGTGGTTCAACACGGCAGCGGCCGTCGGAACGAATGACATTCTCTAGTGTCCTTCTTCTCAATCTCGTGCGTGCGTCTCGCGTCCCAGGAGGGGAACCCGGAGGAGCCCCGCAATGCTTCAGCCGCGCAATCACGCGCGCGGTAAGGACAACAACTCTCCACTCCCCCGCGCCTCGCGGTGGAAGACAGACCCGTGTTGCCAGAGTTCCCTTCGGCAGGTGCCCACCACTACAATCCACTAGGCTACCGGGAAGAGGTTTGTGCCGCCCAAAAAAGTCAGCGGCAGAAAGCCGATAGGACCTACACAAAACATCTACGAAACGGAGTCGATAGTAGCACGAACGACAAGCCGTTTTCCCCGCTAAATTTCGTTTGCACCATCTGAGGTGAAGAACCCCGAAGCGTCTCCAAGACGCTCGGGCCATGCTCCGCACACGGCCTCAATATGCCCGAGAACGTGGTCCCGCCCATCCTCCTCATCTGTGCCCGAATCCCCCGCCAACCGAGCCTTGTGCGAAGATCAAGTCGCAACGCCAAGCACCGCGGGGACGCTTCCCCCCCACCCCCGCAACGGGTTCGTATGGTCTCTTCCCGTGCTCTCGGGTATACTGATCAAGGCTCGCAGAAACCTGTCCCCGCAGCCTGTCTGCATCCTCTGCCAGGCCTGTCATCCCGGAACGTCATCGCCGCGGACGCGACCCAAAAACCCAGCCGCAAGATTCAGCGACATCAGGAGCAACTCCGCCATGCCCAAACGCACCTTCCAGCCCAATCGCCGCCACCGCGCCAAGACCCACGGCTTCCTCACCCGCATGAAGACCAAGGCCGGTGCCGCCGTCCTCAGCCGCCGCCGCGCCAAGGGCCGCCACAAGATTGCCGTCTCCGCCGGCTTCCGCGACTAGTATCCGGCCCTGCCTACCCGCCAAAAGAGCACGCAAGAAAAGCCATTGATCCTCCCCACCCTGCTCTCCGCCATCCGGCGTCGTCGCGCGGCGCCATCCCTCATCCAGTCACCCTACCGCGAGAAGTATCCTGTCCGGGCTCGTATCTTCAGCCCCGACACCGTGCTCTCGATCGTGATCTTGCGGAACGTGTCGTCCTTCACCGCATTCGTCGGATAGTAAGCCAACTCGTACGAAGACCGAAGATCGTCCCCGATCTGCTGAAAGTACTCGCGAGGGTCCATCGCCTTCGCATCCAGGCTGGCCGCTCCCGTATCCTTCGCCACCCTCTCCATCACCCCGATCCCATACTTGTTCCGCGCCGTCAGCCGGCCATGCTTCTCCTCCGTATAGCGGATCGTGTACACCTGCACATTCGCCCTCTGCGCCGCCTCGATCGTCTCCATCATGTTGTGCGAACTCGAATTGTCCTCGCCATCGCTGAACACCAGCAGCGCCCTCCTACCTTGCGCCAACACCAGCTTCTCCGTCACCGAGTAGAAAATCGAGTCGTAGAACGCCGTCCCCAGGTCCCGGTCCTCCTTCGGCCCCAGCTCCGGCATCCGCTTGCCTCCATCGTCCTGAAACACCTTCAAGCGCTCCAGCACCGCCGCCGCCGCATTCGTCTCATCGCTCACCAGCCGCACGCGGTTGCCGAAGCACACCAGGAACACCTTGTCCTCCGGCCGCAGCACGCTCTCGAGAAACACCTCCAGGTCCCGCCGATGCTGCTTCTCGAAGTGGTCCTGGCTCCCGCTCACGTCCACGATCAAACCAAGCGTCAGCGGCACGCCCCGCGCCTCCGAGAAGTACGCGATCCTCTGCGGCACCGCATCTTCCGAGACCCGCATCTGCTCCTTCGTCAATCCGCCCACCAGCGCCCCCTTCGCATCTCGCGCCGTGAACGCCACATTCACCAGGTGGACATTCACCTCGAGAGGCCCCTGCGCCCACAGACTCCCCGCCAGCACCGCCACCGCCGCCGCCGCGCCAAACCAACGAACCATACCGTCTCCAAGACCTGCGCTGTCAGACACGATACGATACTCCCAGAGAGAGCGTCTCCTGCCCCGCACTCAGACCTCCAGCCTCCCGTCGAGCTCACCCATAGCCGTCCACACCGCCAGGCGATCTAACTAGCT
>CAXTPY010000167.1:0-4321 GCA_964246195.1 uncultured Acidobacteriaceae bacterium | reverse complement strand
ACCCACACCCTCGCCGCCGGCCCAGGCAGCCGCATCACCCTCAGCTTTCGCCCCTTCCCTTACTCCCCCCTACGCCTCTCCTGGGACGCCGAGATCGACGAGTTCGCCTGGAACGACCGCTTCTGCGACACCCAGCTGCGCGGCCCCTTCACCTACTGGCGCCACTGCCACCAGGTCCAAAGCAGCGTCCGCACGGACGAGACCGGCATCCCCAGCTACAGCACCCTGCTGATCGATCGAGTCGAATACGAGATGCCTCTGGGAGCCCTCGGCCGCCTCGCCAACTCGCTCCTGGTCGCGCGCCAGCTCGCCAGCACCTTCCGCTACCGCCACCAGCGCACCCTGGAGCTTCTACCTCTACAGCTAGCCTGACGCTCTCCGGTCCGAGGCTACCCCGTCATCACCCGGTGAGCCTCCATCGCCCGCAGGTAAGGCCGCACCCGCTCGAGCGCCGCCTCCGCCGTGAGCCCATATTTCTCCCGCAGCGCCTCCACCTTGCCATGCTCGATGAACGCGTCCGGCCACCCCACCCGCACCACCGGCACGTCGAGACCCAATTCGTTCAGCGTCTCGAGCACAGCCGAGCCGAATCCCCCCGCCAGCACATGGTCTTCAAGCGTAATCACCAGCCCGCACTTCTTCCCGTACGTCTCCACGCACTCGCGGTCGATCGGCTTCGCAAACCTGGGGTTGACGACCGCCGCCGAGATCCCCTCCCGGCTCAACATCTCCGCCAGCCGCAGAGCCTCCGGCAGCATCGCGCCCAGCCCGAAGATCGCCACCTCCTGCCCTTCCAGAATCAGCTCCGCCTTGCCGATCGCTAGCGCCACCGGCTGCTCCTTCACCACCGTCCCCGGACCCGTCCCACGCGGGTACCGTATCGCGCTCGGCCCATCGTGCAGCATCGCCGTGTACATCATGTCCGCCAGCTCGTCCTCGTCCTTCGGAACCATATGCACAAGGTTCGGCACCGAGCGCAGGTAGCTGATGTCGAACAGCCCATGATGCGTCGGCCCATCATCCCCGCTCAACCCGCCGCGGTCCATACAGAAGACCACCGGCAGCTCCTGCAGGCAGACATCATGCACCACCTGGTCGAACGCGCGCTGCAGAAACGTCGAGTAGATCGCGCAGAACGGCCTATACCCCTTGGTCGCCATCCCCGCCGCGAACAGCACCGCATGCTCCTCCGCGATACCCACGTCGAAGTATCGCTTCGGATGATGCGGACGGAACAGATCGAGCGCCGTCCCGTTCGGCATCGCCGCCGTAATCGCCACCACCTTGTCGTTGCTCGTCGCCAGCTTGGTCAGGCTCTCCGCGAAGACCTCCGAGTACGTCTTCTGCCCCGTAGGCTTGGTCTCGCCGGTCTCGGCATCGTACGGCCCCAGCCCATGGAACTTCTTCTGCTTCTCAAGCGCCGGCTGGAACCCCCGTCCCTTCTGCGTAATCGCATGCAGCACCACAGGCTTGTTCTGCTGCTTAAGGAACTTGAACGTATCGATCAGAAGCGGCAAATTGTGCCCGTCGATCGGCCCAAAGTAGCTCAGCCCGAACTCCTCGAACAGCATCCCCGGCCCGATCAGCCCCTTCGCCGCCTCCTCCGCCTTGCGCGCCACATGCCGCACCGTCTTGCCCCCAAAGCGTTCTAGCAACCCCGCCGCGCGGTCGTGCAGCCCCGCCACCGTGGGGTTCGTCACGATCTTATGGAAGTACTCCGCAATCGCGCCGACGTTCTTGTCGATCGACCATGCATTGTCGTTCAGCACCACGATCATCCGCTTGGTCTGCGCCGCGATATTGTTCAGCGCCTCGAACGAGATCCCGTTCGTGAACGCCGCGTCCCCCGCCAGAGCGACGATATTCTCCTTGCCTCCGGACATGTCCCGCGCCACCGCCATCCCCAGCGCCGCGCTTAGCGCCGTGCCCGCGTGCCCCGCCCCGTAGCTGTCGTGCTCGCTCTCCGTCCGCAGCATGAAGCCGTTCAACCCGCCCGGCTGCCGGATCGTATGGAACAGCTTCTCCCGCCCCGTCAGCAGCTTGTGCACATACGCCTGGTGGCTCACATCGAAGACGAAGCTGTCCCGAGGCGTATCGAACACGTAATGCATCGCAATCGTTAGCTCGACGACACCCAGGTTCGGCCCAATGTGCCCCCCTGTCTTCGAAACCCCAATAATCAGTCGCTCGCGAATCTCTTCCGCCAGCGTACCCAGCTCCGCTATCGACAGCTTCTTCACATCCGCCGGCGACTCGATCGTCTCAAGAATGTTGCTCATCCAGACCCGTCTCTGCAGCGCAGCCGTTCAGCGCGATGCTTCAGCGCTGTCCTTCCGCGCTGCGCTACTGGCCGGTGCCCGCCCCTACAGAGCGTCCGCCGGCAACCACAGCTACTCAGTATATCAACTGCCTAGGGACCACCGTCGCCTGCTCTCCCAAGAGCAGCGTGCCCGGAGGTTTCAGAGGTGTCCGCGCGATGGTCCGCCGGACGCTGGCGTGGTCCCGGAATCTCCCCTCGCGCAGCACCGCGGACGTTTGTAAACCTAGACAAATTCCGAACCGAAAAAATCCTTCCTACTCACAACCTAGAATTATTCCTAAGTCAAAACCTATAAATTAGTACTTCCAAAAAATAATGTGCCGGTGCAAAACGTCGGGACGTTAGTACTGTCTCGACGTCTTACACCGGCATCATTTTGGCGCTACAGCTTTCTTCCACGAACTCCATCGATTAGTGGTGGCCGCCTCCGTTATGTCCGGAAGAGATGACGATCGTCTGACCGTTGATGATAAGAGATGAAGGTTGAACCACACTCACAGCGCTGCCAACGACGCATGCGCCGGTCGAGGTTGTCGACGTCTGGCCGGTGACCGTGACCGTTCCTCCAACCGTCAGCAGAGGCTTCAGCGTAGCGCTGGCGCCCGAGCCGATCGAGACGAGTACAGCCGTGGTGCCGCCCGTTGGAGAGAACAGGAAGCCGTCGATAGCGCCGCTCGAATCGTAGTTCAGCGCAGTAACGATTCCCGACACGGGACCGTACACGGTGGCCGCAGTCGCCGCGACAGGCTTGGTGTAGGTGGCCTTGGTTGTGCTGTTCACCAGACTGGTGACGGTCACGGATTGAAAGCCTGTCGTCGTGTTCGTTCTCGCCGTACCGCTATACGTGACAACGTTGCCCACGGCGCCAAGAGAGCTCACTCCGCCACAGACGTTTGAGGGAAAGGAGAGTAGAATGTTGGTTCCGATCAGGAAGCTCTGCACCGTCCCGTCTTCCCCGTAGTTGACTTGCGTGATCGTTCCGGTCGCGGCCGTCACAGCCGTCGTCGTGCTGACGCCTGTATCGTCGTTGTCCTGCGCGCGTACCTTCGAAGTCATGCTGCCCATCAGCGCCAGCATTGCGACAGCGCAATATATCCTCTTCATCGTCATAGTGTTCCTCACAGTCAAGAATTGGTTGAACAGCGTTAGTAAATGCCTGCCATGCGCACAATCTCTCTCGCTTCGTCGTGTATCTTAAAAGTTTAAGAGATGCATACTTGACGGAATATACAGACGGAGTATGACTCTGTCAAGAATTGTTTTCCACAGGCTTGCGGGTTCTCTTACGGATCCTCTTATAAGTCCGCCACGAAGCTCTTCCGCCAGCCGGACCCGAGGCGCACGCCTACCGGTTCCAAGCGGAGGAGGCGCCCCGGCTAGTGGAACGGAGCCGCTCTACTTGGCTTCCGGTCTATCCATGCGGAGATGTTCCACCAGCATCTCTCCCAGCTCCCTCGGACACTCCTCCAGCAGCCAGTGCGAGCGCCCTTCCAGCACCTCGAATCGATACGGCCCCTCCACCTTCGCCGCCGTTCCCTCCGCCGCCCTGCGTCCCAACGCCACATCCTCCGACCCCCACGCATACAGCGCCGGCGCCTCCACTTTGCCCGCCTGCCCGCTGAAGTTCATCGCCCGGTACCAGTTCAGCGCCGCCGTCAACGCATACGGCTCCCGCAGCCGCCGCACATTCTCCTCCACCTTGTCCTTCGCCACCTTCCCCTGGTACACCCTGCGCAGCAGAGCCGCGTTCCCCGCCAGGAACAGGAACTCCGGCACGCCCCACCCCATCCTGAACAGCGCCATGTAACTCGACTTCTTCTTCTGCTCCCGATCCTCGCGCAACGCCTCCCCGAACGCATCCGGGTGCGGCATCGCAAATACACTCACCGTCTTCACCCGCTCCGGCCACCGAGCCGCCACCATCCACGCCAGCGCCCCGCCCCAGTCGTGACCCACCAGGTGAAACCTCCGCGTCCCCAGCGCCTCCGCAAACCCCAACAC
>CAXTPY010000166.1:0-4391 GCA_964246195.1 uncultured Acidobacteriaceae bacterium | reverse complement strand
GGGAGAGGTGCTGCGGGCAGGCTGGGCTGGCATTTGGGCCGGGGCGGCGGTAGAGGGCGGCTTGGAGGCCATCAGGGCGCAAAGGAGAGCGGAGGCAAGCGGGCGCATGGGGGTCTCTGCGGGACGGGAGCTGCGGGAGTGGGAAAACGTGGAGGCGTGGGCGAATGCTGGGCTTGAAGCAATCCCACTTCAGTATGCGAAAGCCGAACTTTAGTTGCAGAAAAGGGCTGCCTGGAGGGGAGTCTTCTATGCTAACTTGCTACTGAGAACCTCAGGTCTCACCTTCCGAACGACGTGCAGAGCCTTGCACCGCCCCTGTTCTCGAACTTTATTGCGGTTCCGCATCGTGGTTCCTATCCGACCGAACGATATCAGGAGTGATCCCGTGCTTGCTACAGTCCATGATGCGCGTTATCCGCTGGGGAAGTTTCAGGCGCCCGAGTCAATTACCAGGGACGATCTGAACGGGGCGATCGCGACCCTGGCAGAGCTTCCGGGGCAGATGCGCAACGCGGTGGAGGGGCTTGGTTCCTCGGAGATGAATACGCCCTACCGAGCGGGCGGATGGACGGTGCGGCAGGTGGTGCATCATGTGGCGGACAGCCATATGAACGCGTTCATACGGGTGCGGCTGGCGCTGACGGAAGACTGGCCTGTGATCAAGCCGTACAAGCAGGATGCGTGGGCGGTGCTGCACGATGTCTCGGCGCCGGCGGAGTGGTCGCTGGAGATCATCGAGGCAGTGCATGCGCGTTGGGTGATGCTTCTGCAGACCATGGATGCGGGGCAGTGGCAACGCGGGTTTGTGCATCCGGAGGATGGGAGGATGGGGCTGGAGACGGCGATGCTGCGGTATGCGTGGCACTCGCGGCACCACCTAGCGCACATCACGCATTTGCGGGCGCAGGAGAAGTGGTAGGGGTTTGGACCTGAAACACGGTGGCGGCGAAGGCAGGGCAAGGGGCACGCGAGAACTGGAGCTTTCGTTGGGAAGGAACTTCTTCGTCTCCGGCCGGGCGTGCGGCGGCCAAGAGGATGCGGCGGGATCGTTATGGGGACGTTCGATCCGTTCTCCTGAGCGTGTACTCCAGTTCCCATGCTGAGCATCGCGCGTCTTGGCCGAATCGTTGCCTAGGAGCAACCTTGTGCCGCCAACTTAGTTTCTTGGTGCTGCGCGGCACTCTTTGACGCGCCAAGCGGGCCGCTGGGGGTGGAGGTACGATTCATTTCGATTTGTAACTACGGCTGCGGCATGCTCAGAGACGGAGGAGTGAGCCAACTTCTCTTGGTACTTCAGTTTCAGAATGCTGCGCGTGGGAAGCAGATTGCTCTCTAGGTAATCCATTCCACATCTTGTTCGAGGGGGAGACGCGCGGAAGGGACGAGTCTGGCCTATAAGCCACCGGGAGAGCGAGGAGGCGTCTTTGGTCGTTGAACTGCTTGGGTACCTGGTGTACTCCCAGGCGGTCTCCCTTGCGCAATGCCTTCTCTTCCCCGACGTTCCGGATGGTCTTCTCGCTGGCCATGCTGTCCTCTCTTCAGCTGGCGCTTCTTCCACAGTCCGCCTCGGCACAGAACCGATGGCTTCCTCTTGGACCGGATGGAGGTGACGCACGGTCGTTCGCCGCCGATCCACGCGATCACCGGCATATCTTTCTAGGCACGGCGAATGGGACCATCTACGACTCGCACGATGGTGGGCAGGACTGGACGCGCCTCTCGCGGATCGGTGACCGGGACGACCTGGTGATCGACAATATCGTGGTCGATCCGCTTACCTCGGACGTGATCTACGTGGGCGCATGGGGCCTCGGCTATGCGGGCGGAGGGTTCTATAGCAGCAAGGACAGAGGCAGGACGTGGACATCGAATGCAGCGCTGGAGGGCCACCCGATCCTGGCGCTCACCCTGGCGCCATCCGATCCCAAGGTCATGGTTGTGGGTGCGCTCGACGGTGTCTTTCGCACGTTGGACGGAGGCAGCACGTGGGCGCCGATCAGTCCCGAGAAGAGCACGGAGCTGCACGAGGTGGAGTCGATCGCGATCGATCCCAAAGATCCCCGCGTGATCTTCGCGGGCACCTGGCACCTGCCATGGAAGACCACGGATGGAGGGGAGCATTGGACGAATATGAAACAGGGAATCATCGACGACTCGGATGTATTTTCTATCATCGTCGATCCGGCAAATCCCGAGAACTTATTTCTCTCCGCCTGTTCCGGCATCTATCGCAGCCTCGACCAAGGCGCGACCTTTACCAAGGTGCAGGGAATTCCCAGCACGGCGCGGCGCACGCGTGTGCTGATGGAAGACAGCACGCAGACCAACGTGGTCTTCGCCGGGACCACGGAAGGTCTGTGGCGCACCACGGACTCCGGGCGCACCTTCGAACGGCACGGCGATCCGTCCTGGATCGTCAACGATGTGAGCATCGACAAGGAGGACAGCAAGCGTGTGCTGCTTGCGACCGATCGCACCGGCGTCCTGCTGTCGGAGGATGGCGGCGTGACCTTCACGACGTCGAATCGAGGCTTCTCGTCGCGCACCATCTCGGCGGTTCTGCAGGATGGGAGCGACGGGGCTGAGCTGAACATTGGCGTGATCAACGACAAGGCCGCGGGGGGAGTCTTCCGCAGCCAAGACGGCGGCCTGAGCTGGGTGCAGAACAGCGCGGGATTGGATGGCGCGGATGTTCTGTCGCTGGGCAGGACGTCCAAAGGTACGCTTCTCGCCGGCACGCGGCACGGTCTTTACCGGCTGGAGAACGGGAGGTGGCAGATGTCGGGTCTGACCTTCGCGCTGCCACCCGAGCCGGCTGCGGAGGGGACGGCCAGACCGGCATATCGCTCCGTTCGCGGCGGGCATGGCGAGGCCAAGCAGGCTACAAAGATTCCGGCCGCGGGGGCGGGGCCCTCTCGACGCGCGGGGGCGAAGAAGAGCTCCTCGCATGCCTCCAGTCCGAAGCCGGAACAGCTGAGCACGGGGGTCTATGGGATAGCTGCGGACGATACGAACGTCGTCGCCGCGACCGAGGAGGGGCTTCTGCTCTCAACGGACGACGGGCATACCTGGAACCGTGTACGCAGCGCGAACGCGAAGCCTTGGAAAAAGGTCGCGGCCGAGGGTTCACTGATCGCGCTGGCAGATCTGAAGGAGGTTGCAGTCTCCACGGATAAGGGGTCGAGCTTCCATGCGGTGGCCGCTCCCGCCGAACTCACCCTGATTGCGGCGCTCGTCATCGACGGTGACGGGCGCATCTGGATTGGAGGACGCGAGGGCGTGTACCTGTCGGAGGATAGCGGCGCAACCTGGCAGGCACCGAAGAATGTGTTCGTCCGCGATGTCAGCGGACTCTACTTCGACCGAACCAACCGACGCGTGCTGCTCACGTCCAACCAGCCAGGGTCGTTCGTTCTGGGTATACACCTGCCGGAGATGACGGTGCGGCATTGGGACCCTGGTTGGGTGCTGCGAGAGGCCCGGCCCGTGGGCGACCACCTGGTCGGCATTACGCGCTACGACGGAATGGTTCTTCAACCGGTTGCCGGGGGCTCGCGGGAGATAAGCGCGAAGTAATTGTTCTTTCTTAGCCGCGTGTTCCTTGGAATATGGGAGGTGTGGAGATGTTTAGTTCGTGGCGAGAGGATGGTGATCACTACTTCATTCCTTACTTATGGCAAGCGGTTCCTATAAGGGAAGTTTTTAGCTGATAGAAAGCCGCGCAGTATTCTGTAGGTAGTTACGAAAGGGAAGAAGCCAGTCCCGGCCCCTGGAGTAACGACACGAGGAGAGACGATGGCAAAGCAGGCGGCGGAGCAGAACCGAACGGAAAGCATAGGCTGGCTGCGGGCGGCGGTGCTGGGAGCGAACGATGGGATCATCTCGACGGCGAGCTTGATCCTGGGGGTGGCGTCGGCGCAGGCGACTCACCGCAACATCCTGCTGACCGGGGTGGCGGGGCTGGTCGCGGGGGCGATGTCGATGGCCTCCGGCGAGTATGTCTCGGTGCATTCGCAGGCAGACACGGAAGACGCCGAGCTGTCGCGGGAGCGGGTGGAGCTGGAGAAGGACAGCGCGGGCGAGCATCGGGAGTTGACGGAGATCTATCGCCGCCGCGGACTGGACCCGGGGCTGGCAAAGCAGGTGGCCGATCAGCTGATGGAGCGCGACGCGCTTGGGGCGCATGCGCGGGACGAGCTTGGCATCACGGCGGAGCTCAGCGCGCGTCCGGTGCAGGCGGCGTTGGCCTCAGCCGGGAGCTTTACGGCGGGGGCGGCGGTGCCTCTGCTGGTGGTGGCGTTCGCTTCGGAGACGCACCTGATTGTGACGATCACGGTGGCTTCCCTGCTTTGTCTCGCGTTTCTGGGCGGGCTGGCGGCGAAGGTGGGAGG
>CAXTPY010000165.1:0-4434 GCA_964246195.1 uncultured Acidobacteriaceae bacterium | reverse complement strand
GATGAAGAACCGACAGCAGCAAGAGCGAATTCCTTTCGGGGCTGACAACCGAGGATCGAAGGCAGTTCTGCGCCAACTGCGGCGTTGCTCCAACCGGATCCTCCATGCGGCGGGTAGAAGCTACGAGCGATGGGAGGGGTTCTTGGGACGGGATAGAGGTGGATTGGCTCGCGGCGGCGGCTACTTCCAGATGGGATGCGGCATCGGATAGGCATGATGCAACGGACGAATATAGCTGGGAGCTCGCCGTACGAGCCCGTGATCGGTTTCTCGCGGGCGGTTCGGGTTGGGGATCACGTTCATGTCTCGGGCACGGGGCCGGTGGGGTGTGACGAGGAGGATGCGGCGTCGCAGACGGGGCAGTGCCTGACGTTGATCGCGGCGGCGCTGAAGGAGGCGGGGACGTCGATCGAGCATGTGTATCGCACCAGGCTGTACCTGACGCGAGTGGAGGACTGGGAGGAGATCGCGCGGATTCATGGCAAGTTCTTCTCGATTACACGTCCGGCGGCGACGATGGTGGTGGTGGCGGCGCTGCTGAATCCGGCGTGGAGGGTAGAGATCGAGGCGGAGGCCTACGTGCCGTAGACGCGAGGGGGGTCAGCACACCCAAGGTCAAGAAATCGTACGGTAGGCCTTGGTTGCGCAAATCGGTCGCCCTGGGGAGGCCGCTGCTTTCCTTTGCGCAACTGCGGAAGGAGCTTTTTCGAGCCGCCCACTCACGTCAACTTCCGCTCTTGCTACTTCTTCTTCCCGATAGGGTGTCGCGACGGTGTTCTACGCTGATTTGCGAAGCCGAAGCCAGCGATGTACACGTAGCTCAGTACTGGAAGCAGGAACGCCAGTTGCAGACCGGCCGAGTCGGCCAGCTTGCCGGTGGCCAGTGGGACGATCGCTCCGCCAACGATGGCCGCGATCATAAGGCTGGAGCCCTTGCTTGTGAGGGGTCCCAGATCCTGTATGCCGAGAGCAAAGATCGAGGGGAACATGATGGAGTTGCAGAGGCCGACGGCTAGAAGAGAGTACATGGCAAGGTGACCGTGGGCCGTGACGGCGGTCATGATGCAGACCATGGAACCTATGGCGGAGGCTCCAAGAATTCTTCCGGTCGGGATGCGGGTCAGGATCGCGGAGCCGATGAAGCGACCGAGCATCGCGCCGCCCCAGTAGATCATCAGGTAGCCGGCTGCTCGTGCCTCGGTGAAACCGGCGATCGACGGCAGCTCCATGAAGCTGATGAGAAGGCTGCCGATGGCGACCTCCGCGCCGACATAGACAAAGATGCCGAGCGCACCGCCGAGCAGCCAAGGCTGGCGCCAGACACTTTGCTGCGATGGAGGGGCGGCGTAGGCGCCGGGACGGAAGTCGCGGGTCTGGTCGATGGCTGCCTGCTGCGGCTTGAGCTTGATCGATGCGAGGCCGATCGCCAGGAGAAGCAGCACGACCGCCATCGCGATGTAGGGAAGACGAACGGAGCCAGCCTCGGTGACGCGATAGAGCTGCCGCGATGCCGCCGACATCGCGTGCAAGGCCGCGGGCGACGCTGGCTTAGCGCCTCGCAGGATGAACATCGCCCCGAAGAAGGGCGCGATAAAGGTGCCGACCGAGTTGAAGGCCTGGGCCAGGTTGAGGCGACTTGAGGCAGTCCGCGGGGCGCCAATGATGGTGACGTATGGATTGGCAGCGACTTGCACGGTGGTCATTCCGGCTGCGAGCACGACCAGCGCACAAAGAAACACGGGAAAGCTTGCTAAGGTGGCGGCGGGCAGGAAGCTTATGGCTCCAAGCCCCATGATCAGCAGGCCGCTAACCATGGCGCGCTTGTAGCCTAGACGGTCTACCAGCTTTGCACCCGGATAACTGAAGACGAAATAGGAGGAGAAGAAGGAGAACTGGACGAGCATCGCCTCGGCGTAGGAGAGCTCGAAGATGCTCTTCAAATGGGGGATGATGACGTCGTTGAGGCAGGTAAGAAATCCGACCATAAAGAATAGCGCAGTGGCCACAGCCATGGCGCGGAGGTCGGTTTCGGTCGGCGCACTTCCGTACTTCGGTTGTTCCGAGACGCTGTTAAGGGTCGGTTGCAAGAGGTTCCTATCTGCGATTGGCGGCGCGAGACTCACGCTGCAACGAGGGAGTTGCGGTCTCTACCGCGAAGGGCGTGGGGGTTGCATGAAGCTTGGCGGGCCGCATGTGTCGCGCCCTTGCGCAAGCTGCTCTCGGACAGGGGCAAGGCTCTCTCGGCAGGGATGGACTGCGTTGGAGCTGGACGGGTGGAGTGTTGCTTCGTGGTTGCATCCGGTTCTCCTGTTTCGCGAATGGGTGGCCAGCTTGATTCGTGGCAGAGGGGAGTTGCTGCCCCGAACGGGTGCCGGGAGTCAGTCCCAGGGGTCGGCGCCCAGCAGTTTGCGGCCGAGCGGGGTGAGCGTGGCGGTCCGGTACCGGGTGCGTTCCCACTCGCGTGGGTCGCCGGGGAAGGCGAAGCCTTCGGGTGCGCGGCGTTCCTGCCAGGAAGCGACACGGCGCATGCGGAGCTCCTCGTTGTCTGCCGCTGCCGGAGTCATGGAGATGTATTGCGCCATGCGCACCTTATCCTCCGAGGTGTTGGGCCGGATGCCGTGGGCTAGGAGGCTGTTGAAGATCATTAGGTCACCGGCTTTCATTGGAACGGGATACACCTCGAAGCCTTCGACGTTTGGCCGGAAGCCGTCGCGGTCGGCAGGCTGGCGTTGCTTCCACTCTTCGAACTGGTGGAACAGCTCCGGCACGCACTGAAAGCCGCCGGTCTCGCCGTCGACATCTACAAGCGAGAGGACACCCTGAACGTTGACGGGAAGCGGTTCGAGCGTGGTGTCGACATCGGTGTGGATGAAGCCGGAAAAGGCGCGCCCGCTGCGATTCGGGGTGTTGAGATTGGCGCGGTCGATGGTGACCCAAAGATGTTCGTCGTCCCAGATGTCGACAAAGGCGTTATAGACCCGTTCCGTCTGTCGATTGTCCCACAGCGCCTGGTGGTTGTAAATCTCGACCATGCCGCTGTTGTTCAGCTCCTTCATGGCGTGAGTGCGAAGCTGCGCGGCGTTCCAGGTCGACATGTCGTTGGGGTCCATCTCTTGAAACTCCCAGAGAAGCTTTTTGAGCGCCTCGACGTTCTCCGCGGGCACTGCCTGCTTCACCACGACGAAGCCGTAGGTCTGCCAATGCTTGAAGTCTTCGGGCGAGAGCACACGGAGAGGAAGCTTTTTTTGGATGAGGTGAAGGGACTGGCGCACAATCGTGGGGGTGAGTTTGTTGTCGCCTGGCTTGCCCGCTACCGCTTCTTCGACTAAGGCTGTTTGCTTCATAACGTCTCCTGAGCGCCCTTTGGGCACAGGAGAACGATAGGCAGTCGCGGGCGGATTGAGTTTGCTCGGGGTGGCAAAAACCGATACTGGAATCGCAGAAAGGCGACGTGGAGAGATACAATCTGACTACTCGGGTCGTCCCATGAAGCCCTACCTCGAACACATTGCGGCGTCGCAGGAGGGATCCTGGACTCTATTTGACCGACGCCTTCCGGCCATTCCGTTTGAGTGGCATTACAACAGCGAGTACGAGTTGACGCTGACTTTGAACAGTCGCGGGCAACGATTCATTGGCGACAGTATGTCATCGTATGACGATGGCGACCTGGTTCTGATGGGTCCGACGATTCCACACACGTGGTGCTCGAGCGAGAGTGCGGGCGCGGGACCGACGCACCAGGCCCTGGTGCTCTGGTTCAGCGAGGGGTTCGTTCAGAGCCTCATTCGGCCGCATATCGAGCTGCGGCCGGTGCAGATGCTGCTTGAGAGTTCGACGCGAGCACTTGAGTTCTCGCTGGAGGTGAGACACAAAGCGAGGAAGATGATCGGCGCTATGTTGCCGCAGACGGCGGAGGATCGGCTTCCGGCGCTTCTCCATCTGCTTCTGCTGCTCTCACGAGATCGGCAGGCAAGGCCGCTCACTTCATCTTCGACGCAAGCACCTTCCTCGATAACAGAGGAACGCATTGGAAGAGTTCTGTCACACCTGCATATGAATTACCGGGAGCAGAGTTCCGTGGAGATGCTTGCAAGCGTTGCGGCTCTCAGTCCGAGTTCACTGCATCGCTTGTTCCGGCTGCAAACGGGCATGACAACGAGCGATTATGTCTCACAGCTTCGGATTGGGAACGCATGTGCTTTGCTGGTGAACAGCAATAAGCCTATCGCCCTGATCGCCGATGAAGTTGGATACCGCAATCTCGCAAACTTCAATCGGCAGTTTAAAGCACTGAAGGGCAGCACACCTCGCGCCTTTCGAGAAGCTTTCAATCTGAAATGAGCGACCGACGAGCGCAGGGTAGGCTTGGCGCGCGGATTAGCCTTCTTCTTGTTCTTCTTCTTCGTCGAGGCCGGCGAATTCGTTAGGGAG
>CAXTPY010000164.1:0-4453 GCA_964246195.1 uncultured Acidobacteriaceae bacterium | reverse complement strand
CCCGCAGCACCTCCAGCGGCCCCAGCTCCGTCCGCAGCAGCACAGCTCCGTTCAGAAACCGCGGCTGAGCCAGATACTCCACCGGAGCCGTATCCCGAAACGAAGAGACCCGCATCACCTCCCCCAGCGCCGCCATCCGCCGCACCGCCTCGAGCAGGTTCGCCTCCCGATCCCCAAACTCCGAACGAAGGTTCGAACCCAGCCCGATCGCCGCCAGAACGTCCACGACCCCATCCTCCCGCGGCTTCGCCCGCCGAATCCTGAAACCCTGGTTATCCAGCCCAATCTCCATCTTCTGCCTGCTATCTACCGCATCGGAAAAGTGGAGAAACCCAAATAACCCCCGTAAAGGCACAGGCCTCAACACCGCCGCCTCCACGAAAACACCGCAAAACATCCACGAAATCAGGCCGAAACAGCGTGCCGGACCGCGTTTGCGGACAGCCCCGAAGACGCTTCGTCCACGTCGTCATCGTATCCATAGGCCAGCTCCCAGGCCGCCCGGTCGCGCATAAGTCGTTGTACAAGAGCAGTATGCATCGCATGCCCGGCGCGTTCCGCCACCACCCGGCCCTCGATCCGCCGCCCCGCCAGCGCCAGGTCCCCGATCAGGTCCAGCACCTTGTGGCGAACAAACTCATCCTCAAATCGAAGTGGCCCATTTTCAATAACTTGCCGCGAAAGTATGATCGCGCATTCGGGCGTCGCGCCGCGAATTAGCCCCATATTCCGCAGCATAGGCTCATCCTCTTTAAAGCCGAACGTCCGCGCCGGAGCGATCCAGCGAGCGTAATCCCCCACCGCAAGGTCACCCGTAAACGTCTCATATCCAATGGGTTGCGGGAAGTCGATAGAGTACTCGATGCGGTACCCGGACCCCGGATAGACGCCGATAAACTTGGCCCCATCCCGCACCTCCACCTCTTTCAAAATCCTGAGGTACTCGCGCTTTCGCCTCTGCTGCCTAAGTCCAACCGATTCAAAGGCTTGCACATAAGGCAGAGCGCTTCCGTCGAGGATTGGAAGCTCCAGATTGTCCACCTCGACGATGACATTGTCCACGCCCATCCCGATCAACGCCGACAACAGATGCTCCGTCGTAGAGATCAAAACACTCTGCCGCATCAGGCTCGTCGCATAGCTCACCTTGGCTACATTGCGTCCGATCGCGGGAATCTCAAAGTTGTCTAAGTCTATTCTTCTGAATACGATACCGGATCCGGCCGGAGCCGGAACAAGGCGCATTCTCACCTCCGCGCCGCTGTGCAGACCCACCCCGCTGAAGGGGATTTCAGAGCGGATTGTCTGCTCGTAGTGCGGTTCAGCGGCCAAAAATCGAACCCTCGGGAACACAGCGAGACTACATCCGAATCCTCGCCGGGGGTGTGTCTTAAGTACCACAAAGCACCGAGCCCAGGCCCTACGGCGTCTCATAAATTTCGGCATAAGTACCTTGTTTGCTATAATCTACGGTGATGAGTTCACTTGTGGCGCAGATCGATACGCAGGTTCGAAAGGAATTTGGTTGGTTATCTTCCCTGCTCCGGCAACTGGTGGAACTGGAGTCGCCGAGCGAGGATAGGGACTTGGTGAACGCGGACATGCGCTTGGTCGAGGAGGTGGCAAGTTCCTTCGGGGGAGCGTCCAAGTTGCACAAACAAAGCGACTTCGGCGACCTTCTGGAGGTGCGGTTCGGATCGGCGGGGGAGGGTGGAAAGCAGGTCCTGCTGCTCGGGCATTTAGACACCGTGTGGCCTGCCAACACGTTGAAAACAATGCCCTGGCGGGAGGGGGAAGAGCGTTTTTGGGGTCCGGGCGTGCTGGACATGAAGGCCGGGGTCGCGATGGCGCTGACCGCGCTCAAGGTACTGAAACAGATGGGGTTAGAGCCGAGCTGCACCTTGCTGCTGAACAGCGAGGAGGAGGTGGGCAGCCCGGTGTCGCGCACGGTGACGGAGCGGGCTGCCATGGAGTCCTCCGCGGTGTTCGTTCTCGAGCCCGCGCAGGGGCTCGCGTACAAGACCTCACGCAAGGGTGTGGCGAACTATGTCCTTGAGGTGGAAGGAGTTGCGGCGCACAGCGGAGTGGACTTCGAGCGCGGCCACTCGGCCGTTCTCGAGCTCGCGAGGCAGGTGGAGACGGTGTCCAAATTCACGGATTTAGCCCGCAAACGCACGGTAAATTGCGGTATTTTCACGGGTGGAACAAGGTCGAACGTAATCCCCGCGCAAGCCCGGGCCGAGATCGACGTGCGGGTCGCGACGGCTGAGGACGCCGAAGCTGTCGACCGCCTCTTCCGCGAACTGCGGGTCCATGACGAGCACTGCAGGCTCACGGTCACAGGCGGCATGAACCGCCCTCCCATGGAGCGCACCGGAGGCACCGTGGCCCTCTTCGAAAAGGCCCGAGGCTTCGCCGCGGAGATGGGCTTCGAGCTGACGGAGGCGGCGACGGGGGGAGGCTCGGACGGGAACTTCACGGCGGCGCTGGGGGTGCCTACGCTTGATGGCATGGGGGCCGTGGGGGAGGGCGCGCACGCTGCGCATGAGCACGTGGCGATCGAGCATCTGGTGCCGCGAACGGCGCTGCTGGCGGCGATGATCGCTGGAGTGGGACGGGACGGGGTGGGTCAGGACGTGTAGGGCGACGCGGTCTGAGCCTGCGGCCTGGCGCCGGGCTGAGCGAGCAGGTCTTGGGCTTCAGCGAGCAGGGCGATGGTGCGGGAGAGCGGGAGGCCGACGACGTTGAAGTAGCAGCCTTCGATCTTGGGAATCCAGCGGGCGGCGTAGCCCTGGATGCCGTAGGCTCCGGCCTTATCGAGCGGCTCGCCGGTGGCGAGGTACTTGATCAGTTCGTCTTCGGTGATGAGGTCGAAGTAGACCTGGGTGATTTCGACGTCGCTGATCACACCGGCCCGAGTGATGACGGCGACACCGGTCAGGACCTGGTGAGTGCGTCCGGAGAGCAGTTCCAGCATGCGGCGCGCGTCGGTCTGGTGCGCGGGCTTGCCGAGGACTTCGCCGTTGCACATGACGGTGGTGTCGGCACCGAGGACCAGAAGCGGGTCTTCGGGGCTGTCCTGGCTCTGGTGCGTGGTCCAGACGGCCTGTGCCTTCTCGACGGCGAGCCGCTGGACGAAGGCGGCGGGGGGCTCGTCGGGCTCGAGCCGTTCGGCGATGCCGGCGGGCTCTACGGTAAAGGCGAGGCCGGCCTGGGCGAGGAGTTCGCTGCGGCGAGGAGAGGCGGAGGCGAGGATGAGCATGACAGGTCGAGAGTACCGGGAGTGGGGTTCTGAGGCAAAGAAGAGCGAGGTCACGGCGAGTGTCCTTATCGCGGACGGGGTATGAGAGCGGATTAGCCGATGGTGTAACGATCTGGTGGTGTAGAGAACAGGCAAGAGCGAAAACAGAGGCAGATTCGCTTCGGGAATGACGAAAAAGGGGAAAGACCTCTACCTCAAGAGAAGCCTCTACATCAGCGGCTGGGTTGCTCTAGGGAGCTGGGGTGTCGCAGCAGTTGGGTGGGGGCGAGGCGCCGGCGAAGTAGTTTTCGCGGGAGCGGATGTGGGCGTCGGGGTACTGGGGGACCCTTACCTGGAGTCGGTGCAGGCCGCTGGTGGAGGAGGCTGGCTGGAAGCTGAGGAGGTAGTAGTTGTGGACGTGGTTGGCGAGCTGCTGGAGGCTCTTGTCGAAGCCGTTGCGTGTGGTGAAGTTGAGGTATTCGCCGCCGGAGAGCAGGGCGAGCTCCTTGGGAGCGTTCTTCTTGACGGCGTTGACGGCCATGACGAGCAGACCGATGGGGCCGCTTCCGCCTCCGTAGCGAAGGTCGTTCAAGGCCTCCGTCTTGCCGGGGGAGAAGGAGACGGCGTCGAGGACGGTGTTGGTGCGGCCGAGGGAGGCGATGACCTCGGCGGGCTTGATCCTACTGCCGTGGTCGCGGGTCTCGGAGAGGAGCAGGACGGCGTGGCGGAAGTGGTTGTTGCGCCTCTGGAGCAGGGTGGTGGCGTAGGCGACGGCGTCGAGGGTGGCGGCTCCGCTGTCGTCGTCGCAGGGCTCCATCTGGTGCAGGGCGCCCATCATGGCGTCGGGGTCGGGAGAGAAGTCCTGGAGCAGTTTGGGTTCGGTGCCGAAGCTGAGCACGGCGACCTCGCGGGGAGCTCCGCCGGCGATGCCGTCGATCATGGTGCCGAGGCCGGCCATCCTGGCGGACTCCATGATGGCGGAGCGGCTGCACTGGATGACGACGGCGAGCGAGAGGCCGAGGCTGTCGGTGTCCTCGTCGAGCTTGAGGGTCTGGGGGACGCCGTTGTCTTCGATGACGAACTGTGCGGCGGTGAGGCCGTAGAGCATGTCGCCGTGTTTGACCTGGACGGTGGTGGGAACGAGGACGACGTTGGACTGCGTGGTGAGGGTGTAGGGCTCGGCGGCGGGCTGCTGGGGCTGCTGGGGTGAGG
>CAXTPY010000163.1:0-4495 GCA_964246195.1 uncultured Acidobacteriaceae bacterium | reverse complement strand
GGTGTAGGCGGCGGGCTGGCGGTGACATTTGTCACGGTACCTAGATGACAGCGGCCACTCGTTGCAGGCCTTCACATGGCTCATGCTGTTCTCATGCTTCGGTGAGGGCTTCAACGCTCTGACCGCGCAGGAGGAGAGCCCCATGGCCGCTATCGTACTGGAACGCAGCTTCTCAGCAGCCGCCGCCGATTCCGGTCGCGCCGCTTCCGGCGTTGTCGCCGAGCTTCGCAACGTCACCAAGCGCTACCGCGACACGATCGCGCTCGATAACGTGTCGGTCGCGCTGCACGCTGGCGAGATCGTGGCTCTGCTGGGCCCCAACGGCGCGGGGAAGTCCACGGCGGTGCGTCTTCTGCTCGGACTCACGGGGCCGAGCTGTGGGAGCGCTCGCGTCTTCGGGCTGGATCCGCGCGACCCGGCTACGCGCAGACGCATCGGGGCCATGCTGCAGGTGGGCAACGCGCCGGAGATGCTGAAGGTTCGGGAGCATGTGGACCTCTTCCGCGCCTACTATCCGCGCCCGATGGCGGTCGCCGAGCTCGTCCGCATGGCGCGGCTGGACGCCATTCTGGACAAGCCCTTCGGCGTGCTCTCGGGGGGGCAGAAGCAGCGTGTGCTCTTCGCTCTCGCGCTCGCCGGCAACCCGGACGTCATCTTCCTCGACGAGCCTAGCGTAGGCATGGATATCGAGACGAGGCGGGCCTTGTGGACGGAGGCTCGCGCGCTGGCGGCGCAAGGGAAGACCATTCTGCTGACCACCCACTACCTTGAAGAGGCGGACGCCCTCGCGACCCGCGTCATCGTCCTCGACAAGGGGCGCATTCTGCGCGAAGGGACGCCTTCGGAGATCAAGCGGACAGGCCACGCGCGCACGGTGCGCTGCCGCACGTCGTTGGCGCTCGATGGGCTGCGCCAGCTTCCCGGCGTGGTCTCGGCCAGCTACGACAGAGGCAGCGGCCTGACCTCGCTCGATGCGAACCAGGTGGAGCCTCTGGTTCGCATCCTTCTGCTGCGGGACGAGATGCTGAGCGATCTTGAAGTACTTACTCCCGCGCTGGAGGACGCCTTCCTCGCGCTGCTGAGCCCGTCCGTTGAAGCTCACATGTAAATTTTCGCGCAACGCACGGCCAGGCGCCGCCGTTTCGCAGCCCCGCAGTTGCTGAACAGATTTCCCTCCCAAAGGAGTTTTCATGGCTACCCTTCCGCTGGCGTCTCCCGTCTACCCCGCCGCCCACATCCTCAACCTCTACGGCAAAGAGATCCGGTACGAGTTTCTCAAGCTGCTGCGCCGCAAGTCGTTCTCGCTCGCCACCATCGGATTTCCTGTGATGTTCTACCTGATCTTCGGCATAGCGAATCGCCGGGCGGGCAACGGCTCGTTCCTGGTCGCCAAGTACCTGCTGGGGGGATATGCGACCTTCGGCATCGTCGGCTCCGCACTCTTCGGGGTGGGGGTGGGACTGGCCATGGAGCGCGCCCAGGGGTGGCTGGACCTGAAGCGTTGCAGCCCCATGCCGCCGATGGCCTACCTGGTGGCCAAGTGCGCGACGGCGATCGCCTTTGGGGCGCTGATCGTGTGCCTGCTGACCCTGCTCGGCATCACGCTTGGAGGGGTCACGCTGAGCCTGCCTGAGTTCGCGCGCATGCTCGCCTATACCGTCGCGGGGTCGGTTCCGTTTGCCTCCATGGGCCTTCTGCTCGCGCTTGTGATTCCGGCCAACGCCGCGCCGGGCGTCGTGAACCTGATCTACCTGCCGATGTCGTTCCTGAGCGGCCTGTGGCTTCCGATCGAAGCGCTGCCGCACACGCTGCAGCGGATGGCGCCCGCGCTGCCGGCCTACCATCTCGCCCAGCTCATGCTCGGAGTCTTCGGCTATGCGCAGCCCGGCTCCATGCTCTCCCACTGGATCGCGCTCATGGGCTTCACCCTGATCATGCTGGGCAGCAGCTGGCTGGTCTTCCAACGCGCCGAACGGAACGCCTGACACACACACCCCGCTGGGCTATGCGCTGGGCTATGCGCCGGGCATGCGCCGGGCCTGCGCCGGGCATGCGCCGGGCGCGTACACTGCAAGGAAACGAACCATGCCAGACCGCGAACAACCCGGCGCCGGCGAGTACATCTGGCTGGCCTACTCGCTCTTCTTCTTCATCGAGCCCGTCGTCCGCAACCGGCCGGTCTACTGGCTTGAGACTATGGCGATCTTCGCCGTCTTCCTCTTCCTTTACATAGCCAACGTTCGCAGCCGCCGGCGCACGGAACACCTGGTCTTGCTCGCAGCGATGGCGGTGCTGGGGTTGGCGGTGATGCCGTGGAACGCGGGCGGCTCGTGCTTCCTCACGTTCGCGGCCGCGTTCCTTCCCTTCGTGGTCGAAGACGCCACTCTGGTGGTCAGCTGCTTCACCGCGGGGGCGCTGGCCGCGGGCGTCGAGGGGTATCTGCTGCGGCTGGGGTGGATCAACGTCGGCATGACGGTCTTCTTCATCGCCATCGTGGGCACAAGCAATCTTTTCATCAGCCAGAAGAAGCGCG
The DNA here is from genome assembly GCA_964246195.1 of uncultured Acidobacteriaceae bacterium. Classification (GTDB taxonomy): domain Bacteria; phylum Acidobacteriota; class Terriglobia; order Terriglobales; family Acidobacteriaceae; genus Edaphobacter. The sequence continues at coordinate 1,962 of CAXTPY010000163.1, read as the reverse complement.
CTACGGGATGCCTTCTGCTCGCGCAGGAGGAGATCGAACGGTTGGCGGCCCTGGCGGAACGGGAGCGCATTGCACGCGACATGCACGACGTACTGGGGCACACGCTCTCGGTCATCGTACTTAAGGCGGAGCTCGCGCGTCGTCTGCTCGAACAGGCGGCTCGGGAGCGGGGCTCCGAAAGCTCTCCCGTTCGGGATGCCACGACGGAGGTGGCGGACATTGAAGAGACCGCGCGCAAGGCGCTGGCGGAGGTACGCCACGCGATCACGGGGTATCGCTCCGAGGGGCTCGCCGCGGAGGTCGATCTGGCCCGCCGGACGCTTCGCGCCGCGAACGTTACGCTCGATCTGGACAGCTCTCTCGATCCGGCCTCGCTCCTGCTCTCGGCGACCGAGGAGACGGTGCTCTCGCTGGCGTTGCGGGAAGCGGTGACCAACATCGTGCGCCACGCGCGCGCTTCGACCTGCCTGATGCGTCTGGGGGTGGCTGCGGATGGCTTCCACTCTTTGCTCGTCGAAGACGACGGCGCCAGCAACGAGGTGCGCGAAGGCACGGGCCTGCGCGGGATGCGGGAGCGCGTGCAGGGGCTCGGAGGCCGCTTCCACGTGGGCTCGGGTGGCACGTCGCTGCCGGGCACGGCACTGCTCATCGAGCTTCCCGCGGCCGCGTTTCCTGAGCGTGGGCGGCCGTGACCAGCGCTTCCACACCTAGCGTCCGAGTCGTTCTCGCGGAAGACCAGGGCATGGTGCTGGGAGCGCTGGGAGCGTTGCTCGCGCTGGAGCCGGATATCGCGGTGGTGGGCCGCGCCGCCAATGGACAGGAGGCGCTGGACCAGGTGCAGCGCCTGCGGCCACACGTGCTCATCACCGATATCGAGATGCCGCTTCGCAGCGGGCTCGAGGTCGCGGCGTTCTGCAAGGAGCATCACCCGCAGCTTCGCACGATCATCCTGACCACCTTCGCGCGTCCGGGCTATCTGCGCCGCGCACTCGAAGCGGGGGCCCGCGGGTACCTGCTGAAAGATCGCCCCGCGTCGGAGCTGGCCGATGCTGTGCGGCGCGTGTATCGCGGGGGACGGGTGATCGACCCGGGGCTCGCCGCGGAGGCCTGGTCCGCCGAGCAGGACCCGCTCAGCGAACGCGAACGGCAGATACTGCAGCGCGCCGGCGATGGCCGCACATCGAGCGAGATCGCGGCAGAACTACACCTTTCGGAAGGCACCGTGCGCAACTACCTCTCGGAGGCCATTGCCAAGCTCAATGCGTCCAACCGCACCGACGCGGCTCGCATCGCCCGGCTGAAGGGCTGGCTCTAGAGAAAGAGCCTCAAAGAAACAGCTTGATCATTCCCGCCGCGATCACCGCCCCGGCGATCGGCCCCGCCACCGGCACCCACGCATACTCCCAGTCCGAGCCCCCCTTACCGGCGATCGGCAGCAGCTTGTGCATCAGCCTCGGGCCCAGGTCCCGCGCCGGATTGATCGCGTATCCCGTCGGCCCTCCCAGCGACATGCCGATCCCCCACACCAGAAATCCGATCAAATAGGGCGCTAGTCCAAGCGCCAGCCCGGTGGGAGCGAGCGCCTTCGACAGAATCGCCGAGATCACCAGGAACAGCACGAAGCTCCCGATGGCCTCCGCCAGGAAGTTCGCCCCAGCCCTTCGCATCGCCGGCACCGTGCAGAAGCACCCCAGCTTGTCCTCCGCGCTCTCCGTGATCGCCCAGTGCGGCAGGTACAGCAGCCACACCAGCAGAGCCCCCACCATCGCCCCCAGGATCTGCGCCGGGATATACACCACCAGCTTGTGCCCGTCCCCGGACAGGATGGCCGAAGCCACCGTAATCGCCGGGTTCAGGTGCGCATCGCTGCTCCCCCACGCCGTGGAGGTACACACCCCGGCGAACACCGCGATTCCCCAACCCGCGGTGATCGTAATCCACCCCGCCCCCTCCGCCTTGGAC
>CAXTPY010000162.1:0-4520 GCA_964246195.1 uncultured Acidobacteriaceae bacterium | reverse complement strand
ATCCTGTGGCGGCTGCGAATGCTTCGGGCTATGTGATTCAGAATGGCCAGCCGATCTTCCCGACACTTTCGGCGGCGCTTGCGGGGGCGGGTATCACGAACGTTTACTCGGTGAATGCCAACTATCGGCAGTCCTACACCTATAGCTACAACGTGAACGTGCAGCAGAGCCTGGGCAACGCCGTCATTCTGCAGATCGGGTATATCGGAACACTCTCCCGCCACCTTACGGAGGTGCAGGACATCAACCAGGGGGGGCTGGGGACCAACGACGGCTCCTGCTCCTACCTGCTGCTCTACGCTGGCCAGCCATGCAACGTCAGCCGGCTGCAGGCGAGCCGTCCGTACTTTGCGAAGTTCCCGAACTTCGGCACGATCAACCAGCTCAACAGCGACCTGAACTCCAACTACAATTCGTTGCAGGCGGTTCTTCGGACGTCGACGTGGCACGGCCTCACCACGCAGGCCACCTACACGTGGTCGCATGCGCTGGACTACGAGACGGGGCTGGTTCCCTACCTGCCTCAGAACAGCTTCAACCTGGGCAGCGAATACGGCAACAGCGACTTCGACACACGCAATACCGTCTCCGCCTACTTCAACTACGTGGTGCCGCACACCAACTTCGGGCCGCAGATGCTGACCAATGGCTGGGAGCTGAACAGCACCGTGGCGCTGCACGGTGGGCAGCCCTTCTCCGTCGTCGCCAGCTACAACGCCAGCGGCAACGGGGAGTACGCCGACCGGGCGAACCTGGTGCCCGGCGTGGATCCCTTCGCCGGCGTCTCGCACAAGATCGTGAACAGCACGGTGACGTGGTTCAACTCGGCTGCCTTCGCCGATCCCGCCTTCGGGACGTATAGCACGCAGCGGCGCAACCAGTTCTTCAATCCGGGCTTTGAGGACATGGATCTCTCGATCTTCAAAAACACTCACATCACGGAAAAGGTGAATACTCAGCTTCGCGCCGAGATGTTCAACGTTGCCAACCGCATCAACCTGGCTCCCGTGGGCGCACCGCAGACCAGCTCGGGTGGGGTCATCGGGTCGACCATCGGTACCTTCTTCGGCGCACCCGGCATTGGACCGGGTGAGCCTTTCAATGTGCAGTTTGCCTTGAAGGTTCTCTTCTAGAGTTTGACGTCGTGCCTCCTAGTGCCCACCCGGCGGGACCTTCGCACGGGGTGGGCCTTTTTTTCTTCACGTTCCTCCCCCAAAAGTTCAACACCGCGTTCTCGCCTCTCCATCTACACTGGACCCATGTGTGGAATCGTCGGTTACATCGGTCCTAAGCCTCCCGTCCCCATCATTATCGAAGGTCTGCGCCGTCTGGAGTACCGCGGCTACGACTCTGCAGGCATTGCGGTGGGCGGGGCCGCGGGGTCGAGTACGCTTGAACTGCGCAGGGCTCCCGGCAAGCTCAAGAATCTGGAGACCGTGCTGGCCGACAGGCCCGTTCACGGCACCTTCGGCATTGGCCACACACGCTGGGCCACGCACGGCCGGCCAACGGAGGAGAATGCGCACCCGCACCGCGACTGTTCGGGCTCGCTGGTGGTGGTGCATAACGGCATCGTCGAGAACTATCTGGCCTTGAAGTCCGAACTCGCCGCGCAAGGCCACAAGTTCATCACCGAGACGGATACCGAGATCATCGCTCACCTGATCGAAAGCAAATTGAGCGAGAACCCGGGGGTGTCGCTTGAGGAGGCCGTGCGGCTTGCGGTCCACCGTCTTACGGGGGCCTTTGCGATTGGCGTGCTTTCCGCCCACTTCCCCGACAAGCTAGTCGCCGCGCGCATGGGACCTCCGGCCGTGATCGGTCTGGGTGAAGGAGAGTTCTTTCTCGCCTCGGACGTTCCTGGCATTCTCCACCACACGCGCGATATTCACTTCCTGGCGGATGGCGAGATCGCGGTTCTTTCCCCCTTGGGCGTCACGCTCACCGACTTTGGAGCCAAGCCCTTGTCGCTGAAGGTGCAACGCATCACGTGGGACCCGATCATGGCGGAGAAGGCTGGGTACAAGCACTTCATGCTGAAGGAGATCAACGAGCAGCCCAGGGCCATCCGCGATACCACCCTGGGCCGGGTCTCGCTCGATACCGGCAAGGTCTTCCTCGACAACCTGGACATTACCCCTGAGGAGTTTCGCGCGGCCAGCCAGATCACGATCGCCGCTTGCGGAACGTCATGGCACGCCGGCCTCGCGGGCAAGTTCATGATCGAGCGGCTGGCGCGTTTACCCGTGGATGTCGATTACGCCAGCGAGTACCGCTACCGCGATCCGATCGCGGACCCCCACGCGATCGGACTGCTTATCACGCAGTCCGGGGAGACCGCGGACACCATCGCGGCTCAGCGGGAGCTAATCGCCAAGGGGAGCAAGACCCTTGCCATCTGCAACGTGGTGGGCGCCGCCATCACACGCGCCGCCCAGGGGACCATCACGACCAACGCGGGGCCGGAGATCGGGGTCGCCTCCACCAAGGCCTTCACCGCACAGCTCACCGCGCTCTTCGTCCTCGCCCTGCACCTGGCGCAGGTTCGCGGCACCATCTCCGACGAAGAGTCCAAGCAGCTCGTCGACGAGCTTAGCAAGATTCCGGCGAAGCTCGAGGACGTCCTGCGATCGGTGGACGATCAGTGCCAGCAGCTGGCCAAATCCTTCTCCACCGCGAACGACTTTTTATTTCTGGGCCGAGGCATTCACTATCCTATCGCCCTTGAAGGCGCGCTCAAGCTAAAAGAGATCTCGTATATTCACGCGGAGGGCTACCCGGCCGGGGAGATGAAGCACGGCCCCAACGCGCTGATCGACGAAACGCTGCCGGTCGTGTGCATAGCAACCAAGGACCCCAACGATCCCAGCTCGGTGCTGAAGTACGAAAAGACCCTGTCGAACATCCAGGAGGTCACGGCGCGTTCTGGGAGGGTGATCGCGATCGCCATCGAGGGGGACGAGGACATCAAGGGTCTCGTCGAACACACCATCCAAATTCCGCAGGCTCCGGAACTTCTTCTGCCTCTGCTGGAGGTAGTCCCGTTGCAGCTGCTGGCTTACCATATAGCCGTCCGCCGGGGCGCGGACGTGGACCAACCGAGGAATCTGGCGAAGAGCGTTACGGTGGAGTAAAGCGATGAGCCGGAGAGGGAGATGAGGTAGGGCGGAGTTTTCTCGGGAGGCACAGCAGAAGAGAAGACCTCTCCGTCCACGGCTACATGGCTCTGGCTTCGGCTGGTTCATCGATACGATTCAGCTCAGGGAGAGGATTCTCTGCGGACAGCATGGGATGCGAGGGTTTGGATCTCTGAAGGTTGCCAAGAGAACTCGATCGGCATCCAAGGTGTTGCATGTTCGGGTTGGATGGATCCTGTGGAGGCTGCAGGCGTCACCCAAACGAAGTATGCCGCTCGACGCCGAAAGCGGTGAGAATACGGTATGACCTGGACGGTTCTGCTGGCTCTGCTTCTATTGTCATGGGGCGCCTTGGGGGCGCAGATGAGGCTGCCGCTGGCGGCTCCGGCTCCGGCTCTTCCGCCGGGGCAGACGTTTCATGACAGCCGCTTCGGCGTGATGTTCGAGGTGCCGAAGGGATGGAACCTGAACCGGCGGGACGGCGAGGTGAGTACGTTCAATTTGGACGCGAGGACGGCGACGCGGGAAGACCAGATGCGTGCGGTGGCGAGCATAGGGTACAACCCGTTTCCGCGGTCGACGTTCAGCGGAGCTTACGTTTACCTGAGCGTGGCTCCGCGGCTGGGGGTGGAGGCGTGTACGCGGCAGGCTTCGGCGATGGCGCCGCGGACGGTGGAGCGGGTCGATGTCGCGGGGCTGCCGTTCACGCATGGGTATGACGAGCATGGGCGGGTGTGTACGGAGTCGCGGGATGAGGTGTATACGGCGTCGAGGGCGAACAGCTGTTACCGGTTCGACTTGGTGATCAATACGTTCTGCGGGGGGGAAGTATCGGGGGTGCGGGACATTACAGAGGCGCAGTTGGAGGTGGTGCGACAGAGGCTGGAGGGGATTCTGGAGAGCGTTCATTTCGATGGGCGGTAGAGGGTGGCCGGGCTTCCGTCGAGGCTCAGTTCGAGCACACGAGCTTCGATGCCATGCGGGTTGAGGTCGAGCAGGGCGAGGGAGATGGGGAGTTGGAAGCGGCGAGGGCCGGCGGAGCCTGGGTTGAGGTAGAGGACGCCGTTGCGGCGCTCGACGGCTGGGCGGTGGGAGTGTCCGCTGATGACGACGTTTACGTGCGCGGCGACGGGATCGATGTCGAGGTCGTGGAGGGAGTGGACCATGTAGAGGAGGCGGCCGGCGAGTTCGATGGCCTCGGTGACGGGGAGGTTGGCGCAGGGGCCGCGGAGGTCTATGTTGCCTCGGATGGCAGTGACGGGGGCGACGGCGCGGAGGGCGTCCAGGATGGCGGGGTCGCCTATGTCTCCGGCGTGGAGGATATGGTCGGCGCGTTGTAGGGCGGCGAGGACTTCGGGGCGTAGGAGGCCGTGGGTGTCGGAG
>CAXTPY010000161.1:0-4564 GCA_964246195.1 uncultured Acidobacteriaceae bacterium | reverse complement strand
CGGCAGCACAGCCCCCATCGGGTCCGTGACCGTACCGCGCAAACTCCCATCCACCGCCGTCTGCGCACGCATCCGCCCGCTCGCCGCCAGCGTCAGCAGCAGCGCGAACACAACCTCTACCCAGGCCTGGAAGACACAACTCCGGCCCGACTCTCCGCACCCTCCAAGCACCGCCTGCTCCACGTACGACGCGATCTCAGGAGAACGCTCTCAGCCCCGCACACCGCACAACAGTCGGGGCTCATCGCTTCCGAGTACCGCAAAGACTAGCAGACGCCACACCCCCGAGATATTCCCCAGAAGTTGCGTACAAAGCGTATGCCGTATCGTCCCCAAATCCCGAACACGCCCCAGCGTCAGAACTCGAAGTCCAGCGAGAACTGGATGCGCCGGGCATCTCCGGTCGCGATCGGACTTCCATAGCCCGGTTGTGCCGTCCCCCCCGGCCCGAAGGCACTGTTCAGCAGCAAAGGGTCGGGATGATTCAGCAGGTTGAAGCTCTCCGCCACCACATCCAGGTGCCCGTGACCCAGCGGCACCAGACGCAGCACGCGGAAGTCGAGATTCACCTGCGCAGCCGTCATCAGGCTGTTCCGCGCCAGCGTTCCCCCCGGGCCCGAACCCAGCGGCCGAGCCTCGAACGGAAAAATGTGCTCCGCATTCGAGTCCTGCCCAGTCAGTGGGTTGGCCCGAAAGCCGCTCGACACGGTAAGGATCGGCGCGAACTCAAACCCATAGAGAGCGCGCTGCAGAGCGCCCGGACGCTGCCGGTTCGGCCCTACCGCGTCGTCCGGGTCCGGCCCCAGCAGCCACAGCCCACTCAGCACCAGCCGATGCCTCTGGTCTTGCAACGAAAACGCCTGCTCCGCCCCCGGAGCATAAGGATCCTGCGGCTGTTCGGAGTCGTAGCTGGCGTCGTCCATAGCGCGCGAAAGCGTATACCCCGCCATGATCTGGAAGTCGTCCGTGAACTGCCGGTTCACCGTGAAGGTAGCTCCCCGATAGCTGCTCCCCGCAGTCGTCGAGAACTGGTTCGTCGCGTCATACGCCGGATTCAGCCGAGCCGCGGGGAACACCTCGCGCCCAAGCTCCTGCGGCGTCGGACTTGCAATCCCCAACGATGCTGCGTTCTGCAAGGTCAGCAGAGCCGGCGGCAGCAGGTTGGTATTGGCCGTGCGCCCCAAGTGCAGCCCATGCACGAGTTGCCCTTCAAGTTTCACCGTCCACTGCCCCGGCAGTGCGCGCTCCAAACCCAGCGAAGCCACCTGGCTGTAAGGATTCGCCAACGAACGCGCTGCAGTATAGACGCTAAGAGCGCCTCCACCGACAGGCGCCCCCAGAGCCCCCCCGCCGCGGTAGAGCGCCGCCGCCTCCGGCCCTTCGACGATCTGCTGCCCCGCGCGCGCACCGTTGAACTCGAAAATGCGATTCGCGGTCGCGAGTTCCAAACGGTCGTAAAAGAGCCCGAACCCCCCCCGCACCACCCAGTCCGGTGTAGGCGACCACGCGAAGCCGAACCGCGGCGCCAGGTTCACCGTGTGCTGTGGCAGCGGGTTGGGCAGCAGGTTCAGGTCGTACCGCAGCCCTAGGTCGAGCGCCAGGCTGTGCGTCGCCTGCCAGTGGTCCTGCGCGAACGCATAGCTGCGCAGCTCAGCGAAGTTCGTGTCCGGATTGCCGTTCGCGCTCAGTACGGAACTCCCGCGGCCGTCTGCTGCCGGTCCCGCGGCGAAGCTGCGCACGAAGAAGCTTGCGCGCCCCAGCGTCAAATCCCCGAGCGTCGGAAAGACGAACAGCCCGGCGAAGCCATCCCGCACCGCCGCCCGCAGCGCAATGTGGCTCACGCCTCCGCCGAAGGTCAGCGTGTGCGCCCCCAGCTGACGTATCAGGTTGTCGTTGGCCTCCGCGTGCGTCTCGAACCGCCGACTGTTCCCATCGTAGGGCGTGCCGAAGAGCGCCACGCCCGGAATCAGCACCCCAGGGGTGGACGACTCATAGGTCCGGTCGACCGCCCGGCGCTGCGCGATCTGCGCCGTGAAGCTGTTCAGCAGCTTGGCCGAAAGGGTCGAGGTCAAGGCCCCGTTCAGGTCGTTGTCCTCCACAAAGCTGGAGCCGTGGCTAGACCGATCCGCAAGATCATCCGTGTGGAAGGCATCGTTCACCGCGCGTGTGTTGGTCAGCGCGTAGCGAAGCGTCAGGCTGTGCCTGGAGCTCTGCGTCTGGTCCAGACGCCCGGAGAGCTCGAGCTGCTGGTTGATAGTAGGAAAGAACCCCGTTTGAAGCTGCAATCCCACCTCGGGAGCGCTCCTGGCCAGCGCCTGGTTGATGGTAGCGATAGTCCCCGCCGCCAGGTCGTTCGCCTCTTCTCCACGTGCGTACTCCTGCTCCCCCGCCACGTAGTAGAAGGTCCGTCTACGCACCAGCGCCCCGCCTTGCGACAGTCCCGCCCGCAGACGCGATTCGTCCGGCTTGCGCGGCACGTTCTCGAGTGGGGGCGTGCCGTTCAACGCCCCGTTTTGCACGAACAGAAAAGCATCGCCGTGCGTCACCTCTGTGCCCGCGCGTGTCTGCACATCGATGCTTCCTCCCGCCGCCCCGCCGGACTCCGCCGCGAAGCCATGATTCACGATCTGGAAGTCGTCGATCGCCTCCGGCGAGACCTACGTCCGGCTGACTACGGTGAACTAGTCGTTGTCGCTCACGACGTCGATATACACCGCATTCGACCCCGGACGCAGGCCGCCGAAACTGAACCCGCCCTCGCCTCCCGCCGTCGCGCTTCCCATACCCGCCTGCTGCGCGACGGCCGGGTTGGCCGCGGCCACCTGCGGAGCCAATAGCACGAAGTTCAGGTAGTTGCGGCTGGGAATCGGCAGCTCCTCGATGCGGTCGCGATCGATGTTGGCCGTGGAGGCGGATTGCGTCGTATCCAGCCCGTTCATCGCATTCGTGCTCACGTTCACCGAACTCGCCGCCGAGGCCAGCGTGAGTTGGATGTGAAGCTGCGCCGCGCGCCCCATCGCGATCGCGAGACCCTGCGTCGTCGACGTCTGGAATCCCGAAGCCGCGACCTGCACCTGGTAGCTTCCGCTGGGCAACCCCAGCAGCGAGAACGTTCCCATGGCATTGGACGTCGTGCTTCGCGTGGAGCTCGCCGCCGAGGATACCGTGACCTTCGCAGCCGCTACAGCCGCTCCCGAAGGGTCTGTCACCAGGCCCGTAAGCGAGCCGGAGCTTAGTGTGGACTGCGCCGCGCCAAGGGCCCCCGCAGCCAGCTGGAACAACAGAAGAGCCGCCGCGGTTGTGCGCCCCGCAAACCGTGGCAAAGACAAAATAGACAAGGGGAGAGTCCTCTCGGCAACGCCGCAAATTCTGCGGCAAGGTACCGTGTACAGGCTCGCGCGCCACGCATGGCACGGCAAACCCGCCCGATTTCAGGCGGCCGGAGAGGAATCAGATACGTAAAGGAGGAGGAGAGCCCCGTGAAAGCAAAGCGGCGGGCGCAGCAAACCACGCGGCGGAGATCCTTCCTTCGACCGCCGCGGGCGCGAGCCCGGCAGCCTGCAGCAGCACCATCAAAAGCTGCAGTGTGGAGGAGACCAGCGAAGCCACGATCAGCACCAAAGCCAGGGTCAGCACCATCGCGAACAACGGCATCTCGACGTCGTTCACCATCCCTGGCGCATCCCACCGGTCGAACGCCTCCGACACCGGAGTTAGGAACGTCGTGAGCACGAGGATCAACGCGCCGAGTTGGAGGATGCGCCGCACTGGCTCCAGAATACTCAACTTCGGCCCGCTGCCGCCATCCGCCCATTCGACGCCTTGCTCCAGCCTGGACCCCGTGTGCGCGGAGCCCCGTCCCGGCCAACTCTCCACCTCCCGATCTCTCTTGACGTATCCTTTCCAAGGGAGGCGACTCGCCGCCACTAGCCGCCAGTAAGTCACTCCAGGCCTCTCCCACCGAACTCCCAAGTCCCACCCCATGGACCACGTACAGGAACACATCGACGTCATCGCCCGGCATGAAGAGGAGTTCCTCGCCCGCCGTAGCCCCGCCGAGCGTCTCGGCGACTCCTTCGCCCGCTACATCGGCAGCATCCCCTTCGTCGCAATGCACGTCGCCTTCTTCGTCCTCTGGGTGCTTTGGAACATCCTCCCAGCCGAGCGCGTACACCGCTTCGACCCCGCCCCCTTCTCTCTGCTCGGAACCCTGCTCGGCATGGAAGCCATCCTGCTCGCGAGCTTCATCGTCATGCGTCAGTCACGCATGAGCAAACGCGCCGACGAGCGCGACCACCTCATGCTGCAACTGCTTCTGCTCACCGAGAAGGAGGTCACCGCAGCTCTCGGCATCGAGCGCGAGATCGCCGAGCGCCTAGGCCTGCGCCAGATCGCCAACGAAGCCGAAATCCAGCAGCTCAGCGCCCAGACCTCCATCGACGACGTCGCCCAGGCCATCCAGGACGGCCTCAGCGAAGCCGAGTAGAGCCCTCAGCCCGAGTAGACCCCTCAGCCCGAGTAGACCCCTCAGCCCGACGGAAAGCCCAGCACCCCCGTCTCCCAC
>CAXTPY010000160.1:0-4608 GCA_964246195.1 uncultured Acidobacteriaceae bacterium | reverse complement strand
GTCCAAAGCTCCCCTCTTCCGGCGCGCGCGCGCCGCCCCACCCAGCAGAAGTCAACGCCAGGAGAAACACCATGAAGCTGTTTTCCGAGAACATCCAAGACCTACGCACCCTCTACGTCGCCCATCTGCAAAAGGCCCTCGACATGGAGCAGAAGATCACCAAGGCCCTGCCCACCATGATCGAGAAGGCCAACGACCAGGAACTCGCCAACGCCTTCCGCACTCACCTGAAGGAGACCCAGGGGCACGTCTCCAAGGTGGAAGCCATCCTCCGCCGCGCCACCGGCGACGCCTCCGCCTCCGCCTGCAAGGTGATCGACGGCCTGGTCACCGAAGCCGAGGCCGGCATCAAGGACGCCGCCGACCCCAACATCATGGACATCACCCTCATCGCCGCCGGACAAGCGGTCGAGCATCACGAGATGGCCTGCTACGGCACGCTCCGCAGTTGGGCCGAGATCCTCGGCGAAGACAGCGATGCCGACACCCTGGACTCCATCCTGGACGAGGAGAAGAACGCCGACGAGTTGCTCACGCAGATCTCGGACAGCGTCAACACCACAGCCGAGACCGTCCCCGTCACCCGCTAGATCGCCCCGTCAGCCTGCCACGAGGGAAACCTCCCCTATAGGGGAAGCCCCCTTTGCCCGCTGCCGGAACCCCTCCCCTTGCTGTGCTAGGGAGTCCTGCAGTTCACGGACTCCCTTACTTTTTCTACCCGCAGGCGAACTCCCGCAAAGAGTCGCCACGCCCCCGTGAACGCAGCCTTCCCTTTCATCCTTACGCACATCCGGAATCGCTTTTACGGCCCCGCTTCCGAGCTGGAACATCGCGGCTTCCGCGCGCAGGGACCTGCTACTCTAAACCTCAGGTGAGCGCCATCCCCATCGCGACCGCAACCGAGGTCCTAGACCTCTTGCGCGAGGACCTAGCCGCCATCGAAGCCGAGTTCGCCGAGCAGTCTTCCTCCCCGGTCGAAGTCATCACCGAGATCGCCACCTACCTCATGGCCGGAGGAGGCAAGCGCATCCGGCCTACCCTGCTTCTGCTCTCCGCCAAGGCCCTGGGCTGCACCTCCTACTCCCGCATCCGTCTCGGTGCGGTGGTCGAGATGCTCCACACCGCCACCCTGGTCCACGACGACATCATCGACGAGGCCGACATCCGCCGCGGCCGTCCCTCCTCGAACACCACCTGGGGCAGCTCCAAGTGCGTCCTCGCCGGCGACTGGCTCTACATGCAGTCCTTCGCCACAGCCCTCGAAGAACGCAACTTCCGCGTCCTCGACCTCCTCATCTCGCTCACCCAGCAGATGGTCGAAGGCGAGCTCCTCCAGATCGAAAAGCTAGGCCGCCTCATCAACGAGGAAGAGTACTTCGATCTGATCTTCCGCAAGACCGCCTGCCTCTTCAAGGTCTCCATGCAACTCGGCGCCGCCATCACGCGCTCCAGCCCGCAGATCGAAGAGCAACTCGGAGAGTATGGACGCAACCTCGGCCTCGCCTTCCAGATCGTCGACGACGTCCTCGACCTCACCGCCAGCGAAGAGGTCCTCGGCAAACCCTGCGCCTCCGACCTGCGCGAAGGCAAAGCCACTCTCGCCGTCATCCACGCCCTCGAACGAGGCACTGGAGCCGATCGCGAGGCCATCCGCACCGTCCTCGCCGATCGCAGCTTCGGCCGCATCTCCCACGCGCATATCCTCGAGATCCTGCACCGCCATGGCTCCATCGACTACGCCATGGACACAGCCTGCGCCCACGCCGAAGCCGCCCGCCAGTCCATCACCGGCCTGCCCTCCTCGGAGGCCAAACGCGCGCTGCTGTGGGTCCCCGTCTTCGTCACCACCCGAGACCGCTAACCGAGGCGAAAGATGTTCGACCGGCCAATCGACTGGTTCAGGCAGTGGCTGAACTCTTGATTAAGCAACCGAACCCCTCAGCCCCTCACATTGAACCCCGCTTCTTTGGCGCGAATGGCCATGCGCAGATAGGTGCTGCGGGAGAGTGTCGTCCCCACCGTGAAGCTCTGCCTTTTTCGATCAACTCCTCTGCCATCCGCAAGGCCCGCTTGCCTGCCTCAATGCCAGAACCTTCGGAAGGTAAAGTATCGCGAATGGGTTTCGCGATAGCATCCGAATGGGAGCCTGCTGGAACTCCTCGCGCACTCCCGTCCCGGAACGAACCTCAACACCCAAATCGCAGCACCTCGCTCACATACTCGCCACCCCAAGCATCATCAGATCCTCCGCCAACCCCACCTCCTTCTGCACGAACGGCTCCGCATACCGCACCCCGGCCAGCAATCCATAATGTCGCGCGGTAGAAAAGGTGCGCTCGCGGATCTCCTCCTCCGGCACGAACAATCCCGTCCCGGCGCTCTGCTTTCCATATTGCGAGCGATAGGCCAGCAGCGACCGCAGACGCTCCTCCACATGCGCTGTGATGTCGACCACGAAGCTCGGCCTCACATCCGCGTACAAACTGGCGTACAGAATCTTGAAGGGCCGGTGCGGAGCCTCCTCGACGCCCGGCACCGTCACCTTCGCCAGGCCGCTCACAAAACAGGCCTCATATCCCAGCTTCGCGGAGGTGTAGTGGTCCGGGTGGCGCCCCTCCCAGTACGGCAGGATCACCACCCTGGGCCGCAGCCTTCGCAGCACCCCGGCTAGCTTCAGCCGATTCGCGTAGCTATTCTCGACATCTCCATCGGGCAGGTCCAACGCCTCGCGATGCTCCACCTTCAGGATGCGAGCCGCCTCTTCGGCCTCGGCAGCGCGCTCCGCGGCCGTCCCCCGCGTGCCCGACTCGCCCTGCGTCAGGTCCACGATCCCGGTGCGCCAGCCGCGTGCCCGCATCGCCAGCAGCGTCCCCCCACAGGTCTGCTCCACATCGTCGCGGTGAGCGGCTATCGCCAGTATGTCGATCGCCATCGCGCTCCCACTCGGCTGACGCTCTCCCATCGCCATCGCCCGCGCCGGCGCCCGCCATCCAGCCGGGCACCCATGCGAAGCCTAGTTCGCGGCATTCGTCAGCGCATCCATATACGCGACGTCGAGCGCCGTGCCCTGGATGGTGATGTAGAAGTTGTTGATCTCCGAGCCATCCGCCGTCTGGAACGCATGCACCTGCCCGCCATAGGCCGTATAGACCTTGTGCAGGTTCTGCACCCAGCAAAGCCCCGTCAGGTCGCCGTAGTAGTACACATTGTTGTTGTTGTTGGGGTACGGAAGCTGCTGCGCGGGATTGTTCGACCCCGGCGTCACCGCGGGAACGATCGAAGCCGTCTTCGCGCCCAGGTCGAACCGGGTCAGGCAGTTGTAGTTCTGCCCCAGCTTCTGCCGCTCGCCCGTGGCGCAGAGCTGCGACCCGATCCAAAGCGTGTTGTCGTCCGCGAACAGGATCTTCGAATGACTCCCGTCCGAGATCGAGTACTTCCCCGTCACCGTGTTGGAAGCCAGGTTCAGCGTAGACAGATTGCCCGCGAACAGGCCGTCAGGCTGTAGCTGCTGCCCCGCCACATAGAGCGTCGTACCATCCGAGACCGCAACCGTCGCCCCGCCCGGGACAGGCACGTTCGCAGACATGGCCGAGGGATACGGCAGCGCCTTGGGGATCACGTTGATGGTCAGCGCTCCCTGGTCCAGCATGGTCAGGCTGGCCGTCGAGCCGCCGCACTCCGGCCCGCAATTCAGCACAAACGCGGTCGTTCCATCCAGAGAGAAGTACGCCCCCACCGGCCTGTCGTACGTGCCCGGCACCGGCACCACGCAATACACCGGAAGGTTATACGGCTGGCAATCCACCGATCCCGGAGGATTGGGTTGGTTCGCATTCAGAAACACCAGGCGGTACAGCGTGTTCGAGTTGCGCACCATCGCGAGCGCCACCGTGCCCCCTTGGTTCACCGCCACCTGGTACACATTGGGCAGGTTCAAGGCGTAAGCCCTTCCCGCCAGATTGTCGACCACCACAAGCTGCCCTGTGCTCTCCTCGGCCGAGAAGATCCGGCTGCCATCCTGCGCCACCGCCAGCCCGGTCGATTTAGCCGGCAGGCTGGCCGCGCTCGACGCCACCGCCTCCTTGCCGTAGTCGACGATCTCCAGGCTGCCATCGGACGAGGAGTAGACGTAGCCTCGCACCTGCTCCGGAAAGTTCAAAATCAGGTTCGGATAGCCGCCCGAGTACCCCGAGATGTGGAACGATAGCGCCGTATTCTGGATATTGCCCCTCAGGTCGCGGTTGCCGTCGAGGATCTGCAGGCCTCCCGACGAACCATTCACCGTGACCGACACCATCACGCGGTTCGCCAGCAGGCTGGGAGGCACCGGGCGCCCCGCGAAGGTGTGCTGCGGAAAGTAGTAATAGACCGGAGCGCACGACGACAGGCCCAACGTTGCCATGGCGATCGCCAACCCGCACAGACACTGCACCCAGAGAGGACGGACCCAAACAGACTTGGCCCTGAACTCCCGGGCAAAAACACTGGCATTCTTCAACGGTAACGACTCCAAACCTGGGCACAGCACACTGCTTTTGCGGCCACGTGCGATTCCCCCGAGTATAACAAAGCACCGGCCCCATCCCCTTGGCCCACTCCCCCCGCAGC
>CAXTPY010000159.1:0-4612 GCA_964246195.1 uncultured Acidobacteriaceae bacterium | reverse complement strand
GGCGGTTGGCTGCGGGAGGCTGCGGCCGGTGATTAGAACCTGCAGGCCGTTGGCGAGCGTGAGCGTGGTGGAGGCGGGCGAGGTCTGCTGGGGGGAGAGATAGTTGAGGTGCATCTGGCAGACGCTGTGCGGCGCCAGCATGGTGGGGCAGGCATCCAGGATTGTGAAGGGGGAGGCTGTGGGCAGGACTGCGGGGGTGTGAGTGACGGGTGCGGCGGAGTTGTTGGAGATGTAGAGGAATCGCGGGAGCCTTAGGCCTCCTACGTACTGGGTGCCGAAGTCGATCTCGGCAGATGAGAGACTGAGCGCGGCTGCCTGCGAATAGCCGGTGAGGTGCACATCGGAGTCTCCGACCAGCCAGTTGCTCTCGAGGATGCCGTCGTCTGCAGCGGATCCAGAGTCGGTGAAGGCGAGTGCGATGTGACAGGTGACTCCGGGGGGAAGGGCGAAGGAGACGCCGTCGGGTGCGAGCGCGCAGTCGCTTGCCGCCTGGGTGAAGCCGAAGCCCTGGGGGAGCGAGGCTCCGTTGTCGAGATGGGAGGGGAAGATCTGGATCTGCTGGGAGAGGTTCGTGACGGTTAGGACCTGCTGGGCGGGGAGGCTGCCAGCGGTCTCGATGCCGAAGTCGAGCTCTTGCGGTGCGACCATGACCCTGTCCAGGACCGCAGAGGACGGGATGGCAGGTACCGCCGTAGTGAGCGTGGCGGAGCCGGTGGACTGGACGCTCACCAGGCCGGGGCCGGGACCAACGAGCTGGAGGGCGCAGGACGCACCGGGCGCAAGGGCGGTGGGACAGTCGTTGCTCTGGCTGAAGTTTGAGGATGTGATCTGGAGGCCGGTGGCGGGAGCTGAGCCAAGATTGCGCAGGATCAGGTTGGGGGCGTCATCCGCCGAGAGGGCGAGCGAGGGGCCACTGGTGTCGGCCGTGAGCGAGGCGAGGTAGGCTCCGGAACCTGTGCAGAGGCTGCCGCTGCATCCGGTGGCGAGAGGAACGGCGTTGCGCACGGTGGAGGGCAGGAGGGAGGCAGGTGGGTTGTAGAGGGGCAGATCGAAGGTGGCGGTAGGGACCAGGTCGGCGCTGGCGGTGGGCGTTGCCTCACCCGCGACCAGGACCGAACCGCCGGGTGTGAAGGCGACGGCGTCGATGGTTACGGGAAGGCTCTCATATCCTGCGTTCCTGGAGGCGAGGCCGCCGAAGCGGGCAAACTGGTCGATGGTGTTCTGGGCGGTGATCCTCGCAAGGAAGGCGTTGCCGATGCCGGACCATGGCTGAAGCGGCAGGAGAGGTGTGGTGAGCGATCCGCCAAGCCAGGCTCCAGAAGAGGCAGCGGGCGCCACGACGGAGGAGTCTCCCGGAGCGACGAGCACGGAGGAGAGAAGAGTGCTGCCGTCCTGAGAGAGCCTCAGCAGAACCTGGTAGGGGATATGGACGAGAGGCATGGGCACGGAAGCGACGGGGAACTGTCCCAGGGAGTCGCTGCCGGAGAGGAGAAGCTGGCTTTGGTTGACGTCGTAAGCGAGCGAGGTGACGCCGCCTCCAGGGATGAAGGTGGAGAAGAGCAGCCCGTCGCCGGCGGGAGAGAGCTTGAGGAGGAAGCCTGAACTGGCGCCAAGCTTTTCGGGTACGAGGGCTCCGAGTGTGGGAAAGCCCGTAGCGGTCGTATACCCGGCGATGTAGGCGTCGTCGCTGGAGTCTGCGGCCATGGCTGAGGGAAAGGTGTCTCCCGTGGCGCCGCTGATGTAGTTCGCATAGAGAAGCGTGGTGCCTGAGCTGTCGAACTTCTCGACGAAGCCGTTTTGCAGGCTGCCGGAGGCGGGTGTGCGGAAGATGGCGTTGGAGGTGACTGGAAGCGTGGGACTGAAGATGCTTCCTGTGACGAAGACGGCGTCTGCGGTTGAGGCGATCGCGTTGGCGGAGGCCTGACCGGTGCCTAGAAAGGTGAGGAACTGCAGGGTCAAGCTGGAGTCAAGCTTCGCGAGGAAGGAGGCTGGAGAGCTTGCGCCGGGGGAGGCGAAGGCGGCTCCGGAGGTAGCCGCGAGCGAACCCGAGGAGGAGGTTCCCGCGATGTAGATCTCACCGGCTGGGCTGAGCGAAAGGGCGACGCCGACATCGCCTTGCGTCCCGAAGTGAGCCTGGGCGAGCAGGTTACCACTGGCGTCCGACTTGAGCAGGCGCACGCCGTCCAGCTGGTCGAGCAGAAGGTACACGTTGCCGGCGGCATCGGATGCGACGCCGTGGAACTGTCCCTGGGACTGATTCGAACGCAGGCCGAGGAAGGCGAGTTGCTGTTGGTTCTGCTGCGTGGAAGCAGAGAGAGAGAGGAAGGCCAACAAGATCGCAGACAGGGCTTGGCACAGGGATCGTGTCGTCATTCTCTCTTAGCCGCAACGAGATGCTGTAAGCGGCATGCCCTCGCTGTCCACACTGTGCAAACTGTCCGGGGAGGATCTCCGGATTACAGAGACTCCTGCGGATGTAGACAGACTAAACGAAAGTAACCTCTACTCTGAGCGGATTTGTGGTGCGGTTCTACATCTATTGGGGAGGTAGGAGGTGCCCCAGTCCGAGGTGTTCGATCTCCTGGAGGAAGGCGGTGTGACTGGAATACTCGATGGCGAACATGCCGGTCGAGCGGGCGGCTGCGATGTTGACAGCGCGGTCATCGATGAAGAGGATGCTGGCGGGTGGGGTGTTCAGACCCTGCGCGGCGTGGCGGTAGATGGCAGGGTCGGGCTTCGCGATCTTGAGCGTGTGGGACCAAGTGCAGTGTGTGAAATGACTGAGCCAGCTAAATTTGCGTAGAACGCCGGAGGCCATCGCGTCGCCCAGGTTAGAGAGGATGCCGGTCTTGATGCCGGATTGCTGGAGATGCTCTGCCCATTGGATCATGGGGAAGTTGGGTTGGGTCCAGAGCGTGATGTCGGCGGCGAGGAGATCGGATAGGGCGGCATCGGGGAGTGGGGCAGTGCAGGATTGCGTGACCTTTCGCCAGTAGGCTTCCCCGGTGAGGTGGCCTTCGTCGTAGGCGTGTCTTGGAGCCCAATACGCTGTGTGGAAGGCGTCTTCGGAGAGGGACGTGAGCCGGATCATTTCGGACCAGGCGGCTGGGTCGGGAGGTCCGGAGAGCACCATGCCGTAGTCGAAGAGGACGGCTTCTATAGAGGGGGGGGAGGGAGAGTGCATGCGAGATCATTTTAGAGCGGCCCGCGGATAGCATGGAGACATGAGTGGACGTTTCGCGCGAAGAACGGGGTGGGATACGTCGGAGAGCGACTTTGCGGGGGCGATTCGCTCGGCGAGAGCGTCGGGACGGGCGCTTTGGGATTTGACGATCACGAATCCGACGGTTTGTGGCTTCGACTATGGGGCGCTGGCTCCTTTGAGCCTTTCCGGGAGCCTGGTTTATGATCCCGATCCGCTGGGGAAGAGGAGCGCGCGGGAGGCTGTGGCCTCTTACTACGACGATCATTGGTGCGTGGTGGAGGCTGGGCATGTGGTGCTAACCGCAAGCACAAGTGAAGCTTACGGCTATTTGTTCAAGCTTCTGTGCGATCCCGGGGGGGAGGTGCTGGTGCCGCAGCCTAGCTATCCTCTGTTGGACTATCTGGCTGAACTTCATGACGTCGTTCTTCGACCCTATCCTCTGTTTTACGACGTGGGATGGTGGATCGATTTTGCCACTTTGGAGAGGAAGATTGGGGCGAATACGCGGGCGATCGTGGTCGTTCATCCTAACAATCCTACGGGGCACATCACCGGGGCGGCGGAGCGGGAGCGGCTGGTGGAGTTGTGCGCAAGGCGGGGGCTGACCCTTATCGTGGATGAGGTATTTCTCGATTATCCGGTGGAGGAGGCGGGCCGGATCGAGAGCTTCGCGAGGTTGGAGACGGAGGTTTTGACCTTTGTTTTGAGTGGGTTGAGTAAGGTGGTGGCTTTGCCGCAGATGAAGGTGGCGTGGGTGGCGGCGCTTGGTCCGGAGAGGCTGCGGGAGGAGGCGCTGCGGCGGCTGGAGGTGATCGCGGATACGTTTTTGTCGGTGAATGCTCCGGCGCAGGCGGCTTTGCCGGCCTGGCTGGGCGGTAGGGGCAGGATTCAGGAGCAGATACGGGGGCGTTTGCGGGAGAATATGGAGGTTTTGCGCGGTTCGGGGTTGGCGGCAGGGGTGACGCAGGCGGGTTGGAGCAGCATCGTGAAGGTGTTTGGGATGGAGGGTAAGTTGTTGCCTGCGCTGGAGTTGCTTGCGGAGGCTGAGGTGGTGGCGCATCCCGGGGAGTTGTATGGGATCAGGGACGCGGGGCGTTTTGTGCTGAGCCTGCTGACGCCTGCGGAGATATTTCGATGTGGAATCAGTAGGTTAGCGGCTTTTGAGGAGGAGAAGCTGGAGGCGTTTCGAGGAGAAAGGGGTTGTTGAAGTTCTCGTGGCCTATGGTGGTGGGGTGGCCGTGGCCGGGGAGGACGCGGACGTCTTCGGGCAGGGTTATAAGCTCTTGGCGAATGGAATGAAGGAGTTGCGCGTGGTTTCCGCCGGGCAAATCGGTGCGTCCTATGGAGTTTTGGAAGAGGGTGTCGCCGGCGAGGAGGAGGGACTGGGCGGGGAGGTAGAGGCAGATG
>CAXTPY010000158.1:0-4617 GCA_964246195.1 uncultured Acidobacteriaceae bacterium | reverse complement strand
GCACCACACCGTACCCCCCAACTCCACCGTCCGCCCCGGCTCCGGAAGCCACAACCTCCAGTAACCCCTCCCTCGCCCTGCCACAATCGCGCCCTCTCCGCTCCCCTTCGCGGCCATCCCTCCCCAAGTCCGCGTTAGCGTCACAATTCCCCATCTTCTGTCCAGCGAAAGTGAACTCCAATGCAGGCCTTCCCCAACGGAATAGCAAGCGCCTGGATCGCGCCCCTCCTGCCTTCCACCGCCATTCTCCTCACCGCGGCCATCTACCTCCGCGGCTGGAGAAAAGCCCGCAAAACACGGCCCAATCGCCTCCCCGCCGGACGCGCCGCCTGCTTTCTCCTCGGCCTCCTAACCCTCTTCCTTGCAATAGCTTCCCCCCTGGACGCACTCGACGGCTACCTGCTCGCCGCGCACATGCTCCAGCACTTCCTCCTCATGTCCATCGCCCCTCCCCTGCTCGTTCTAGGCGCCCCGCAAGTCCCTCTATTGAAAGGACTTCCGACCCTCGCCTACAGCGCCGTCCTCCATCCCCTCTTCCGCCGGACCTGGTTCCACCCCGCCCGCCAGCTCCTTTTGCACCCCGCATTCGCTTGGCTGGCGATGAACATCTCCTTTATTTTGTGGCATTTACCCTCAGCCTACGAACTCACCCTCCACTCCGAGCCCTGGCACAACGTGGAGCACCTCTGCTTCCTCGTTACCTCTATCTTGTTCTGGTGGAACGTCTTAGCTCCCTGGCCATACACCCGCCCCTGGCCTCTGTGGACCGTCATCCCCTACCTCTTCACCGCCGATCTGGTCAACACCATCCTCTCCGCCATCCTCTCCTTCTCCGGCCGTATCTTCTATCCCTCCTATCAGTTAGCCGAAAGAATCACACGCCTCTCCCCGCTCCAGGACCAAGCCGCCGCCGGCGTCGAGATGTGGGTCCTCAACTCCATCGTCTTCCTCATCCCCGCATGGCTGCTCATTCTCAAAAAACTCGCCCCCAACCCTCTAACCAAGCCAAAATCCCAATCCCTCCCAGCGTAATACCCTCCTAGATTCAAATACATACCTCCTCCCCATCGCCCTACTCCCTGACGCAAACAAAGCTGTTCGCCGAGTTGACATCGCCAGAGCCCCTGTACTTTGGCCAAGCGGGATATTCGCACAAAGGACGTCCTCGGCCCCGCGAGCGGTCATTCTCATCTTCCACCACCAAATTCTCCGGCGCCGCTCCCGTATCCAGCCACCGATCCAACACCCCCAGCGCATCGAAACCCGCATTGAAAGCGCCTCGCCCATGCCCAAAGCCAGGCACCAGGTAGAAGCGCAGGAAACGGTCCATCTTCTGCTGCCCCATGCTGCGCTGCACCATCTGGTAATACAGCACCGAAGACCCTGTGGGAATGGTGACATCCGACGTTCCATGCAGCATCAGGAACTTGCCTCCATGGTCCGCAAAAGCGCTCAGGTCCGACTTGCTCGCATCCGAGGCCTCCGACTGGGGAAGGAGATCCTTGGCATACGGGCCCCCTGTCGTGGTATCGAAGGTCAGCGCGTTGAAGTGCTTCTCCCCGGTCAGAAAGAAGCGCAGCACCTGATCCCCGATCACGTAATAAAACGAGTTCAGCAGCACCTTCGGCGGATGTTCGGCATGGTGCAGAAGCCCCATGGAGCCAGTCAGGTCTCCGCCCGCCAGCACATTGAAACCCGGCATCGTCTCCACCCCGTTCCAGAGCGGTTGCGCCGTTCTCTGCTCCGTCGCGAAGGTCTCGACAGTCTTCAGCTGCTGCGGTGTCAAGCAGCCCTTTGTCTTCGCTCCTCCGGCACAGAGCAATGTGGCGGGGTCGAAGCGACACGCTGCCACGTTTGAAATCAGGCCGTCCTCGACACCGTCAAGTCCATCGCACGCCCGCATCACGGAACGAGCCAGCAGCTTGGTCTGGGCCTTCGGCAGAAATCCGCCCGCCGAGTACATCGCCTGCGAGACCCGGATGTACTGCAGGTCCAGTTCAGTCTGATCCCACCCGGCATACGCGCCGAGGACACCGTCATAGTCCTCCGGCCAGCGCTGTACGACAAAGTAGGCCTCCCGGCCGCCGGTCGAGCCGCCAAGAAAAAACATCCTTTCAGGCCGCCTGCCGTACCGGCGCTCCATGATCTCGACCGCCGCGTCATGCGTCTTCTTCAGCCCATCCTGAGCGAAGTTCCTGCGTTCTTCCGCATTCAGAGCAAAAGAAGCGTTGACCACGTTCAGCACGTCCGGCAGAAGCAGATAGTGCTTATGATGACCGGAGTCTCCACCGAAGGTAGCGAAGCCGCGCGCCAGAGGTTCCGGTTCGCTCGCCAGGCTGACCGGAGTGCGCTTCAACCCATCCGTCGCGGCCAACCATCCATCGAAAGCGCCTCCGCCGAAGTGGACCGCTTTGCCATTCCATTTCGTAGGAAGATTTACCTCAAAACGGATCTCTTGGGCCTTCGCATCCACCGGACGGATGCGTCCAAGCACCTTGCAGTACTCGCCGCGGCTATCGTGTACCAGCTTCGCAGACTGCACGTACGCCCCAGTTGTGGGCAGGCCGATCGCCGATGCCGGGACCGTGAAAGCAGCCAGCGCCTTGCATGCAGGAGCCGCTTCAATCGGCTCCTGCGCAGAGGGCTCAGCTCGTGCGGTACGGGGGGCACGTGCCATTCCCCCAAGTGCGAGGAGAAGAAATATCAGTTTGCTGAGAGACATTGCTCCATTGGATGCGAGCAGGAAGCGATCTGCGAGCAGCAATGCGTATGTTGACTCCGGCGTACCAGCACCCAAAAGTGGTATCGCCGTTCCGCAACGCTTCACTTTACAGTTGCTCACAGAGCGTATTCCATCTGGACCGGCATGGACGAATCGCGCCACCCAATGGGGAGAAACTCGCACCAGGGCGCCGGATGAAGATCTCCTCTCTTCCGGATAAAGTTCTCTGAAACGTTGGTCGATGGGTATGTCATGATAACTTCTTCGCGTCAGCAAACTTCGTGCAGCGGCTGCCAGAATGGTGTCGAGCAGCCATTTCCCTTCACCATGTCGTTCCAACCCATCGTCGACGTGGAAGCGGCCCGCGTCTACGCCTACGAAGCTCTGGTGCGTGGTCTCAACAACGAGCCCGCCGGCCTCATCCTCTCCCAGGTAACCCAGGAGAACCGTTACAGCTTCGACCAGAACTGTCGCGTCAAGGCGCTTACACTTGCTAGCAGGCTCGGTCTTCAGGCCACGCCCGCCAAGCTCTCCATCAACTTCATGCCGGGAGCCGTCTACAGTCCCGCTGCCTGTATTCAGCTGACGTTGAAGACGGCCTTGAGCCTGTCGTTTCCGCTAGACCGCCTCATCTTCGAGATCACCGAGGCAGAAGAGGTACGAGACCGGCAACACCTCGTAAACATCGTCGCGGAGTACCACAAACACGGCTTCCAGATGGCCCTAGACGACTTCGGAGCCGGCTACTCCGGCCTGAACCTGCTCGCCGATCTTGGCCCCGACATCGTCAAGCTCGACATGGATCTGACGCGGAACATCGATCAGAGGCCCGCGGCCCTCACCATTCTCCGCTCGATGGTTCACCTCGGGAGATCTCTCAACATGACCCTCGTCGCAGAAGGGATTGAGACGGTGGCTGAGTATCAGGCCCTCAGAGAAAGCGGCATCCGGCTGATGCAAGGCTACCTGCTTGCCAAGCCGGCCTTCGAGAAGCTGCCCGGCTTTGTCCTTCCCGACCAGACCAAGGAGCAGGCACTCCCCTCACGGCCCGTCCCCGGCAGCTTCGTCGTGCTGCCCTCGACGTCCGCTTCCTAACCGCCTCTTACACTTGCGCAACTCTCCAGCGCGCAGGAGCTTCCAGCACCTATCTGCATCGCAGCTGCTTCCATCATCCCGGTGTACGGTGGTTCTCTCCTCAGCTTCATAGTTGCTGCCGGAGAGTCGCCACCGTGTCCTGTTCGAGCTTCGAGCCCCCGCCGCGCATGGCTAGATTCGCACCAACTCATGCTGCACGCGTCCGGTCACCTCTGCCTTGCCTGCTCGCGCAATCATATTCACCTCGCTGCGGACTCCAAAGTCTCCCG
Organism: uncultured Acidobacteriaceae bacterium; assembly: GCA_964246195.1. GTDB lineage: Bacteria > Acidobacteriota > Terriglobia > Terriglobales > Acidobacteriaceae > Edaphobacter. The sequence goes on along the minus strand of CAXTPY010000158.1, from coordinate 531 downwards.
GCAGATAAATTCCCGGCTCAACCGAGAAGCACGTGTCCGCAAGGATCAACCGCTCGTCGTGCGTCTCCAAGTTGTCGAGATTCGCTCCATTCCCATGCAGCACCGAGCCGATGCTGTGGCCTGTGCGGTGGGTAAACCACTCACCGTAACCCGCCTCCCGGATCACCCCGCGCGCGGCATCATCCGGCTCCCAGCCAGCGATGGAACGTTCCTCCGCGAAGGCCCTCCTCACCACCTCCACCGCCGCATCCCGAGCCGCCGTCACCGCGCGAAACACCTCCTGCTCCCGCCGCGAAGGCTCACGGTCCACCACGCCCGTCCACGTGATGTCGTAGAAGCACGATTCCGCCCGGTCCAGCCGCGCCCAGATATCGATCAGCACGAAGTCTCCTCGCCGCACGGCTCGCGTGCTCTCGAGCGTAGGCTCATAGTGCGAGTCCGCGCTGTTCGCGCCTACGCTCACGTTCGGCCCATGCTCCCAGACCAGGCCCTCGCGCCGCATAGCCTCCTGCAGCCACTGCACCATACCGT
>CAXTPY010000157.1:0-4629 GCA_964246195.1 uncultured Acidobacteriaceae bacterium | reverse complement strand
GACTACTACCTGCGCACGGGGGCGAAGGACGTGGAGATTCGCAAGGAGTATGTGGCGCATGTGGCGAAGATGCTGACGTTGGCGGGGAGCACGCCGGCGGCGGCGGCGAAGCAGGCGGACGGAATCCTGGCGCTCGAGACGGCGCTGGCGAAGGCATCGCTGGGGGTGGTGGATCTGCGGGAGCCGGAGAAGACGTATCACTTGGAGCCGATCGCGACCTTCGAGAGGACGATTCCGGGGGTGGAGTTTGGGAGCTTCGAGGATGCGATTCATTCGCCGCATGTGACGGAGATCAACGATTCGACGCCGGAGTTTTTTCCTGTGCTGGTGAAGGAGATTCGCGGGACGGACCTGAATACTTTGAAGGCTTATATGAGGTATCACCTGTTGACGATGGTGGCGGGACGTCTGCCGAAGGCGTTCGACGAGGAGAATTTCGATTTTTATGGGCGCAAGCTGGAGGGGCAGCCGGAGCAGGCGGCGCGGTGGAAGCGGTGCTCGAACGCGGTGAACGGGGCGTTGGGTGAGGCGCTGGGGAAGGTGTATGTGGCGCAGTACTTCGCTGGGGACAGCAAGGCGAAGATGGTGGAGATGGTGAAGGATATCGAGACGGCGATGGACCAGGATATCGACAAGCTGGACTGGATGAGTCCGGCGACCAAGCAGCGGGCGAAAGAGAAGCTGAACGGGGTGGCGAACAAGATCGGGTATCCGGAGAAGTGGAGGGGTTACACGAAGCTGGAGGTGAAGCCGGACGATGCGGTGGGGGATCTGATCCGGGCGAACGACTTCGAGAATGACCGGCAGATGGCGAAGATCGGCAAGCCGGTGGATCACCTGGAGTGGGGCATGACGCCGCCTACGGTGAATGCCTACTATGACCCGAGCATGAACGACATCAATTTTCCGGCGGGGATTCTGCAGCCTTCGTTTTATGACAAGAGCCAGGACGATGCGGTGAACTACGGCCATATTGGGGCGGTGATCGGGCATGAGCTGACGCATGGCTTCGACGACGAGGGGAAGAAGTTCGATGCCAAGGGGAATCTTTCGGATTGGTGGACGCCCGAGGATACGAAGAAGTTTACGGAGCGCACGGACTGCCTGGTGAACGAGTATGGCGGGTTTACGGCGGTCGATGACGTGAAGGTGAACGGCAAGTTGACGCTGGGGGAGAATACGGCGGACAACGGGGGCCTGGTGCTGGCGTATATGGCGTATCTGGAGCGGGCGAAGAAGGAGGGCGTGAATTTGGAGGCGAAGAAGGACGGCTACACGGCGCCGCAGAGGTTTTATATCGCGTTTGCGCAGAACTGGTGCGAGAACTCGCGTCCGGAGGCGGTGCGTTCGCAGGTGCTGAGCGATCCTCATTCGCCGGATCATTTCCGGGCGAATGGGGCGATTGTGAATCAGCCGGGGTTCGCGGATGCGTTTGGGTGCAAGAAGGGGTCGCCTATGGTGCCGGTGAATAGCTGCCGGGTGTGGTAGGGCTGAGCTAGAGCGAGTTTGCTCTTGGCTAGAGGGGACAAACGCGGATTCCCGGCGGGGATGACAGGCAAAGAACACAGCAGCCTCTACACCCACAGGCAATCTGCTCTAGTGAGGGGCGGGGGGTAGGTGCTGTGGAACGATCTTGATCTCGAAGATTTTGGGCCACTGCTTTCCAGTGACGAAGAGGCGGTCGTGCTGGGCGTCGTAGGCGATGCCGTTGAGGACCGATTCGCTGTCGAGGCGTTGCTCGGGAGGCAGGAGGCCGGTGAGGTCGATCCAGGCGATGACATGGCCGTCGCGGGGCGAGATGCGCGCGATTCTGTCGGAGTGCCAGATGTTGGCGTAGATCTCGCCGCGGATGAACTCGAGTTCGTTGAGGTTGGCGATGATTTGGGGGCCGTCTTTGACGACGATGTGGCGGGTCTCCGCGAAGGTGGCGGGATTGCGGAAGCGGAGGGTTGCGGTGCCGTCGCTGGTGATGAGTTGGGTGGCGGTGCGGGTCATGCCCCAGCCTTCGCCGGTGTAGGCGAACTGCTTGATGGGCCGGAGGGTGAAGCGGTCGTAGACGAAACAGACGTGGGACTGCCAGGTCCACTCGTAGAGGTTGGGACCCCAGTCGACGATGCCCTCGCCGAAGTAGGGGGGTGGCAGGTCGACATGCTGGGAGATGGCACCTGTCGTTGGATCGATGGCCATGACGGCGGAGCGGCCCTCTATGCCTGTGCCCTCGTAGAAGAGGCCATTCAGGTAGAAGAGACCCTCGGTGTAGCTTTGGGTCGAGTGCGGAAACTCTGCGACGACTCGATAGCCTTGGACGGGTGCGCTCTGAGCGCAGGCAGAGCGCAGGACGGCTAGGAGCAGAAACGAGATGCGAAGGCTTCGGAATGGAGGGGACACGGTGTGGGGATAGGGTACATGGGCGAGGCGCACTGGTGCGTGCAGGCTCGTAATTTACAGCTTGACTATGGCCATGGAGCGTTCTAGTCTGTGCGCAGTTCACGAGACTTTGGCCTACCATGCCAATCCGGCCGCACTTCGCAGATGCCTACCAGGCTCTGTGCCGGGATGTGGCTTCCGGGCCGGAACGAAACGCAGACAATTTTCCAGATCGAATACCACCACTTTCGCTGACGGAGGTCAGATAGAGCTTGAATACAATCGCCCTTGAAATCACTCCAGGAATCGAGCCCCTGTACGGGACCCGCGACGAGAACTTAAGGCTACTGGAAGATGGGCTTCACGTGACCATCGACCTTCGTTCGGATGCGATTCATGTGAGCGGTTCCGCGGAGGATGCGGAGCGGGTGCGGAGGATCTTCGGGGATTTCGAGGCGCTGCGGAAGGGGGGGGTGAATCTCCAGAACGGCGAGCTGCGTGGGATGTTGAAGCTGGTGGTCGCGGATCGGGAGGTGACGCTGAAGTCGCTGGTGGATTCGGGTAAGCAGAGGTCGGCTGGGGTGAAGCGGATGGTGCAGCCGCGGAGCCCGAACCAGAGGAAGTATGTGGAGGCGATCGAGCAGTGCGACATGACGTTCGGGCTGGGGCCGGCGGGTACGGGTAAGACGTACCTCGCGGTGGCGATGGCGGTGTCGGCGCTGGTGTCGAAGAAGGTGAGCCGGATCATCCTGGTGCGGCCTGCGGTGGAGGCGGGGGAGCGGTTGGGATTTCTGCCGGGCTCGCTGCAGGAGAAGGTGGATCCGTACCTGCGGCCGTTGTATGACGCGTTGTACGACCTGCTGGATCCGGTGAAGGTGGATAAGCTGCTGGAGACGAATGTGATCGAGGTGGCTCCGCTGGCGTTCATGCGCGGGAGGACGTTATCGGATGCGTTCATCATCATGGATGAGGCGCAGAATACGACGATGGAACAGATGAAGATGTTCGTGACGCGGCTGGGGAATAATTCGAAGGCGGTGATCACGGGGGACCTGACGCAGACGGACCTGCCGAACCCGAAGAAGTCGGGGCTGCTGGAGGCGCTGCAGGTGCTGGATGGGGTGGAGGGGATACGCTTCTGCCACTTCGACGATGTGGATGTGGTGCGGCATCACCTGGTGCAGAGGATTGTGCGGGCGTATGACAGCTATGGGCGTACGCAGCGGCAGCTTCCGCTGGGGCTGGCGGAGGCGGCGCTGGCCGAGCCGGTGCTTCCGGAGCCGGTGCTGGTGCCGGGCCACGGCGCGAAGCCTTTGGCGAAGCCGCAGTAGATGTTCGGAGATGGGGTAGCACCGGGAGCGGAGGGAGCTAGAGGCCCTCTGCTTTGTTCTGCTGGCGGAGGGGTTGGGAGTCGGCTGCCCGGTGCCTGGCTGCCCGGTGCTTGGCGCAGGCAAGGGGCTAAGGCTCGAAGGCTCCGATGATCAAGATCGACCCTCCCAGTAGACTCTCCAACACGGCGGCTGCTGCGCTCTCGAAACGGGGGCTGGCGCGCTTTCTGAACCGGGCGCGGGGCCTGGTGGGTTTGGGCGAGGTGGATGCACTGCTGACTGGGGATGCGGAGCTGAAGCGTCTGAACCGGGCGTATCGCGGGATGGACCGGGCGACGGATGTGCTGAGCTTTCGGGCGGCGGAGGAGATGCCGGGGGGGCATGCGGGCGATCTTGCGGTGTCGCTGGAGACGGCGGCGAGGCAGGCGGAGCGGTATGGGCATTCTCTGCGGGAAGAGGTGAGCATTTTGCTGCTGCATGGGGTGCTGCACCTGGCGGGGATGGATCACGAGACGGATGGGGGCGAGATGGAGGCGCGAGAGCGGGAGCTGCGGCGGGAGCTGCGGCTGCCGGCGAGCCTGATCGAGCGGATGCAGCCGGTACGCGCGAAGGTGTCTCGGCGGAGCGCGCGATGAGCTATGCGTATCCGGCGGCGATGGCGGTGCTGGTGGTGGTGCTTGCCTTGGCAGCGTATGTGGACAGGATCTATTCGGAGATGGGGAGGTTTCTGGCGCGGGAGTATCAGGACAATATCGATGCGTGGGAGGAGTGGGTGGAGCCTCGGCTGAAGCTGGGGCGTGAGTCGATCGCGTTGTCGGCGTCGGTGTTGCGGCAGCTGACGCTGACGGCGATTGCGCTGATGACGGGGCTACGGCTGTATAGCGGCTCGGTGAGGGTGCCGGGGCTGATGCATCCGCCGAGCGCGGGGGAGGTG